>JAXDGY010000265.1:0-9991 GCA_034664785.1 Solirubrobacteraceae bacterium
ACCAGGTAGCTGCGGTAGTAGTCGTCGTAGATCCAGCGCCGCCACATCTCGGCGTAGCTGTCGCGGTCCTTGCGGCGGTCCTTCGTGCCGTACTCGATGAAGGTCCCGATGGCCGCGTCGACGACGCAGTGGTTGTTCCACCAGGCGTACCGCAGGTCGCGCTGGAGCAGCGCCCGGTTGCGCTCGTCGGCGAGCGCCATGAGGATGATCGAGTAGCCGTTGGAGATGTGACGCGACTCGTCCGACTGGACCGAGTGGAACACCGTCGGCAGCAGGTAGTCGCCGTTGGCGGCGGCCTCGCCGGGCATCGCCACGAACAGCACGTTCGTGAACGCCGTCTCGGCGACGATCGTCAGGTACACGTTGGCGGCGGTGATCGCGTCACCGGTGATGAACCCCTCGCCGAACTGCCGGCCGATCGTGCCGGCGTAGCAGTTCGAGAACGCCTTCTCGGAGATGTCGAACCCGGCCGGATCGATGTAGTGGTTCATGTACAGCCGCTTGAGGTTCATCTGGATCGTCGAGTGGCGGACCTCGTCGATCATCTGGATGGCCAGGCCGTTGTGGACCTCGGGGTTCGGCACGGCGTTGATGGCCAGCGGCATGGCCCGAGCGGCGGAGATCTCCGGGAACGGGATGATGCTGAGGAACAGCTTCTGCCATTCCATCCAGCGCTCCTGGACCTGCCGGAACATGTTCCCGCGGATGGCGCCGTCCATCGCACCGTGGACGCGGTTGTCCTTCTCCTCCTCCATCGGGAAGTAGGAGCGCAGGACCTGCTTCAGCGGGTCCTTCTTGGGGGCCTTCTCGAACGTGTAGTCGGTCGGGTACTTGTCGACCGGCTCGACGAACGTCGGATCCCAGCTGAGCTCCTGGATCTTGTTATGAGCCTTCGTGATGCTCGCCCTGCTCATGGTGAGGCTTCCTCTCCTGTGGTGATCGTCGTGCGCACTGCCGTGGACGCAGTGGTGCGCGCTGCGTTGGACGTCGAGCCTAAAGTCGGTCCGACGGGCCGCTCAAGAACGCCCGTGTCTTCCGAGATCGCTGGAACGGCGGGGCCGCTGAGGACGGCCGAGGCCTGGCCGGCGACGTCGCGCAACGTCGCTGACAGGACCTCGCGCTCGGTCTCGAAGGCGCGGACCGACATCGAGACGCCGAGCGCCGCGACCGCATGACCGGCGCGGTTGCGCACCGGCATGGCCAGACAGCAGAAGTCCTCGCGGAACTCCTCGCGGTCGTAGGCCACGGCACCCGCCCGGATCTCCTCGAGCTGCTCGCGGAGCGGCCCCTCGGACACGATCGTGGCCGGCGTGAAGGGGCGCAGCCCGTGGCTGATGTAGCGCTGCAGGGACGGCTCGTCGAGCAGCGACAGCGCGACCTTGCCGAGGGAGAGCGCATGCGCGTTCTCGCCGATGCGCGCGCCGAGGCCGGGGATGCGCGGCATGCCCTGCCGGCCGCGCGCGAGGGGGATGACGACCTGCCCGGAATGCGCCGCGGCCAGGTAGACCCGCTTGTGGGTCCGCGCGAAGAGCTGGTCGAGGATGCCCGTCAGCCCGGCGGGGACGTCGCCCTCGCGCCCGGCGGGCACGAACGCCGAGGCCGCCGCGGTCAGGCGGTAGGCGCCGCGTGCCGTGTGGAGGGCGAAGCCCTCCTGGCAGAGGGTGTCGAGCAGGTTGTAGGCCGTCGACGTGCTCTTGCCGAGGGCCTTGGCGACCTCGTCGGCGCGCATGCCGTCGTCGGCGTCGGCGAGCAGCTCGAGGAGGTGGAGCACTGCGCGCGCGGTGCTGACCCCGCGGCTCCGCGCCGCGGGGGCGACGGCGGCACGGGCATTCTCGTTGATGGCTGCTCCTCTCTGCGACACACCACCCGGTCACGCCCGGGCGGCCGACCCGCCGGCGTGTGGGACACAGGCCGGCAAGGAGAAGGACAGCAGGCGAGCGTTACATGGCCGCTACATCACCGAAGGACCGGCGCAGCGCGGCCGTCCGGGCGACCGCGCGGCTGCGGCGCGGGTCCGTGTAGTCCAGCGCGGCGAGCAACCGGCGCCAGGCCAACAGGTCGTACTCGCCCGACGGCGACCGGGCCCACGCCCACAGCGCGTCGGCGTCGTCGGAGGTGATGACCGCCTGCCGCAGCCAGCCGTCGAGCTCGTCGCGCGCGCGCTCGACGCCCGGTGCCGAGGAGTCGGGCAGCAGCGGGCCCGGGTAGGCCTCCGCCGCCTCGCGCACGGCGTTGCGCTCCAGCAGCGCGCGCAGGCGCAGGACGTCGGTGTCGACGTCGCAGGTCAGGCGGTAGCCCTCGGGCTCGACCGAACCGCCCAGCAGCTTGCGCAGGCGCGACATCTCCACCCGGATGCTGGCCGGGTGCCCCGCGTCGCCGTAGAGCTCCGCGCAGAGGACGTCGGCGCTCACGGGCCCGCGATGCAGCGTCAGCAGCAGCAGCAGCTCCACGTGGCGCGGGCGCAGCCGCAGCGGCGTCCCGTCGAACCGGGCCTCGGCCTGGCCGCCGAGCACCCGCAGCTCGAGCAGCCGGCGCGCAGCCCCCCGCAACTGGCTGCGCTGCGGGCGCACGACGTACACGTCGTCGTCCTCGATCGGCTCGGCGATCGCCTCCACCCCGGAGGGCAGCAGGAGCACCCCGCCGCCGGCCGGGATCGGGGCGACGTGCGCCTCGGGGAAGTGCCGCTTCGGGTCGAGCAGGATGCGGCCGCTGCCGGTCACCAGCGCGGCTCCCGCGGACGCGGGCACCAGCAGCATCCCGTAGCGCGCGCGCAGCTGGTCGTCGCGCTCCTGCAGCCCGCGCCGCAGCAGCTCCTCGACCGCCCGCGCGGTGGCGACGACGACGGAGAGGCTGTGCGGGTGCACGCTGCTGATGTCGCCGGTGAGGTCGATGACGCCGAGCAGCCGCCCGGTCTCGGGGTCGGTGACCGGCGCGGCCGCGCAGGTCCAGCGCTGCACGGGCTCGGTGAAGTGCTCGGCCGCGAAGACCTGCACGGCGTGCGCGGCGGCCAGCGCGGTGCCGACCGCGTTGGTGCCCGCCCCCGACTCGCTCCACAGCGCCCCCTCGACGAAGTTCATGTCGTCCGCGGCCCGGCTGCGCAGGTGCACGTCGCCGCCGATGCTGAGCAGCATCCCGTCGGCATCGCTGACGACCAGCAGCTGGTCGGCCTCCACGGAGGCCTCGGCCATGCACTGCTCGATCAGCGGCACGGCGGCCGCGAGCGGATGGCTGTCCCACAGCGCGCGGACGCCCGGCAGCTCCACGAGCGACGGCGCGGCCTGGCGCCCGCTCGGGTCGACGCCGGCGTCGCGCGAGCGCAGCCACGAGTCGGCGATCGGGACGCGCACCTCCGGCGTGCCCGGGTCCTCGCCCTCGCCCTGCGGGCGCCCGTCGACGAAGTCCTCCCAGGCGTCACGCAGCTCCCGCGCCCGCTGGGCGGGGATCGTGGTGACGTCGACGGCGACCCAAGGACTCCGCGACACCGAGATCAGCTCCTTCGCACGACGTGCCGCGTGGGACTCATGCTGTCCATCTCCTCCGGGCACACAGGCCCTGGATCGAAGACGCTCGGGCTCCACCAGCCGGTCCGCCCGACGAGCATCCCACCACCGTCGCTCCAGCATTGCGGGAAGACGACGGGCTTCTTGGCAAGCGGTATCAGATGACATTAGCGTCGCTGGGCACCTAGGTCGAGGACGGGCGCTTGAGCGGGCACCGCCCGCCGAGCGGCGCTGCCGCTCGGCCGGATTCGTCATCCGCAGGAGGAGAAGGCCGCATGTCCACCGTCGCGCAGAACGCCCAGTCCACCCCTGCCGCCGTTCCCGTCGAGGCGGCGCCATCCCCGGCCGCGGCAGGCGACCCGGCGGTACTCGGCCTGCCGATCTTCGTCGCCGGGTCCGTGGCGCTCGGGTTCGCCCTCGTCGGCTACGTCCCGGCCGCCGCAGCAGGCAGCGCGGTACCGATCATCCTCGCGGCGACCGGCCTCGGGCTGGTGATCTCCGCCATCTGGGCCGCGTCGCTCGGGCAGACGCTCGTCGCCTGCATCTTCGGCCTGTTCGCGGGCTTCTGGTTGAGCTACGCCATGCTCGTCCTCGGGCTCAACCACAACTGGTTCGCCATCCCCGCAGGGGACGTCAGGCGCAGCGTCGCGCTGTTCGACATCACCTGGGCCGTCGTCATGGCGTCGCTGATGCTCGCGACCCTGCGGCTGCCGGTGGCGTACACCGCCGTGGTCGCGCTCGTCTTCGTGGCGCTCGTCCTGCTCGTCTTCGGGACCCTGAACACCGACGACACGCTCACCAAGGCCGCGGGCTACGTGACCTTCGCCTTCGCCGCGCTCGGGATCTACCTGTTCCTCAGCGCCGCGTCGGTCGCCACGGGCGGCAAGGGCTATCCGCTCGGCTCGCCGCTCGTGCGCTGACGGGGGGACCGGCGGGCCCGGTCGTCGTGGTCGACGTGGTGGACCGCGGCGCCCGGGTCCGCCCTGATCGTCCGGATCGACTGCCACGTGATCCGCAGGATCACGAGCGTGATGGCGAGGCCGATGAGCGGGTCGCCGAGCGTGAAGCCGAGGGCGACCGAGGCCGAGCTCGCCACGACGGCCAGCGAGACGAAGCCGTCGATCCGGGCGTGGTTGCCGTCGGCGATCAGGGCCGGGCTGTCGAGCCGGCGCCCGGCGCGCAGCCGGACCTGGGCCGCCAGCTCGTTGCCGATGAAGCCGATCGCGCCGGCGGCGGCCAGGACCCAGAGGTGGTCGAGCGACTGCGGGTGGATGAGCCGGTAGATCCCCTCGACCGCCGCCACGCAGGCGCTGACGAGGATCGCCGCCACCACGAACCACCCCGCCCACCGCTCGGCGACGCGCGAGCGCAGCACGAAGGCGATGCCGAGCGGGATGGCGGTCAGCGCATCGCCGAAGTTGTGGATCAGGTCCGCCAGCAGCGCCACGCTGCCGGTCGCGGTGAAGATGACGGCCTGCACCCCCGCGGTGGCGAGCAGCACGGCGAGGCTCGCGGCCACGGCGCGCAGACCGGCGCGCGACCGCGTGACGGACGGGTCGATGAGGCCGTGGCTGTGGCCGTGGCCGTGGTCGCTCATGCGGGGACCTCGCCCGCGGCCTCCCGGCGCTCGACCAGGCCGAGGCGCCGGTGGTCGACGTGCCCGACCGCCTGGGTCAGCAGCTCGGCGACGTGGTGGTCGTGCAGCTCGTAGACGACGTGCCGTCCGTCGCGCTCCCCCACGACGAGGCCGAGGTGGCGCAGCACGCGCAGCTGGTGGGAGACCGCGGAGGCGTCCATCCCCACCGCGTCGGCGAGCTCGTTGACCGATGCCGGCGACGCGTGCAGGCGAGCCAGGATCTTCAGGCGACTCGGCGTGGCCAGCGCCTGCAGGCTCTCGGCGGCGGCGCGGGCGTAGCCCGGGTCGGCGAGCAGCCGGTCGATGTCGCTGTGGCCGTGGCTCATGATCCAGACAATACCCGCACGTCGCTTCAGATCTTCAGGTGTACGGGGATCGCGGGCGCCTGCGTGCCCACGGCGAGCGTGCGGGAACTTCATCCCGTTGAGGTGATGACGGCTCACCGCGGCCCGGAGAGCATCGGGCCCATGACGGCGACCCCGCCCTCCGACGCGAGCCCGGCATGACCGGCGCCGGGCACCGCGCCGCCCCGCCGGCGCCGGCCGCGTGATCGCCCGTGGGGGCCGCTCCGGGCATCAACCACCCCCGTGGCGGCCCGGCGGGGCGCGACACGTCGTCGAGGGACGCCGCCCCGCGGCGCCCGCGGCGGCGCCGCGGGGCCTTCCAGCAGCGCGCCGAACGGGCGATCCAGAACGGGCACGTCTTCCGCTACCTGGCCGGCGCCACCGCGCTGGTGTCCTGCGGGTCGGGCGTCCTCGTCTGGCTCGTCGACCGCAGGGACTTCCATACGATCGGGGACGGCGTGTGGTGGGCGATCGTCACGCTGGCCACGGTGGGCTACGGCGACATCGTCCCCCACACCGCCTGGGGCCGGATCGTCGGCTCCGCGGTGATCCTGATCGGCGTCACGTTCCTGGCGCTCCTGACCGCGACGGTGACGTCGTACTTCGTGTCCGCCTACCAGGAGGAGCGCGCCGCCGACACCGAGGGGCGGCGGGGCGCGGACGAGGAGGACACCAGGGCGCTGCTGCACGAGATCGCCGCCCGCCTGGCGGCGCTGGAGGACGCCGTGCGCGACGACGGTCCCCCCGGTCCGCCGCGCGACCGCTGACGGACCGCCGACCGCCCGGGCCGCCTAGGCCCGTGGGGCACCACCCGCCTGGCCGTAGCCCACGGCCGCGCGCTCGGTCGGGCCGATGAGGGCACCGATGATCCAGAGGATCGGGAACACGATCCCCACGAAGAACAACAGGTAGTGGCCCTTGCGCAGGGTGGTCAGCCCAAGCGCGACGAAGAGCGTCAGGTACAGCGCGACCAGCACGATCCAGAGGAAGGTGGACATGCGGTTCCTTTCGGATGGGGCGCGGGCCGTGCGTGCACGAGCCCGTCACGCCTCCGAGCATCGGGCCGCCCACGGGCGCCGTCATCATCCGAAGCGGATGACGCGCTAGGCGCCGGGCGCCCGGTCGCCACGGTGCGCGGCCGCGGCGACCAGGTCCGGCGCCAGCTCCGCGAGCGCCGTGGCGTCGACGAACTCGTCGGCCAGCGGCGTGCCGCCCGTCCGCGAGACGGCGTCGTGGAGCGCGTCGGCCCACACGTGCTCGACGAGCACCGCGGCAACCGCGCCGCCCGGCGCGAGCGCCGCCCCGAGCTGGAGCAGCCCCTGACCCGCGCCCCCCGACGCCGGGTCGAGCGCCCGCTCGGTCGCGCGCCTGCGCTCGGCCGCGTCCAGCCGGAAGCCGAGCAACGGCGCGACGATGCTCCCGGCGCCGTCGCCGGCCAGGCTGATGGCCTCGAGCTCCCCGGTCTCGGCATCGCTGCGGACGAACAGCGCATCGAGCACGCGCAGCGTGCCGCCGGACTCGATCCGCTGCAGCGCGCCGACCAGCCGCCCCTCGAACTCGGCGTCCGGGCCGAAGCCATAGAGCAGGAGCTGCATCGACGATCGCTTCGCCTCCCCGGTCATGGGCCCAGCGTGGCCGATGCGCCGTCGTCCCGCCTCCCCCGGAACGGGTGAAGCCGGGCGCTCAGCTCCCGTGGTCGCGCCAGACGTCCAGCAGGCGCTGTGACGAGAGCAGCTGCTTGGGGAGGAAGGCCGCCACGGCCGACGCCTCGACGGCGCGCGGATCGGGGACGTCGACGGACACGAGCAGCACGACCGTGCCGGGATGACGCGCGGTGAGCAGCCGGGCGGCCTCGAAGCCGTCCATGCCCGGCATCCGGAGATCCATGATCACCAGCCGGGGGGACAGCTCCGCCGCGGCCTCGAGCGCCGCCTCACCCGACGCCGCCCCTCCGGCGAGGCGGAAGCCGTCGGTGCCGCGCACGAGGTCGGCCAGCATGCCGCGGATGGATTCCTGGTCGTCGACCACGAGCACCGGGACCGCCCCGTCGGCCTCCGCGCCCGCCCCGGCCGCGCTGCCCGTCGTCGGGCCAGGCTCGCTGTCTGCGATCCGCTCCCCCACGACGACACGGCTCGTCGGTGGGCCGGCGGTTACGTCGCTGCTGGACAATGCTCCACTCCTGGCGCGTCCGGTCGCTTGGGTTCTGGAGGCGGGGCCGGCAGCGTCCCACCGGCCCGGCGTGGTGGACCCATGGATCGCACCTTTTGGTGGTTTCCCCGTGCCATCCAGCGCAAACGCGCACAGGACCCGGCTCGCCTCGGGCGCACATGCCCGCACCATTGAGCGCGCCACCTGCACGAGCGACGATGCGGTCATGGCTGCCGCCTCCGAGCCAACGCAGCATGGCCTGGCCCGCGTTCCCGCGCTCGCAGGCGCGGCGGTGGGCCGGGTGGGCGGGGAGGCTGCCGGGATCTGGCACGACGCCCGCGTGCTCTCACGTCGGCGGGTGGCCACCCGCGACGTGGCGGGCACGCCGTCGAGCGACCAGGTCTACCTCGCGTGGTACGGGGGCCTGACGACGATGGCGCTGCTACGCCTCATCGAGTGGCGCCTCGCGGCGGTGATCGCCGCCGTCCACACCGTCGAGCGCCACGCCCACCGGCGCCGCCTCGAGGAGTTCCTCGAAGGCATCGACGCCGGCGGCGTGTGAGGAACCGCCCTACTCGCGCGCCATCATCGCGACGGCTTCGCGCTCCAGGTCGACGTAGGGCTCGCCGCTGACGTCGACGGCGACGCGCTTGATCGTGCCGCCGGTGAACCCCCACGGCGCTTCGCCGGGGTAGTCCTGGGTGACCGGGTCGCTGCTGTCGCGCCCGACGCACAGCCCCTCCCCCCCGAGGGTGAACTTGCCGGGCTGGGTCTTGATGCGGCCCTCGCCGACCTTGACGTCGCCGTGGAAGAGCGACAGGACGCCGGTCGCGACGCCGGGCGGGTCCTCGCCGTCCTTGTCGAAGGCGGCGGACAGGATCAGGTCCTCCCCGGTGGGCAGCTCCTCGGTCGCGACGATCTTCTGCTCGAGGCTGCCGACGAAGCTGTAGACGTAGTGCAGGCGGTTGTCCTTGACGTACAGCGCGTGGCCGCCGAACCGGGCGCCGTGCGCGAACACCACCCCCTCGGCCCCAGCCTTCGGAACGTCCACCAGCGCAGCGACGGAGTAGGAGCGATTGCGGATGTTGACCGACTGCGACTCGGGGACGTCGGCCAGACCGGGGTAGTAGACGTAGCGGTCGCGCGGCGGCGACAGCATCGGTCGCGGCGTCGTCAGGAGCTCCAGGGGGGAGCGGTCATCGAGCGGGAACGCGTCATTGGCGCCCGCCTCGGCGTACCAGAGGTTGATCATCTCCTGCAGGCGCTCGGGCTCCTCGGCGGCGAGGTCGTGCAGCTCGGAGCGATCGACGTCGACGTGGTAGAGCTCCCAGGTGTCCTTGCCGAAGGCATCCCAGCCGCTCAGCGTCGGGTGGGTGGTGACCGCCTTGTAGCCCTGGTGCCAGATACCGCGCGACCCGAGCATCGAGAAGAACTGCGTCTCCCGCGCGCTGGGCAGCGGGGCGGCGTCGAAGCTGTAGCGCATGCTGATGCCGTCGAAGCGGCTCTGCTCGTGCCCCGCGATCGTCTCGGGCGGCTCGACGCCGAGCGCGTCGAGCATCGTCGGGACCAGGTCGACGGCATGGTGGTACTGCTCGCGGAGCTCGCCCTTCGCCGCGATGCCGGCCGGCCAGGAGATGACGCACGGGTCCGTCGTGCCGCCGTTGAACTCGTAGCGCTTCCACATCTTGAACGGCGTGTTGAACGCCATCGCCCAGCCGTTGGGGTAATGGTTGTAGGTCTTCGGCCCGCCCAGCTCGTCGATCTTGGCGAGGTTCTCCTGGAGGTCGTCCGGGATCCCATTGGCGATCTTGTTCTCGTTGACCGAGCCGTTGGGGCCACCCTCGCCGCTGGCGCCGTTGTCGGAGACGACGACGATCATGGTGTTCTCGCGCTGGCCGGTCTCCTCCAGGTAGTCCAGCAGCCGCCCGATCTGCGCGTCGGCGTGGGCGAGGAAGCCGGCGTAGACCTCTGCCATCCGGCTGAACAGCCGCTGCTCCTCTGCAGAGAGCGAGTCCCACGGCCGCGTGTAGTCCACCTCCGGGAACGGCTCGCCGTTCGGCCCGCTGCGCGTCTCGGGCGTCCCGATCGGGTTCAGCGGCGGCAGCTCGGTGTCGGGCGGGACGATGCCCATCTCCTTCTGCCGCGCGAGGGTCTGCTCGCGCAGCGCCTCGTAGCCCATGTCGAAGCGGCCCTTGAAGCGGTCGATCCACTCCTTCGGCGCGTGGTGGGGCGCGTGGCAGGCGCCCGAGCTGGGCGTCGGCATGCGCGAGGAAGCCGGCGTAGACCTCGGCCATCCGGCTGAACAGACGCTGCTCGTCCGCCGACAGCGAGTCCCAGGGTCGCGTGTAGTCGAGCTCGGGGAA
>JAXDGY010000266.1:0-8098 GCA_034664785.1 Solirubrobacteraceae bacterium
GCCGCGCGTCGGCGAGCAGCGCCTCGGCGCGTCCGGCGCGCGCCTCGGCCGCGGCGGCGCGCCGCTCCGCCGCTGCCGCCCGGCCCTGCGCCTCGCGCGCGGCCGCGGCGGCGACGAGCGCCTCGTCTCCGACGGCCGCGGGTGCCACGGGCCCGCGCTGCGGCCGGTCGGGGAGCCCGCCCGGCACCGCGCGCAGCCGCGGCCGCGGGCCCGGGCGGTGGGGGGCCAGGCCCGCCGCGCGCACCGCGGCCGCGAAGCTGCCGTCGAAGCGGCGCTTGACCACGTTGAGCGAGGGCCACGGCAGCGGCGGGTCCGACGCGGGGTCGCCGAGCCGGTAGCGCGCGATGCGCCACTCCTGCGCGCGCCAGCGCGCGAGCGACGGGCTCCAGTCCGCCGAGGACGGCGGCTCGCCGTAGAGCTCGGTCCAGCGGACGATGCGCTCGATGATGTGCTCGCGGGAGGCGCGGGTCGCCGTGCGACCGCCGTCCGCGTGCAGTGCGGACGGGGGCATGGCGTGCCGCGTCCGCTAGCTCGTCGGCTGCGTGGTCGTGGTGGGCTTGGCCTGCATGCCGGGCAGGGCGCGCGCGAGCACGCCCGGGGCGGGCGAGGCGCGGCGCGAGCTGCGGTCGGAGACGGCCATCGACCACCGACCGTAGCCGCCGGCGGCGACCTCGTCCAGCGACGCGGGTGAGCGTCCGCCAGGGTTCGAACCCGGCGCGGGGCGCGCGGTACCCTCGTCGGTCGTGGCGCAGATCCTCGACATCGAGCAGGCGCTCCTGCTCCTCGAGCTCGAGCCGCCGTTCGACCAGCGCACGGTGCAGCTCGCGCGCCGGCGCCTCGCCAAGGTCTGGCACCCCGACCTCGCGCCCCCGGGCCGGCAGTACGAGCACGAGCGCCACCTCAAGGCGATCAACGAGGCGGCCGACACGCTCGAGCGCCTCGCCGAGGCGTCGCGCGGCGGCAGCGTCAGCCGCAACGCCGTCCGCGCGAGCGCCGCTGCGACGCGCGCCGCCCGCGCCGAGGCGGGTCGTCAGGCCTACGAGGCCGAGCAGCGCTCGCGCGAGCAGGCCGCGGACCGCGTCAAGCACGACCCGTTCGGCTCGCGCGTCCCCGACCACTCCGTGGTGCACCGCTACGCGCGCTGCCTCTCCTACCCAGAGTGGGGCGTGGGCAGCGTCACCGGCATCTACTTCACGGGGAGCGACGACGACAACCAGCAGTGGGCGCGCATCAAGTTCCAGGTCGGGGTCCGCACGGTGCCCGCCGGCTCGCTGCAGTTCGTCGACTTCTCCAAGCCCGATCCCGGCGCCGACCGCGTGCAGCGGTTCCTCACCGCCGCCCAGCACGCGATGGCCGAGGGGGACTACCCGCTGGCCGCCAAGCGCCTGGTCTACGCGCGCGACGCCGATCCGGGCAACGTCGCCGTCCTGCGGCTGATGACGCTCGCCTTCTGGCAGGCGGGCGACCTGCCCGCCGCCGGGCGCACCGTCCGCGACTGGGCCCGCGCCGACCGCGAGCGACCGGCGCCGCACCGCTTCGCCGCCCGGATCTACGAGGACATGGGCGCCATCGACCTCGCGGTGGAGGCCGCCGAGCGCGCGGCCGAGCGTGCGCCCTCCGACGCGAGCAACTTCGAGCGCATCGGGCGCCTGCGGCTGCGCCTGATGGACCGCGAGGCCGCCCTGGCCGCGCTCGAGCAGGCGCGCCGCCTGGGCCCGACCGTCGAGGGGCTGCTCGACCTGGCGCTGGCCTACCACCTGGCCGGGGACCTCGGTGGCGAGGTCACGGCCACCGAGCAGGCCACCATGCTCGACCCGGCCGACGCCGCCGCCTGGACCCGGTTCGCGCACGCCCTCGCGCGCACGGACCGGACCTCGGACGCGATCGCGACCGCCGAGCACGCGCTGCGCCTGGCGCCGGACGACGCCGAGGTCGCCGAGCTGCTCGACCGCCTGCGCGCCGAGGCGCCCCGCGTGTTGCCCGCGGCATGACGGACGAGCGGCAACGCGCCAGGAGCGTTGCGCGCTCCTCAACGCTTCGGCGCCTCCAACCGACACAAAGAGCGATACGGACTGACCCGCAGCGCCGTCCCCGGAGAGGGAACGGCAAGCCACCCTAGGAGCCCTTTGCGCCTGACCCGCCCCGCCCTCGTCCTGCTGGCCGCCCTCGTGGCGCTGCTCGTCCCCGCCGCCGCGCACGCGGCCTCGCCCGGCGTGAACATCGCCGGCGCGCCGACGCAGGACCGCGTCGACGAGGCGCTCGCCACCGGCGCGAAGCAGGTGCGGATCTTCGCGCTGTGGTCCGACTTCGAGCCGTCCGGCGCCGCCGACTTCCCCAGCCCGGCCGACCACAACCAGCGCAACTTCGTCGACACCTTCGACGCGGCGGTCACGCGCATCAACTCCTCGGGCGCCAAGCCCGTGCTCGTCGTCGTCGGCACGCCGAACTGGGCCAACGGCGGCTCCGGCCCGTGGGTCCCCCCGAGCGACCCGCAGGACTACGCGCGCTTCTTCGGCGAGCTCACCGCCCGCTACGGCACGCAGGTCGCCGCCTACGAGGTCTGGAACGAGGAGGACGAGAGCGGCTTCTGGAAGCCGGGCCCGGATGCCGCGCGCTACGCCGCGCTGCTGAAGGCGGCCTACGCCGCCGGCAAGAAGGGCGACGCGAACGCGAACATCGTCCTCGGGCCGCTGACGGGCAACAACTACCCCTTCCTCGAGGAGCTGTACGCCAACGGCGTCAAGGGCTCCTTCGACGGCGTGGCCGTCCACACGGACACGGCCTGCCTCGATCGTGGCCCCGACGCCTTCTACCGCGACAACGGCCGCCTGGCGCGCTTCACCTTCCTGGGCTACCGCGAGGTCCGCGCATCCATGCTGGCGCAGGGCGACGACAAGCCGATCTGGATGTCCGAGCTCGGCTGGTCCTCGACGGGCGGCGCCAAGGGGTCGTGCACCCGCGGCACCTTCGCCGGGCAGAAGCCCGACGGCGTGAGCGAGGACGACCAGGCCAAGTTCCTGACGCAGGCCTACAGCTGCCTGGCGCAGGACCCCTACGTCGTGGCCGCCGACTGGTTCACGTTCAAGGACACCGCCAACCTGTCCCCGAACGAGCTCAACCACTACGGCCTGATCCGCGCCAACGGCCAGAAGAAGCCCGCCTACGGGGCCTTCGCCCAGATCGCCAAGGCCGGCGGTGGGTCGCCAGGGCCGTGCGGTGACTTCGACCCGCCCAGCATCAGCGTCGCCTCGCCGACGGAGGGCCAGCAGTTCGCCGACAAGCTCGACCTGCGCGCGTCGGCCACGGACTCCGGGGTGGGCGTCGCCCGCATCACCTTCGGCTACGACGGCGCGGGCAAGATCCGCAACTTCACCGACAAGCTCACCAACGGCGCGTCGGTCGGCCTCTCGCCGTGGCAGGGCTCCGGCAAGCTGCCGCTCGGGCCGCACACCGTCGAGGTGACCGCGCTGGACCTGAACGGCAACACCACGACGAAGACCGTCCACGTCGTCAAGGTCGCTGCCGGGGCCATCGCCTCGAACCTGAGGCCGACCTTCAAGCTGGGCTCCAAGGTCAGCTGCAAGAAGCGCGCCTGCTCGTTCAAGGGCCGCATCCTCCGCGGGTCCTCCGCCAACCCGTCCGTGGGCGGCAAGGTCGCCGTGGAGTGGCAGTGGCGCAACAAGCAGGGCAAGTGGCGCAAGCTCGTCGGCGGCCTCAAGCCGGCCAACAGGCCGTTCACGTTCGCCGCCAAGCTGAAGAAGGCGGGCAAGTGGCGCGTCCGGGCCGTCTACCAGGGCCAGGCGCCCTGGAAGAAGACGACGTCGCGGTACTCGGGCTTCACCGTCAAGAAGTAGGCGTCCCGGGGCGGGTGACGCGCCGAGGAGCGCGTGACCCCGGGCCGACGGGCAGACTGCGCGGGATGCGCGCCCCGATCCCGTCACCCGTGATCGTCTGCTGCGCGGCGCTGCTCGTCGCCGCGTGTGGGTCCTCCGGGGGCTCCGCCGGCTCGGTCCCGGACACGGTCGCGACGGACCCGGCGGCCAGCCCGGCGGCCACCGCCATCGCCACGGCGCCCGCCGCCGGCGATGCGGCGGCCACGCCCGCGCTCGGCGACTGGCCGCTCTTCGGGCTGCGCCCGTCGCGCGAGAACGCGACCGACCGCAGCACCGGGATCACCACGACGTCGGTGCGGCGCCTGCGCCGCGTGCAGGTGCGGCTGCCGGGGACGGTCGACTCGTCGCCGATCGTCCTGCTCGGCGTCCGGGTCGCCGGGGCCACCCGGGACGTCGCGTTCCTCACGACGACGTACGGGCGCACGCTGGCCGTCGACCTCGCCCGGCACCGGATCCTGTGGACGTTCACGCCGTCCGCCTACGACGCGGTGAAGGGCATCCCGCAGATCACCAACGCCAGCCCGGCCGCCGACCCGGACCGCCGGTACGTGTACACCGCCTCGTCCGATGGCCTGGTCCACAAGCTGAGCGTCGCCGACGGGCGGGAGGCGCCCGGCGCGTGGCCGGTGCGCGTCACCCGCGACCCCACGCACGAGAAGCTGACGTCCTCGTTCAACGTCAGCGGGACGCGGCTGATCGTCGCCACCGGCGGCTACATCGGGGACGCGCCGCCCTACCAGGGCCATGTGGTCTCGATCGAGCGGGCGACGGGGCGGGTCGCCGCCGTCTTCAACTCCCTGTGCTCGGACCGGCGCGAGATCATCCAGCCGAGCTCCTGCCCGTCGTCGGACTCGGCGATCTGGGCGCGCTCCGGCGCGGTCGTGCTGCCGGGCGGCGACCTGCTCGTCGCGACGGGCAACGCGCCGTTCGACGGCAGGGTGGACTGGGGCGACTCCGTGCTCCGGCTCGATGGCGACACGCTGGCCGTCAAGCAGAACTGGACCCCGGCCAACCAGGAGCAGCTCGAGGCCTCCGACGGCGACCTCGGCTCCACCGCGCCCGCCGTGCTCGGCGGCGGCCTGGTGCTGCAGGGCGGCAAGGACGCCAAGCTGGACCTCCTCGACACGACCAGGCTGAACGGCAGCGGCGGGGCGAGCGCGCGGCTGGGCGGGCAGCTGCAGACGCTCGCCACCCCGGGCGGCGACGGCGTGTTCAGCGCGCCCGCGGTCTGGCACCACTCCGGGCGGACGCTCGTCTTCGTGACCACCGGCAGCGGGACGACCGCCTACCGCCTGACGGGCCGCAGGCTCGCGGCGGTGTGGGCCAACCAGCGGGCGGGGACCAGCCCCGTGCTGGCGGGCGGCGTGCTCTACGTGCATGACCCGACGGGCGGCGGCCTGCTCGCGTATGCGCCCGCGACCGGCCGCGTGCTCGCCACGCTGCCCGCGGGCGCGGGCCACTGGGGCAGCCCGGTGGTGACGGGCGGGCGGATCGTGCTGCCCGAGGGCAACGCGAACGACTACGCCACCACCGGCGTCCTGGACGTCTACGAGCGGCGGTAGGCGCCCCGCGGGCGCCAGGCAGCCGGCCGCTAGATTCGGTGCATGGCCTCGACGGCGCGCACCCTGGAGCCCGCGAACGTCCTGCGCGCCCTGCGCGCCGGCCTTGCGACGCTGGACGCGCTCCGCGCCCGCCTCGGGGGCGCGGACCGCGACCAGCTCGCCTGGGTCCTCGACGACCTCGCCGCACAGGGCCTCGTGCAGGTGACGGGCGCCTGGGACTGCGGCCCCGACGGCCTGTGCGGGACGAGCGCCCCGGCGATCGTGACGCTGACCGACGCGGGTCGCGCGACGCTGCGGGCCTAGCGCCGCGCCGCGCGGCGTCCGTCAGGCGACGGCCGTGGTGTGGACGCCGTGGAAGCCGAACGGGATGTGGTGCGGGACGCGCGCCCGCGCCAGCTCCTCGAGCGTCGCCGCGTCGAGCACGACGAGCGACGACGCCGCCCGCTCGGGCTCCAGCACGACCGACAGGAGCACGCCGTCGTCCTCGCGGGTCGCGCCCGGCCGCTTGGCCAGCACGGGCTCGCCGGGGTGCGTCCCGGGATCGCGATAGATCTGCTGGCGTCCGGTGACGACGTCGGTGGCGACGATGCGGTCGAACCAGCCGCCGTCGGCCGGCGCGCCCACGCCCCAGACGTGGCGGTAGGGCCGCCCGTTGACCGCGCCGTAGTCGATCACGGGAAGCTCGAACCGGGCGTCGGCGAGGACCTCCGCCTCCGCGCGGCGCGCGCCGGGACGCAGGCGGTAGCGCCGCAGCTGCGGGAGCGGGGTCGGCTCGCCGTCGCGCAGCCGCCCCAGCGAGAGCGCGGAGACGATGCGGGCGTCCTCGAAGGCGAGCAGGTCGACCACCAGGTCTCCGTCCTCCTCGAAGGCGTTGACGTGGTGGAAGCAGAAGAACGGCGCGGCCTCCCACGTCCCGGCGGGACGGCCCGTGGCGCGGTCGACGGCCATGAAGCGCGCGCCGTCCTGCGGCCGCCACTCGAAGCTCTCGGCGAACGACCCGCGGCCGAGGGCCAGCCGCAGCGGGTTGACGGAGAACGGACCCTCGGCCAGCACCGCCCGCGTGGGCGTCAGCGAGAACGAGTGGTGGTAGGCGGGCCGGCGGACCGGCAGCGTCGCGACGGTCCGGCGGCCGCCGGGGCGCTGGGCGTAGACGAGGTAGGACGACCGCGGGCCGAAGCGGACCGCGTGGCCCCAGAGCTCGCTGCCGTCGGCGTGCGGGTGCGCGGTGGTGTGGTCCCCGGGAGGCCCCTCGGCCACCCCGAGCGTCTCCAGCGTGCGCGGGTCGAACTCGACCGGCATCGGCGACTCGGTGAGCGCGAGCCACTTGTCGCCGAGGACCGCGACGTTGACGGCGCCGTTGTCGGTCGCGCCGTGGTCGGAGCTGAAGAGTGACGCGACGCGCGCGAACGCGGAGCGGCACGGGTCCGTCGCGAACTCCCGGAAGGCGAGGCGACCGTCGCGCTCGGCCGCCTGGAAGGCGCGGCTGCGCAGGAACCGGCCGGCGTAGGAGACGCGGCCGCCGGCGAAGGAGAAGCGGTGCAGCATGGCCAGGCCGTCGAACCAGTGGGCGACCGTGCGGTCGCCGACCTCGAAGCGCGCCGGACCGGTGCGCAGCAGGCTTCCGGCGAGCCAGTCCGGCAGCCGGCCCTCCAGGTCCAGGTCGTCGAGCACCACCTCCGCCTCGCTGCTCGTGAAGCCGAGCGCTGCCGTGCTCGTGCGCCTCGCCGCCGCCGTCGGTGTCATGCTGCGCCTCCCGATCGTCTTGACTGGACGATCTGCTTTGTACCATCCGATTCGGAGCGTTGTCAACCGCCATGGCGCTGACCCCAACCTCGTACATCGTCCTCGGGCTGTTGTCGTTCGCCGGGGAGGCGACGCCGTACGAGCTCAAGGCCGGTCACTCCGGCAGCGTCGGGAGCTTCTGGAGCGTCCCGCACTCGCAGCTCTACGCCGAGCCGGACCGGCTCGTGGCCGCGGGCCTGGTCTCGATGCGACGGGAGGAGGACGGCCGGCGACGCAAGCGCTACTCGCTCACGGACGCCGGCCGCGAGGCGCTCCGCGACTGGCTCGCCGAGCCCGGGACCCCGCCGGCCGAGTTCCGCGAGCCCGCGCTGCTGAAGCTGTTCTTCGGGGCCGACCCGGGGTCCGTCGCGGCGTCGCAGCTCGAGCAGCACCGCGGGCGCCTGGCGCGGTACGAGCAGATCCGCGTCGGCCTGCTCGGGCAGCCGGGGACCGAGGGGCCGCTGCTCACCCTCGACGCGGGCATCGAGCACGAGCGCGTGTGGGTCGACTACTGGACGCGGCTGGCGGGCGGCTGATCAGCCGCCGCCTGCCACTTCGCCAGGGGGCGTCTGCGCGATCGCATACCGTACCGCCGGTGCGCCTCATCGTCGCCCGCTGCGAGGTCACCTACACCGGCCGCCTGACCGCCGTGCTGCCCGAGGCGCTGCGGCTCGTCATGGTCAAGTCGGACGGGTCGGTCATGGTCCACGCGGACACCGGGGGCTACAAGCCGCAGAACTGGATGACGCCGCCGACGGTCATCGAGGAGGGCGACGGGCACATCGTCGTGCGCAAGCGCGCCGGCGCGACGGAGGACCGGCTCGACATCCGCATCGCCGAGGTGCTCAGCGACGTGACGCA
>JAXDGY010000267.1:0-18665 GCA_034664785.1 Solirubrobacteraceae bacterium
GGCACCTGGGCTGGCGCACCGACTGGCGGCTGCTGCGCGAGGTGGCCGAGCGCATGCCCGAGCTCGTCCTGCTGCTCGTCGGCGCCTGGCACGACGACGAGGCCAAGGGCGACGAGGACTACGCGGCCTGCCGGGCGGCCCCGAACCTCGTGTGGCTCGGCACGCGCTCCGACGACGAGGCCGCGCAGCTCATCCGGACCGCCGACGTCGGCATCGTCCCGTTCAAGGTCGAGCCGTTCAACGACGCGGGGCTGCCGTACCGGATCCTCAAGTACGCGCGGCTCGGCCGGCGCACCGTCTCGCCCGACCTCGCCGGCGTCCGCACGTGGGAGCACGCGGTGACCGTGGCCCCGGACGCGGACGCGTTCGTCGCCGCCCTGCGGGCGCAGGCGGGCGCCCGGACGGCCCCCGACCTGGAGCTGCGCGCCTGGGCGCTGCAGCAGACCGCCGCCGTGCAGGACCGGCCGCTCTGGGACCGGCTGCGCGGCGTCGGGATCAACACGGACGGCCGCTGACGGACCCGTAGGCCGTGAGGAACCCGTGCTGGGCGACCGGCGGCCCGTCCCCGGCGGGCAGGCGGTTCGTGCGGCGCGGCACGCCGTCGGCCTGCCCGAAGCGCTTGACGGCCTTCTCGTCGCCGGTCACGTAGACGGCCAGGCGCCCGGGCCCGAAGCGGTTGCGCGCCTGGACGGCCGCCGGCGCGTCGAGCTCGAAGCGCAGATCGGGCACGAGGCGGTAGGTCGGCATGGTGATCGGGCGGCACCGCGCGGCCGCGGGGTCCCGCGCGAGCGCGGTCACGGCGTCGTGGGTGCGGCGGATGAAGCGCAGCTCGTTCGCGAGCGCCGTGAACGAGCCGAGCTTGACCACGAGGAACGCGACCCCGACGACCGCGGCGGCGACTCCCGCGCGGCCCCAGAGGGTCCGCAGGCGCCCGCGCGGCAACCGCGTCGGGCCGGCCACCGCGTAGCCGGCGAACAGGCACAGCGCCACCGCGGGGACCGTCAGGTAGCGCGGCAGGATCGACAGCCCGGCCACGCCGCTGCCGACGAAGGTCAGCACGCCGGCGCCGAACAGCGCGAGCGGGACGTGGGCCGAGCTGACCGGCGGCAGGGCGCGGGCGTCCACGCCGGGCAGCCGGCGCAACCAGGGGCCCGGCCGCGTCCGCGCCTCCACGGCGACCAGCGCGAGCCCGGCGAGGCCGGCCAGGAAGACCGGCGGGCGCGCGGTGTCGGCCAGGAAGGACACGAAGGCGCCGGGGACGTGGCTGATCCCGCGCTCGCGCCCCAGGTCCTCCGCCAGCGACGAGGTGGCGTGCAGGGAGAACAGCGGATCGCCCGTCACGACGAGGTCGGTGAGCGCCCACCCCAGCGGGCCGGCGAGGGCGAGGGCGAGGAGGTCGACGCGCCGCCATCCGCACCACAGCCAGTAGAGGCCCGCGAGCACCCAGGCCTCGGGGCGCAGCAGCCCGGCCACGGCGAGCAGCACCGCGACCGGGACGCCGCGCCGCGGGCGCTCGGCCTCCAGCGCCCCGGCCCACAGCACCGCGGCCAGGAACGGCACGTCGACGTAGGCGCGTGCCGCGTAGAGCAGGAAGGCGAACGACGAGCCGCAGAACAGCGCCGCCACGGCGCCCGGCCACTCCCCGAAGCAGGCCCGGCCGAGGCGGTACACGGCCCACACCAGCGCGACGAAGCAGGCCACGCAGACCAGGACGAGCGCGCGATCGGCCCAGCCGCCGAACACGAGGTCGAGCAGCGTGCAGGCCGCGAGGAACAGCGGATGCTCGGTCGGCGCGGCGTAGGCCTCGAAGGACGGCAGGTGGCCGTCGAGGATCTGGCGCCCCCACACCAGGTGGAAGTACGTGTCGTAGTTGGGGTAGGTCGGGACGAGCAGCGCCGCGACCAGCGCGGCGAGCAGGGCGGCCCCGCCGGCGCGCAACTCGGTGGCCCGTGTCATACAGCGACGGCAGCCGCGTCCGGCTCGGGCCGCACCCGCCGGCGCGGGGGCTCGGCCGCCGCCAGCGCGGCGCCCGCCCCCAGCAGCACCCAGGTCAGCGGGTCCTCCAGGAACGCCGCGTAGGTCAGCGTGTGGACCAGCAGGGCGACGAACGCCGCGGCGACCACCGCGCGCGCCAGGCGCCGCGACGCCCCGCGCAGCAGCCGCCACAGCGCGAGGCCGACGAGGGCGAGGTAGAGCGCGAGCCCGACGACCCCCTGCTCGGCGGCGACGGTCACCGGGATCGTGTGCGACGCCGACGCGGCCCGCTGGTCGGAGCTGTGCCGCGTGCGGCGGTACTCCCGGGCGAACGACCCCGATCCCTGACCCTCGAGGGGCTGCGCGGTGAAGAGGTCCACCCCGCCCTTGATGAGGTCGTAGCGGCCGCTCGTCGCCGCGTCGGCGGACTTCGAGTTGCCGACGTCCAGCCGGATCGCGCCGGGCGCGAGCACGACGATGGCCACGGCCACGATCGCCGCGGCGGCGCTCAGCGCCGCCGCGCCGCGCACGGACCACCGCAGCGCGCCGAGGATCGCCAGGCCGGCCAGGAGCGCGACGAACGAGGACTGCGAGAAGGTCAGGACCAGCCCGGCCCACAGCACCGCCAGCAGCGCGGCCCCGCCGAGGAGCACCTCGCGCCGGCGCGCCCAGAGCACCACCCCGGCGATGCCGACCATCACGAGCGCGAGGAACCGCCCGTAGATGTTCGGGTCGAAGAACAGCGAGTTGACGCGGAAGTAGGACTCGAACTGGTTGGACGAGATGACCTTGGGGTTGAGCAGCAGCGACCTGGTCGCGTACTCCACGAAGCCGATGCCCACGAAGACGAGGGCGAGGGCGGCGAGGATCCCGAGGCACTGGGCCGCCAGCCGGTCGGTCCACGCCACCCGGCGCAGGAGCGTGAACAGCAGCGTGAACGGGACGTAGAAGAAGACGACGTTCTCGAGCGCGTGGGCGAAGTCGCTCGAGTAGGTCGCCTGGACGGCGTAGAGCACGACGGCCGCGGCGAGCACGCGCTCGAGCCACCCCGGGCCGGGCTCGTCGGGCACCTCGTCGGAGCGCAGCCGCGGAACGGCATGGGCCAGGACCCCCGCGCCCAGCACCAGGTAGAGCGGGACGAGCAGGTTGGCCGTCGACCCGCCCGTGGCGATCGGGATGCGGAACGGCACCATCGCCACGGCCGCGAGCGGGAAGAGGACGGGGCGGCGGTGGAAGAGGACCGCGAGCGCGGCCACGGCGGCGAGGCCGGCGACGACCGCCGCCGCGGCGACGGCGGGCCGGTCACGCAGCGAGTGGATCGCCGAGTTGTCCCACAGGTGCGCGACGAGCAGGACGGGCGTGAGCAGCAGCGCGCCGACCATGGCGGCGGCGCGGCCGCGCGCGGTCGGCGCGACGAGCCCCGCGGCGGCGAGCAGCGCGACGACGATCAGCGGGACAGGAGCGTCCACATGCGTCCCATCAGGGCGGCGGTGTTGCGGTCGGGCCCCAGGCGGGCCCCGATCCCGGGCAGGCCGGTGCGGATCACCAGGCCGGTGCCGAAGCGCGCGGCGACGATCACCGCGCGGCCGGTGCTCCCGCCCGCCGGATCGACGGCGGCGGCCACGCGCTCGGCCTGGTCGCCGACCGCGAGCGTGGGCTCATAGGACTGCACCCCGGAGAAGGTGCCGGTCCCGCCGGCGAACAGGTCGATGTCGTCCTGCAGGTTGGTGAGCGTCGCCGGGCGGGTGACCACAGCGCCGAGGCGCGCGCCGAAGAGGTCGGTCGGCGCGGCGGCCGTGGGGCGCGCGAGGCGGCCGGCCGGCGTCACCTCGACCTGACGGCGCAGCGATCCCGTGCCGAGCGATGCGATTCGGCCGCCCCCGCGCACGAACGCCCGCAGCCGGCGTCCGAGCGTCGCGGTGAGCCAGCGGGTGTCCCCGGCCAGCAGCACGCCGCGGTGGGTGGTCAGCGGCCGCGGGTCGGCCGCGAGGGCGAGGTCGGTCGTCACGTCGTACCGGTGCCCGGCGCGGTCCAGGAAGGCGAGCACGGGCGCCTCCAGCGTGGGGAACCCGGCGGGCAGCCCGTTGCCGGCGAAGACGCGGACGGCGCGGGCGGTCACGCCGCGGTCGAGCAGGTTCGGCTCACCGTCGCCGTCGTCGTCGACCGGGTTGCGACCCTGCCACGTCATCCACGGCAGGATGACGAGCACGCGGCGCTGCCGCGCGGCCTGGACGAGGATGGGGACGCGCTGCTGCGCGTTCCCGGTCCGCACGGAGAGCAGGTAGACCCCGGACGCGCCGGACGGCGCGGTCAGCCGCAGCCGGGCGCGCGTGCCGGAGTAGCGGCGGATCGGCCCGGGCGGTCCGCCGACGCGCCGCAGGCTCGCCGTCCAGCGCTGCTGGCGCGCGTCGATCAGCACGTCGGCGGGCTGCCCGGCGGCGACCGGGCCGGACGGCGGCTGCACGGCCAGGCGGCGGACGGTGATGCCGCCGCGGCCGGGCAGCGTCGCGGCGTAGCCGACGCGGGGCAGGCCTGCGCGGTCGAGCGGCACGCTGGTGCCGATGTTGCCGGCGCTGTCGCGCGACTCCACCACCACCAGGTACGTCCCGGCGGGCGCGGGGCGCCCGTCGAGCGTCCCGTCCCACGTCCACCCCGTCGCGCCGTCGGGCAGCGGCACCGGCGCCATCGCCGCGACCGCCGGCCCGGGCGAGGTGCGGAACAGCAGCACGCGGATGCGGTGTCCCGGCGCGGCGATCGTCACGCGCGCGGGCCGGCCGTCGGCGCGCGGCAGCAGCTCGGGGCGCGCCACCCGGTCGCGCTGCGGGCCGATGCTCACCACGCGCGGCGAGGGCGCGACCGTGTCCTTGCGGAAGGCGCCGGGGACGACGATGGAGCGGCCCTCGCGCCGCAGGGTCACCCGCGTGCGGTAGAGCCCGTCGGGCACGAGGCGGCCGCCGCCGTCGCGGCCGTCCCACGTGAAGCGGGTGGGCCGGTAGGCCGGGAGGTGCTCGTCCTCCGCGAGCGTGCGCACGGCGTCACCGGCGTGGTCGACCACCGTGACCGTGACGTTGTCGGCCTCCTTGAGCTTGAAGTTGATCCGCGCCCGGTCGAAGCGCCCGTCCTGGTTGGGCGAGAAGACCGGCGTCACCATGACCTGCTGGATGACCGTCGGGGAGTGCTTGAGGCGCTGGGCGAGGAAGAAGGCGCCGAAGGTGGCCCCGACGAGCAGGGCGAACACCACCCGCGCCGCCGCCGTCACAGGGCCACCAGCGTCCCGTTCGGCACGTCCCACTCCATGAAGCTCGCGAGGCCGCGGCGGTCGGTGTGGCAGCGCGCGGCGCGCACCACGCCGCGGTGGCAGACCACCAGCGCCGGCAGCGCTCCCGCCTGCGTGAGGCCGACGAACCCGTCGACGACCCGCTCCATCTGTTCCTCGAGCGACTCCCCGCCCGGGAAGCGGAAGTCGGGGTCGGTCGCGTGGTAGGCGGCCCAGAGCTCGGGCTCCTCGCGCGCGACGTCGGCCATCAGGCGGCCGGTCCAGTCGCCCGTGTCGTGCTCCATGAAGCGGGGGTCGGGCTGCGGCTCGAGGCCGAGGTGGGCGCCCACGACCTGCGCGGTCTGCAGCGCGCGGGGCAGCGGCGAGCACGCGAGGGTGACGATCCCGCGCCCCTCGGCGGCGCGCGCGAGCTCGGCGGCCTGCTCCCGCCCGCGGTCGTTGAGCCCGACGGGCCCCTGGCCCTGGAAGCGCCGCTCGGCGTTGGAGGCGGTCTCGCCGTGGCGGGCGAGCAGGATCACGCCGTCCCGTCCATCGTGTCCGAGCGCAGCCCCAGCCGCAGCGTCTCGAGCGACAGGACGTCCTCGGGGGCGATGTTGCCCAGGTTGACCTCGCGGCCGAACCGCTTGAGGAACCAGACCTGCTGGTCCTTGCGCGGGGCCTCGAACAGCAGCAGCTCGTGGTCGACGGCGTGGGCGATCTCGTCGATGAGCCCCATGCGGACCTCCCCGTCGTGCCGGAAGATCCCGGCCGTCCCGGTCTCGCGGGCCTCGGCGATGACCTTCCACGCGCCGGCCTCGAGCTCGCCCTGGATCTGCTCGACCCAGCGATAGGGCGCCATGATCTC
Organism: Solirubrobacteraceae bacterium; assembly: GCA_034664785.1. Classification (GTDB taxonomy): domain Bacteria; phylum Actinomycetota; class Thermoleophilia; order Solirubrobacterales; family Solirubrobacteraceae; genus Paraconexibacter. The sequence continues at coordinate 6,096 of JAXDGY010000267.1, forward strand.
GGCCGCGTCCTTGGACCCGACCTCGCTGAGCACGGTGAACTCCTTGGCCAGCCGGGCGATGAGGTCCTGCTTGTGGGCGGGCTCGAGCGCCAGCGTCCCGTCGGAGACCTCGACGTGGCGCAGCCCGAGCTCGTGCAGCCAGGCGACCATCCCGTCGACGCGACCGTCGCGGATCGCGAGCTCGCAGAGCGTGCCACCGAGGACGACCGGCACGCCGTGGGCGGCGTACCGCTCGAGCTTGGCCTCCAGGTTGCCCGTGACCAGGGCGGTCCCCCAGCCGAGCTTGACGAGGTCGACGCTGCCGCCCGTCACCTCCATCAGGCCGTCGATCCCGGCGAGGGACAGGCCCTTGTCCAGGACGTGCGTGAGACCGCGCTCGCGCGGCTTGGCGCCGCGCGACGGGAGGTCGAGGAAGCCGGCCACCGGCGCGGGAGGGCGCTACTGCGCCTTGTCGAGGCCGATCGTCACGACGACGTCGGCGTTGCCGCCCGCCACCGCATCGTTCGGGCCGGCGCCGGTCACGTTCGCCGCGCTGACCGCGAGCAGCTTCGCCACGTCCAGCGCCTCGCGGCGATGCCCCTGGGTGTAGGCGACGCGCGTCGCCGCCAGGGTCTGGTCCACCGCCGTCGCCGTCCCCCCGATCTTGTAGCCGCGGGTCTCCAGGCGGTTGGCGGCACCGCGGGCGGCGCCGTTGATGCGCGTCCCGTTCTGGACGAAGACCGTGGTCGCGCTGCGGTTCACCGGCGCGGCCGCCGGGGTGCCCGTCGCCGGGGTCGAGGTGGCGGGCTGCGCGATCGTGTTCGGCGCCGCCGGCGTCGGCGAGTCGTTGCCGCCCAGGACCTGCGTCACGAGCAGGACGGCGAGCACGATCACGACCAGGACGCCGCCGATGATCGCGAGCGTGACCCGGGCCGGCGAGCGGCCGTCGTCGTCATCGTCGTCGTAGGGGTCGCCGGCCCGTGCCGCCGCGGCGGCCCCCGCCGCGGTGCGCGGCGGCAGGGTGGTGCTCGGGATCCCTGCGGCGCGGGCGGGCGCCGCGGCGGGCGGGGCGGCCGGCTTGGGCGCGGGGGCGGCCGGGCTCGGCGGCGCCTGACCCGCCGCGGCCCGGGCGGGGGTCACGGGCGATGCGGGCGCGCCGGGGCTCCCGCCGAGGGCGGGCAGGGCCTGGGTGGGCTGGCCGGCGGGCGGGACGGTGCCCGGGGTCGCGGGCTCCTTGGGCGGGGCGGCGGCGGAGCCCGTGGCCGCCGCGGCGCCCGCTGCGGCGGCACCGGCACCCGCAGGAGCGACACCGGCCGCGGCGGGGACGGGCTGGCCCGCGGGCCGCGTCGCGCCGTTGGCGGTGCTGGGAACGGCTCCGGGCTGGCCCGCGCCGGGGGTGGCGGCCCCGGGCGGCGCGGCCGCCGCGGCGCCGCCGGCCGTCGCCGGCGCGCTGGCCGGCGGGCGCTGGACGGGCGGCACCGCAGGCGCGGCGGGCGGCGCGGTGCGGCGCTGCACGTCCGCGACGACGCGCTGCTGCATCTCGGCCGCGCGCTCGGGCGCGCGCCCCGCCCACTCGCGCAGGCGCTTGAGCTCGCGCGCCTGCCCGAAGTAGAGGACGGAGAGCACCGCGAGCCCGAGGACGGCGGCGAAGCCGGCGTAGCTGCCGACCTCCTTGATCTTCTCGGCGGCGTTGAGGGCCGCGACGACGAGAGCCAGCATGAACGCGGGAGTCTAGGAGGAAGGTCCGACTGCAGGCGGGACGCGGACGGCGGACAGCTCGGAGACCTTCGCCGCCAGGCCGGCCGCGTCGCCCTCCAGGACGAGCAGGCCGATCTGGTCGAACATCTCCTCCACCGTGCCCGGGTCCAGGGCATCCCGCTCCGCCCTGAGGATCTTCTCCACGGGCGTGGGCTGCACCCGTTCGTAGGGGTTGAAGAGCTCCTCGTCGAGCTTCTCGCCGGGCCGGCGGCCGACGATCTCGATCGCGATGTCCTTGTCGGGGTCCAGCCCGGACAGCTCGATCATGTCGCGGGCCAGCTGCATGATCTCGACCGGCTCGCCCATGTCCAGGACGTGGATCTCGCCGCGGGCGGCGAGGCTCCCGGAGCGGATGATGAGCTGCACCGCCTCCGGGATCGTCATGAAGTAGCGCTTCATGCGCTCGTCCGTCACCGTGACCGGTCCGCCGAGCGCGATCTGGCGACGGAAGATCGGGACCACCGAGCCGCTCGAGCCCAGCACGTTGCCGAAGCGGACGGCCCCGAAGCGGGTGCCCGGCCACAGCTGCGCGGCCGCCTCGATCGCATGCTCGGCCAGCGCCTTGGAGGCGCCCATGACGGTCGCCGGCTCCACGGCCTTGTCCGTCGAGACGAGCACGAAGCGGCGGACGCCGTGCTCCCCGGCCACCCGGGCGAGCAGACGGGTGGCCAGCGCGTTGTTGCGCACCGCCTCCACCGGGTTGAGCTCCATGAGCCCCACGTGCTTGTAGGCCGCCGCGTGGAAGACCGTCGTCGGGCGGTACTCCGCGAAGACCTCGCGCATGCGCTCGCCCTCCTTGCAGTCCGCCAGGACGGTCGCGAGGACCTCCGGCTGCACGTGGCGGTCGTCGAGGAGCTCGCGCTGGATGCGGAAGAGGTTGTCCTCGGCGTGGTCGAGGAGGATGAGCCGCTGCGGCGCCACCCGCGCGATCTGGCGCGAGAGCTCGGAGCCGATCGAGCCGCCCGCCCCGGTGACGAGCACGACCTCTCCGTGGAGGTACGCCCCATGCCGGTCGAGGTCCATGCGCACGGGCTCGCGGCCCAGGATGTCCTCGACCTGCACCTCGCGCACCTGCCGGACGACGTTGCCGCCGCCCTGCAGCAGCTCGAAGACGGTCGGCAGCGTGCGGACGGGGATGCCGCGCCCGCGGCACTCGCGCACGACGCTTGCGCGCAGGGTGCCGGGCGCGGACGGGATCGCGATCGTCACCTCGTCGGGCTCCACGTCGTCCAGCACGCGGCTGAGGTCCGAGCGCGTGTCGCCGAGGACCTTCACGCCGTCGACGCGCTGGCCGCGCAGGCGCGGGTCGTCGTCCACGAAGCCCACCGGGTCGAGCCCGAGCGCGGGATTGCGCAGCACCTCGCGCAGGACCAGCCGCCCCCCGTCGCCCGCCCCGACGATGAGGATCCGCCGCGCGTCCTTGCGCGCGCGGAAGCCGCGCAGCGGGCGCTCGTAGACCGCGCGGGCCACGAAGCGCGCCCCGCCCACGAGGAACAGCGTCAGCAGGAAGAAGAGCGCCAGGACGCCGGTGGGCACCGTGACCGCGATCTCGCCGGCCCGGGGGGAGTTCGCCGTCACCGGCTTGGTGAAGGCGACGAAGCCCCCGAGGGCGAGCGTCGCGACGACCACGGCCTCGCCGACCGACACCAGGTCCCGCTGGCTCGTGTAGCGCCACCACCGCTGGTAGAGCCGGAAGCAGGCGAAGATCACCAGGCTCATCAGCACGACCCAGCCGACCGTCGCGGCGAACAGCTCCTGGTAGCGATCCGGGATCCGGGTGTCGAAGCGGAGCCGGTAGGCGAGGAAGTAGGCGGCCGCGACGAGGATCCCGTCGACCGCGAGCTGGGGGAGCGAGTGGCGGTGCAGCGGGAAGGCGGCCGAGCGCAGGCGCCGGCGCATGGGCAGCGATTGTAGGGACGGGGCCGGTCAGGCCACGCCGGCGAGCCCGGGGCCGGCCTCGGGGCGCACGTCGCGCGCGGTCACCGGCTCGCCGCAGACGTCGCACACGAGGCTCGGGTGCGTCCGCTGCCCGCACCGCTCGTGGACGAGGTGCACGGGGGCGTCGCCGCCGGGCGCGAGGTGCTCGTCGCCCCAGCGCATCAGCGTCACCACGATCGGGTACAGGTCGCGGCCCCGGTCCGTGAGGCGGTACTCGAAGCGCTCGGGGCGCTCCTGGTAGCGGCGGCGCTCGAGGATCCCGTGGTCGACGAGCTTGCCCAGGCGGTCGGAGAGGATGTTGCGCGCGATGCCGAGGTCGCGCTGGATCGCGTCGAAGCGCCGCACGCCGAGGAACGCCTCGCGCAGGATGAGCATCGTCCAGCGCTCGCCGACCACCTCGACCGTGCGCGCGACGGAGCAGGAGTACGTGGCGGCCGCGATGTCCGGCATCCCACGAGCGTAGCCCGCGGCGGCTGGGCGGGGTACGTGGGCGGCCTCAACCCCGGCGCGGAACGGCCGATGTCAGGGTGGCATGATCGCCTTCGCCTCCTGCGTCGGCTCGCCCGCGACCTTCGCCCGCTGCGCCGCGCCCGGCCTGGCACGCGCGATGGAGCCCGACTCCCTGCTGGCCGAGACGGCGACCGAGCACTCGATCCACGCCGCGTACAACGAGGTCCTCGAGCACTTCGCCGGCGCGGACGACCTCGAGGCGCTCGTCCTGCTGCACGAGGACACCGAGCTGCTGGACCGCGGGTTCTGCCTGCAGGTGCGCGAGGTGCTCGCCGACCCGTCCGTCGCCGTGGCCGGCGTCATCGGCGGCCGCGCGGTCCACCGGCTGGAGTGGTGGGCGGGCCCGGTGGTCGGTCGCGTGACCGAGACGCGGGGGATCGTCGTCGGCCGCGAGGCCGTGGGCGACGTGGACGCCGTCGACGGGCTGCTCATGGTGCTCTCGCCGTGGGCGGTGCGGAACCTGCGCTGCGACACGGAGACCTTCACCGGCTTCCACGCCTACGACGTCGACCTCTGCCTGCAGGCGCGGGCGGCCGGCCGCCGCGTCGTGGTGTCCCCGTTCGCGGTCTTCCACCACGCCGCGCCGGCGAAGGAGCGCCAGGACGAGCGCTTCGCCGCCGCGGACGCGGCGCTGCGGGCCAAGTGGCGGCTGACGCCGCCGGCTCAGGCGCGCTAGGCGCCGGCTCCGGGATCAGGCGCGGCGGGCGACGACGAGGTACTGGTAGGCCTGCAGCCGCGCCGTGGCCTGCTCCACGTCCCCGCCGTAGCGGGCGACGATCTGGGCGAGCGGCGCGAAGTGCGCGGGCATCGCGTGCGTCGTGGCGCCGAGGTGGGTGACGGCGTAGCCCGTCACGCGCAGCATCTCGTCGATCTCGGCGAGGGTGAACAGGTGCACGTGGGTGCGGTCCAGCAGACCGGCCTGCGTGTAGGTGAAGCGGTCCTCGAGCAGCAGCGGCGCCACCACCGACCAGTGACGGACGTTCGGGATGGAGCACACGAGCACGCCGTCCGGCGCGAGCGAGCGCTGGACGAGGGCGAGCAGGCGCTGCGGGTCGCGCAGGTGCTCGAGCACGTCGCCGAAGACGAAGGCGTCGACGCTCGCGTCCTCGAGCGGCAGGTCCTGCAGCGCGTCGAGGTCGGCCTGCACGACGAGGTCCAGGCGCTGCTCGGCCACCGCGGCGGCCTCGGGCACGAACTCGAGCCCGATGACCCGCGCGCCCTGGCGCGCCTTGATCGCGGCGCCGAGCGCCCCGGTGCCGCAGCCGACGTCGACGACGGTCCGGGCGCCCTCGGGCACGAGGGCCAGCAGCTCGGGCCGGACGTGCTCGAAGTAGCCCGCGGCGGCGTCGGAGGCGTCGTGGACGCCGGCGGCGCTCACGCGCCGGCCTCCGCGCTGCGGGCCACCACGAAGTACTGGTAGGCCTCCAGGCGCGCGATCGTCTCCGCGACGTCGCCACCCCAGTGGGCCACGAGCTCGCCGATCGGCCGCAGCTCGTCGGGCAGCGCGAAGCGCACCGCGTCGAGGTGCGTGGCCTCCAGGCCGACGCGCTCGAGCATCGACGAGATCTCCTCCAGCGTGAACAGGTGGACGTGCGTGCGGTCCAGCAGGCCGGCCTGGGCGTAGGTGAAGCGGTCCTCCAGCAGCAGCGGGGCGAGCACGGACCAGTGCTTGACGTTCGGGATCGAGGCGACGATGACCCCGCCGGGCGCCAGGTAGCGCCGCATGAGGCGCAGCAGCCGCTCGGGGTCGCGCAGGTGCTCCAGGACGTCGCCGCAGACGAACGCGTCGACGCTGCCGATGGCGACGGGCAGCTCCTCGAGCGCGTCGAGGTCCACCCGCTCGACCCGGTCCAGGCGCGTGCGCGCGACCTCGGCCGCCTCTGCCACGTACTCGAGCCCGAGGACCCAGGCGCCGCGCTCGCGGCGGATCGCGCCGCCGAGGGCGCCCTGGCCGCAGCCGACGTCGACGACGACCCGCGCATCCGCGGGGACGAGCGCCACGAGCTCGGGGCGCGGGTTCTCGTAGTAGTTCTCGACGGTCTCGTCGGCCTCGTGCACGCCGGCCGCGCGTGGCTGAGCTTGGGAGCCCATGGCCCATCGATCGACGCGCCGCGCGGGGACTTGAGCGCTGCGCTCAGCGGCGCAGGGGCGCGGTGAGCAGCTCGACCAGCAGCTGCGGGTCGCGCCGCACGCGGTCGGGTGCCGCGCCGTCGCGCTTGACGAGCTCCAGCTCGCCGGCGCGCTCGAGGCGCCGCAGCCGGCCCTCGGCGATGAGCCGCTCGTCGACGGCGCCGAGGCGGCCCTCGAAGGTGGTCCACACCGGCGTGCCGAGCGCGACGGCCTCGCGGTTCATGGTGCCCCCGGCGCTGACGACCAGGTCGGCGTAGGCGATGAGCGACTGGGCGTCGATCGCCCGCTCGGGGACGATGAAGCCGCCCAGCTCGGCGCGCTGGGCCTCGATGCGCGGCAGCACGACGGTCTGCGTCCCGCGCAGCCGGTCGAGCACCTGCCCGAAGACCGGGTGCTCGAAGCGGTGGTAGAGGGAGACGGCGGGCGGCGTGCGCACCACCGCGATCGGGCGCGCCGGGTCGAGCCCCAGCTCGCCGAGGACCGCGGGATCGGGCTCGAAGTCGGCGAGGTAGTACTCCTCCTTCAGCCCTGGGTAGCGCCCGAGCTTGCCGTCGGCGCCGTAGCGGTGCAGCCGCTCGGGCGGGATCGCCTCGGGGACGACGACGGCCTGCCCCAGCCGGCAGTTGACCGTGTGCTGCACGGTCGCCCACTCGTAGTCGAACATCGTCGAGCGGGGGACGCGGAGCAGCGCCGCGGCGACGGTCACGTCGTTGGAGCCGTGCCCGAGCGCGAGGTCGAAGCGGGGGCGCCGGCGCGCCCAGCGCACGAGCGCCGCCGAGCGGTCGGCCAGGCCGACCGCCTTGGCGGCCAGCCGCCCGCCCCGGTGGCGGCCGATGACCGTGTGCTCCAGGCCGACGCGCTCGGCCAGCCCGACGGTCTGCGCGAAGTCCCGCACGGTGACCTCGACCTCGGCCCCCTGCGCCCGCAGCGCCGCGATCACCGGGCGCAGCACGAGCACGTGCGGCGAGTTGGTCAGGTCAACCCAGACGCGCATCGCGCACCGCCGCGACGACCTCGTCGACCTGCGCCCGCGTGGTCGCCGCGGAGATCGGCAGGGCGAGGTGGGTGCGCGCGAGCTCGTCGGTCGCCGGCAGCTCGGCCGCGGCGCCCCATGCGCGCATCGCGGGCTGGCGGTGCGTCGGCACGCGGTAGTAGCCGCGGGCGCCGATGCCGCGCTCGCCCAGCGCCGCCGCCAGCGCGTCCGGCTCGGGGTGGCGGGCGACGTAGAGGTGCCAGGCGGGGACCGATCCGTGGGTCGCGCGGGGCAGCCCCATGAGCTCCCCGAGCCCGGCCTCCGCATACCAGCGCCCGACCTGGGCGCGATGGGCGGCCCACCCGTCCAGCGCGGGCAGCATCACGCGCAGGACCGCGGCCTGCAGCTCGTCCAGCCGGCTGTTGTAGCCCACCTCGCTGTAGGTGACCTTGTCGCGGGAGCCGTGGAAGCGCAGCGTGCGGACCTGGTCGGCGAGCTCCGGGTCGTCGGTCGTCACCGCGCCCCCGTCCCCGAAGGCGCCGAGGTTCTTCGACGGGTAGAACGAGAACGTCGCGATCCGCCCGAGGGCGCCCGGGCGGCCGTTCGGCCCCTGCGAGCCGGCCGCCTGCGCGGCGTCCTCGAGCACGGGCAGCCCGGTGAGGGCGTGGATCTCGCGCACGGGCGCGACGTTGCCGAACAGGTGCACGGCGATGACGGCCTTCGTGGCCGGGGTCACGGCCGCCTTGACCGACTCCGGGGTGACGCAGGCGGTCTCGGGGTCGACGTCGCAGAACACGGGCCTGGCGCCCGTGGGCGGGATGGCCTCGGCGGAGGCGAAGTAGGTGAAGGACGGGACCACGACGTCGTCCCCCGGCCCCACGCCGAGGGCGCGCAGGGCGATCGTGATCGCCTCGGTGCCGTTGGCCACGCCGACCGCGTGATCGACCCCGACGGAGGCGGCGAGCTCGTGCTCGAAGGCGGCCACCTCGGGGCCCAGGATGAACTGCTCGGCGTCCAGGACGCGATCGATCGCGGCGCGCAGCTGCGCGCGCAGGGGGGCGAGCGGCGTCGACGGGTCGAAGAGCGGGACGGCCATCGCCCCGGGGACCCTAGCCGTCGTCGCGCCGGTACTCTTCCGCGCTCGTGCTCGCGTTCACGCCCGCCCTGCTCGTCCTCGCGGCTGTCACCGACAAGCTCGCCGACTTCGCCACCAACGTCGTCGGGGACCTCGGCCTGTGGGGCATCTTCGTGCTGATGGTGCCCGAGTCGGCGTGCATCCCGATCCCGTCCGAGGCGACGATGCTGTTCGCCGGCTTCAACGTCTCCGAGGGCAAGTACTCGCTCGTGGCGGCCGTGCTCGTCGGCACGGTGGCGAACCTCGTGGGGTCCTGGATCGCCTACGCGGTGGGCTACTACGGGCGCCTGGAGCTGCTCGAGCGCCACGGCAAGTGGCTGCACATCAAGCCGTCGCACCTGGCCTGGGCCGATCGCTGGTTCGAGCGCTACGGCGCTCCCGCGGTCTTCTTCTCGCGCATGCTGCCGGTGGTGCGGACGTTCATCTCGCTGCCCGCGGGCGTGGCGCGCATGCCGATCGTGCGCTTCAGCGTCCTGACGTTCCTCGGCGCGCTGCCATGGAACTTCGCCCTCGTGCTCGCCGGCAAGGGCGCCCGGGACAACTGGACGGACATCAAGGACAAGCTCCACTACGTGGACTACGCCGTGGCCGTCCTCATCGTGATGGGCGTCGCGTACCTCGCGGTGCGCTGGTATCGCAACCGCCGCCGGCCGGCGGCCGATGCCGCGGTCTGACGACCCGCTGCCCCTGGCCCACGCGGTCGCACTGGGGCTCCTGCACGGGCCGGCCGAGCTGCTGCCGATCTCCTCCTCCGGCCACCTGACGCTCGTGCCGTGGCTGGCGGGCTGGCGCTACGCAGAGCTCGACCCCGAGCTGCGCAAGGCCTTCGAGGTCGCGCTGCACGCGGGGACGGCGGCGGCGCTGATCATCGCCCTGCGCGACGAGGTCGGCGAGGCCGCCCGCGGCATGGACCGCCGGCGCGCCGTCCTCGTCGCCCTGAGCTTCGCCCCGCCGGCCGCGGCGGGACTGCTGCTCGAGCGCCCCATCGAACGCCGCCTGGGGACGCCCGGGTCGATCGCGGGCGGCCTGCTGGCCGGCAGCCTGGTGATGGCGCTCGCCGACCGCCGCGGGACGACCGACCGCCGGCGCGAGCAGGCCGGCGCGCTCGACGCCCTCCTGCTCGGCCTGGCCCAGGCGTGCGCGCTGGTGCCGGGCGCCTCGCGCAACGGGATGACGCTCGCCGCGGCCCGCGCGCGCGGCTTCGGCCGCGAGGACGCCAACGCCCTCTCCCGCCACGTGGCGCTGCCGATCATCGTCGGCGCGACCGCGCTGAAGGGCACGCGGCTCGCCGCCCGCGGCCTGCCGGCCGGGATGGCCGCGCGCTTCGGCGCCGGGATCCTCGCATCGTTCGCCTCGACGCTCGGCTCGACGTGGCTGATCCGCCAGGTCGAGCGCGACCGCTCGCTCGCGCCCTACGCGGCCTACCGGTCCGCGCTGGCGGCGCTCGTGATCCGCCGCGTCTGGCACGATCGCCGTCGATGAGCGACGCCTACGCCGCCTCCGGCGTCGACACCAGCCAGGCCGATGCGGGCGTCAGCGCGCTGGTCGGGGTGCTGTCGGCGATCGAGCTCGACCGCCCGAGCGCGTCCGTGCTGCCCAGCGGGCACTACGCGAGCGTCCTGCGGGTGGCGCCCAACCTCGGCGTGGCGCTCTCGACCGACGGCGTCGGCTCCAAGCTCGTGCTCGCCGAGCAGGCCGACCGTCTGGAGACGGTCGGGATCGACTGCATCGCCATGAACGTCAACGACATCGTGTGCGTCGGCGCCGAGCCGATCGCGATGGTGGACTACCTCGCCGTCGAGCAGGCCGACCCGCGGGCGCTGGCCCGGATCGCCGAGGGCCTGCGGGTGGGCGCGCAGCAGGCGAACATCGAGATCCCCGGCGGGGAGCTCGCCGTGATCCCAGAGCTCATCCGCGGCCACCCCTCCCCCCACGGCTTCGACCTCTGCGGCACCGCCTTCGGCACGGTCGCCCTCGACGCGATCGTCACCGGCGCGGACGCGCGGCCGGGCGACGCGCTGATCGGCCTGCCGTCCAGCGGCGTGCACTCCAACGGCTACACGCTCGCCCGCCACGCCGTGCTCGAGGACGGCCCGGCCGGCGCCGCGCTGAGCCTCGACGCCAGGCCCGCCGAGCTCGGCGGCGCGACGGTGGCCGACGCCCTGCTCGAGCCCACCGTGATCTACGTGCGGGCGGTCGTGGACCTGCTGCGCTCCGACGTCCCCGTGCGGGGCCTGGCCCACATCACCGGCGGCGGGGTCACGAACCTCCTGCGCCTCGGCGACGCGCGCCTGGGCTGGTCGATCGAGACGCCGCTGCCCGTCCCGCCCGTCTTCGACCTCATCGCCGCCCGCGGCGGCGTCGGCCCCCGGGAGATGTGGGAGGTCTTCAACATGGGCTGCGGCTTCGTGGTCGTCGTCCCCGAGGACCGCGCGGACGACGCGGTGGCCGCGCTCACCACGCGCCACCCGGGGACCGCACGCATCGGGACGGTCACCGAGGCGGGCGGGACGGTCGCCGTGGCGCCGCTCGGGCTGACCTACACGCGGACGTAGGCCGTCGCGCCGCCGGCGTCCGGGCCGTAGCTGCGGCGCGTGACCGCGTCGGACGAGTTGCCCTCGATGGTGTGGACCGAGCCGTCGGCGCCGACGGACTCGACGATGCCGACGTGCTGGGAGCCCCACACGACCAGGTCGCCGGGCTGCGGCGGCCCGGCGCTCGCGGGGATCCCGCGGCCCGTCCGCTGCGCCCAGGCGGCGAGCGCGCCGACCGAGCCGAAGCCCTGGCCGCTCTCGCCGAGCGGCGCGCCGGACTGCCGGCCCAGCCACGAGGTGAAGTAGGCGCACCACGGCCCGATGCCGGAGCCCGCGGTCGACGAGCGGTACTCGGCGATGCGCGGGGAGTCGTTGGAGCCCGGCGGCTGCTCGGCCTGCCCGACCTCGGCCTGCGCGAGCGCGACCATCCGCTGGCCTGCCGTCCCGCCCTGCACCCCCGCGAGCGCGGGGGTCGCGAGCGCGGACGTGGCGGGCGACGACAGGGTCGCGGTCGCCGTGCCGAGCTGGCCGGCGAACGTCACGGGCGCCGCGGTCACCGGCGATGTGGCGGGCGCGGGCGCGGCCTGGGGGTCCAGGCCCGTGCGGATCTCCTGGATCCGCGTCAGGACGGCTTCGACGCTCATTCGCCCCGATCATCGGCACGCCCGCGGCGATCCTGAGACGACGAGCGGGCGGCCCGAGGGCCGCCCGCTGGTCACAGCACCTGCCGAGGATCCGACCCAGGCCTACCGGATGAGGCTCAGCACCGACTGCGGCGCCTGGTTGGCCTGCGCCAGCATGGCCGTGCCGGCCTGCTGGAGGATCTGGTACTTCGTGAGCTTGGTCATCTCGTCCGCCATGTCGACGTCACGGATGCGGCTCTCGGCCGAGGTCAGGTTCTCCTGGTAGGTCGCCGACACGGCCTGGGTGTGCTCGAGGCGGTTCTGCACCGCACCGAAGGCACCGCGGGCCTTGGACACGCTGTCGATCGCCGCGTCGATCGCCGACAGCACCGTGGTCTGCGCGAGGCTGAAGGTCGGGACGGACGAGGACAGGGTGACCAGCGAGACGGCGATGACGTCGCCGTCGTTGGCGCCGACCTGGAAGGAGACGACGGATGCGCCCGAGTTCAGCAGCGTGATGCCGTTGAACTTGGCGGAGGTCCCGATGCGGGTGATCTCCGACTGCAGGGCCGTCACCTCGGCCTCGATGGAGGACTTGCCGTCAGGGGACTGCGTGCCGTTGGCGTACTGCACCGCCAGCTCGCGGACGCGCTGCAGCATCGAATGGACCTCGTCGAGGTTGCCCTCGGCCGCCTGGACCATCGAGACGCCGTCCTGGATGTTCTTCTGGGCCTGGGCGAGGCCACGGATCTGGCCGCGCATCTTCTCGGAGATCCCGAGGCCGGCCGCGTCATCAGCGGCGCGGTTGATGCGGTAGCCCGAGGACAGGCGCTCCATCGACTTCGACAGGTTCGCCGAGGTGCCCTCGAGCGCGCGGTGCGCGGTCATGGCCTCGACGTTGTTCTGGATGCGAAGGGACATTGATCATCTCTCCTTGATGATTGGATGTTGTGGTCCCGGAGCGCCTCCATGGCACTCCTTCTACTTTCG
>JAXDGY010000268.1:0-14121 GCA_034664785.1 Solirubrobacteraceae bacterium
AGGTAGAGCGTCGAGCCGACGTTCAGGTCGCGGATGTCGATGTTGCCGCCGGCGACGGTCGGCGGGATCGAGTTCACGCGGTCGGAGGTGTCGAGCGCGACGCCCATCATCCCCATGAACGGGTCGATCGGGAACTCGGCGCGCAGCTGCCCGCTGACCGGCAGGACGCCTTGCAGCTTCCCGCGGACGCTCCGCACCGGCGTGAAGGTCGAGACGTTGTGGAAGAGCTCGGGATGCTGTGCGCTCGCGCCCGGTTCCGGGGCCGGCCCCTGCGGATACTCGCCCGGCAGCGCCCCCTTGCCGTGCCGGTTCGAGATCACGCCGTACGGCGCCCGCGGCACCAGCCCGACGACGTCGACGCGCAGCACGTCGCCCGGCTGCGCGCCTTGGACCGCGATGGGTCCGGTGACGATGTGCGGACCGTCAGCGGCGAAGTCGTGCGGCAGCCCGGACGCGGCGATCGCCCGCGCGTCGTCGAGCACCTTCGCCTCCGGGATGCCGTGGCCGGCGAAGTAGCTGACGGGGTCGCGGCCCTGGTCCTCGAGGATCCCCTCGTGCGAGACGGTGTCGATCGTCAGTAGGGACCCCGATCGGACGGTGGCGATCGGGGCGCTGTCGCGGTTGGGCAGGTAGCCCCACCGGACCGTGTCCGGCGTCGAGGCGATGTAGCTCCCGTTCGTGCGACCTCGGCCGGGCTGCAGGATCGACGGCTCGCCGCCCTCGGGCGCCGCCGCCTCGGCCACGCCCGGCGACGTCAGCCAGCGCGGCACGGTCGCGCCGGCCGAGACAAGCGCGGCAGCGCGCAGAAGGTCGCGCCGCCCGATGCCCTCGTCGAGGGCCTCGAAGGCCTGTTCACCGTCACTGAAGTGATTCATGGCGTCGCACCCTGCCGCCGGCCGCCGTCGTGCGCATCGGACCGGCGGTCGAGTGCGCGGGCGCCCGTTTCCGACCGCGAGCACGATTGGGAGGTGGCGGTGCGAGGTCGACGCGAAGCTGGCACCCTGCGCCGCGTGGCCAGCGGGTCTGACACGGCGGTGCTGGTGCTCACGGGGGCTCCGGGCGCCGGCAAGTCCTCGGTGCTGGAGGCGCTCAGCGACCTGCTGGCCGACGACGGCGTGGGCCACGGGAGCCTGGAGGCCGAGCAGCTGGCGCGGGGGCACCCGTGGCTGAGCCAAGCGCAGTGCTTCGAGCAGGTGGCCGCGATCGCGCGGCTGCAGCACGGCTTCGGGCGCACGCTGTTCCTCGTCACCGTGACCGCCGAGACGGCTGACGACCTTCGAGGCGTCCTCGATGCCTTCGCGCCGTCACGCTCGCTGACGATCTGCCTGGTGGCCGCCCCGGCCACCCACGCCGACCGGGTGCTCGGCCGGGAGCCCGCGAGCTGGAGCGGTCGTGAGCGACTCGCCCACCACGCGCGCGACCTGGCCGTCCGGGTCCCAGAGCTCGACGGCATCGATCTGCGGGTCGACACCGACGGCCGCACCGCGGAGGACGTGGCGCGCGAGGTCCGCGACGCGCTCGACCAGCGCCTCCGGCGCGGGTGAGGCGCAGCTCCTCGCCCGGGCCTGAGACGGAGAGACGACCTCGGAGTCCGGAGCCGATGAGAGAACCTCCATGGGGCACGCCGCGGCCGCATGGGTAGACGCTGCTCATGGCCAAGCCCACCGTCGCGGAGTTCATCCTGGATCGTCTCGCCGGCTGGGGGGTGCGGCGGATCTACGGGTACCCAGGGGACGGGATCAACGGGCTCATGGGGGCCTTCCACCGCGCGGGCGACGAGCTCGAGTTCATCCAGACGCGGCACGAGGAGATCGCCGCCTTCGCCGCCACCGCCCACGCCAAGTTCACCGGCGAGGTCGGGGTGTGCATGGCCACCTCGGGGCCCGGGGCGATCCATCTCCTCAACGGCCTCTACGACGCAAAGCTCGACCACCAGCCGGTGGTCGCGATCGTCGGCCAGCAGGCGCGCATGGCGCTCGGCTCGGACTTCCAGCAGGAGGTCGACCTGCCCGTGCTGTTCAAGGACGTGGCGGGTGAGTTCGTGCACACCTGCATGGTTCCCCAGCAGGCGCCTCACCTCATCGACCGGGCGATGCGGATCGCGAGCCAGACCCGCTCACCGACCTGCATCATCGTGCCCAACGACGTGCAGGAGGCGCCGTTCGAGGCGCCGCCGCGCGAGCACGGCGGCGTGCCGTCCTCCCCGTACGGGGTGGGGCACCCGCAGGTCACTCCTGACCCCGACCTCGTGCGCCGGGCGGGCGAGATCCTGAACGCGGGATCGAAGGTCGCGATCCTCGTCGGTCAGGGCGCCAAGGGCGCGGCGCGCGAGGTCGAGCACCTCGCCGACCTGCTCGGGGCGGGCGTCGCCAAGGCGCTCAACGGCCGGGCGGTGCTGTCCGACGAGCTGCCCTACGTCACCGGGTCGATCGGCCTGCTCGGCACCAAGCCGACGAACGACATGATCGAGGGCTGCGACACCTTCCTGATGATCGGCTCGAGCTTCCCCTACTCGGAGTGGCTGCCCGAGCCCGGGCAGGCCCGCGGCGTGCAGATCGACCTCGACCCGCGGCTGATCGGGCTGCGCTACCCGATGGAGGTCAACCTCGTGGGCGACGCCGCGGCGACGATCAGGGAGCTCGTCCCGTTGCTCGTCCGGAAGGAGGAGCGCTCGTGGCGCGGCGGGATCGAGGCCGGCGTCGAGCGCTGGTGGAAGATCCTCGACGAGCGGGCGCACCAGTCCGCCGACCCGGTCAACCCGCAGCTCGTGTTCCACGAGCTCTCCTCGCGGCTGCCCGACGGCGCCATGCTGACTGCCGATTCCGGCTCGGCGACGAACTGGTGGGCGCGTCACATCCGGATCCGGGACGGGATGCAGGCGGCGCTCTCGGGGACGCTGGCCACGATGTGCCCGGCGATCCCCTACGCGCTGGGGGCGAAGTTCGCGCATCCGGACAAGCCGGTGATCGCCGTGCTCGGCGATGGCGCCTTCCAGATGCTGGGAATGAACGCGATGATCGACATCGCCCGCTACCAGGATCGCTGGGCCGACAAGCGGGTGGTCGTCTGCGTGCTGCACAACGACGACCTCAACCAGGTCACCTGGGAGCAGCGCGTCATGTCGGGCGACCCGAAGCTCGACGCCTCCCAGGTCCTGCCCGAGTTCGACTACGCGGGGTTCGCCCGGTTGATCGGGCTGCACGCCATCCGCGTCGACCGGCCCGAGCAGGTCGGGCCGGCGTGGGACGAGGCGCTGTCGGCCGGAAGGCCTGCGCTGATCGAGGTCATCACCGATCCCGAGGTCCCGCCGCTCCCGCCGCACATCCGCTTCGAGCAGGCCTCGGGCCTCGCGAGGGCGGTGCTCCACGGCGACCCGGCGGCGCCGAAGATCGTCCGCGAAGCCATCAAGGGCAAGCTCGCGGAGTTCGTCAACCGATGAGGCGGCGACGGACCGGCCTGGCCCGCCGGACGCTGGCCAACGTCCGCGCGGGCCGCGCCCAGAAGCTCCTCAGCGCGGCCACCGCGGCGAGTGCCCTGCCGCTCGGCGTCGAGATCTACGTCAATCACTACGGCGGCTCGTTCGGGAACAAGTGGATGTGGACGCCGGTGGCGCTCTCGCCCGTCCTGAGTGCGGCGGGCGTGGCCGGGATGCGGTCCGAGCGTGCCGCGCGGACCGTGCTGCCCGCGCTGGGCGTCTGCTACGTGGCCGACGGGGCCGCCGGCGTGTTCTTCCATCTGCGGGGGATCGCGCGGAAGCCGGGAGGCTTCCGTGAGGCGACCTACAACCTGGTCATGGGACCCCCGGCGCTCGCCCCGGGCGCGCTGGCGATGGTCGGAGCGCTCGGTCTCGCCGCAGGGGTCATGCGACGGGAGCGCTGATGGCGCGCTCGTTCCGCGAAGCCGGCCACCTCCCCAAGCAGCGACCTGACGGAAGGCCCGCGGCGCCCGAGGGGCTGCCGCGCCAGCGCGCGGGCAGGACCCCGCAGATGCACGGCCGCTACCCCGACTACGACGTCCTGGCCGAGGCGCGCCACTGGGACCCCGTGACCCGCGACCTGCTCGAGTCGCGGGTCCGCGACGTGCCGGCGCTGCGCGTGTTCGACGCGGGTCAGGCGGCCTGCCTGCACGCCTTCCTCGACGTCGTCCTGGCCCAGGACGCCGAGCCGCGGATCCCAGTGCTGGAGATGGTCGACGCTGAGTTCGCCGCCGGCAGGCTCGACGGCTACCGCTACGTGGACATGCCGCCGGACCCGGTGACCTGGCAGCAGGTGGCGGCGCTGCTCGACCGTACCGCGCGCGGGCGTGGGGCGCCGGGCTTCGCGGCGCTCGGGCCGGAGGCGCAGGAAGCGGTGGTCGCGGCGTTCGCCACGGGCGACCTCGACGGCGAAGGCCTCGACGTGAGCCGCGCCTGGTCGGTGGTCATGCGCGGCGCCTTGGGCGCGTTCTACTCGCACCCGTGGGCGTTCAACGAGATCGGCTTCGGCGGGCCCGCCTACCCGCGTGGGTACATGCGCCTGCAACCGGGCGCCGATGGCCGCGAGCCGCGCGAGCGGCCCGAGGCCTTCGAGGAGGACCCGGTCACCGACGTCCCGCGGCGCGGACTGCGATGAGCGGCCGGCTGGCGGGGATCGCGAAGGGGGCGGTCCTGCCGGAGGACAACGACTCGGCCGTCCTGCTCGACGTGCACCTCCGCGCGGTCCCGACCGAGGGCATGGCCCGCTACGGCGACGACGACGAGGTCGACCTCGTCGTCGTGGGCGCCGGCGCAGGCGGCTCGGTGCTCGCGCAGCGCCTGGCCCGTGCGGGCTGGCGCGTGGTGATCCTCGAGTCCGGGCCGTTCTGGGATCCCGACCGCGACTGGGTCTCCGACGAGGCAGGCCAGGACAAGCTCTACTGGACGGCCCCGCGGGTCATCGGCGGGGAGGACCCGGTCGAGCTCGGCAAGAACAACTCCGGGCACGGCGTCGGCGGCTCGATGGTGCACTACGCCGGCTACACGCCGCGCTTCCACCCGTCCGACTTCGAGACGCTCACGCGCGACGGCGTCGGGGCCGACTGGCCGATCGCCTACGCCGACCTCAAGGCGCACTACGAGACGGTCGAGCGCGAGCTGCCCGTCGCCGGCCAGGACTGGCCGTGGGGCGACCCGCACGCCTACCCGCACGCCGCGCATCCCCTGTCGGGAGCGGCCGAGCGCGCACGGGAGGGCGCCCGCAGGGCCGGCATCGAGATGCGCGTCGGGCCGGTCGGGATCCCCAACGGGGTCTTCGGCAACCGCCCCCACTGCATCTACCGCGGCTTCTGCCTGCAGGGCTGCAAGGTCAACGCGAAGGCCAGTCCGCTCATCACCCACCTGCCCGACGCGATCGCGCACGGCGTCGAGGTCCGCGCCGACAGCCATGCCACCCGGGTCGAGGTCGAGGGCCACCGCGTGACCGGCGTGACCTACCTCCGCGACGGCGTCGAGCGGCGCCAGCGCGGGGCGGCGGTCGCCGTGTGCGGCTACTCGATCGAGACGCCGCGCCTGCTGCTGCTCAGTGCCACCGGCGGCTGGGAGGCCGGCCTGGGAAACCGCCATGACCAGCTGGGCCGCTATCTCATGGTCCAGGGCGCGCCACAGGTCGCGGCGCGCTTCCCCGAACCGCTGCGGCAGTGGAAGGCGCCGCCGCCGGAGATCAGCTCCGAGCAGTTCTACGAGACCGACGCGGCCCGCGGCTTCGCCCGTGGCTTCTCCATCCAGACCGTCGGCCCGCTGCCCATCGCCTGGGCCGAGCACGTCCTGGCCGACGGCCACTGGGGCCAGGGACTGCGGGAGTACATGCGCGACTACAACCACTGGACGACGCTCGGCCTGCTCTGCGAGCTGCTCCCGCAGGCCCGCAACCGGGTCACGCTGGCCGACGAGGAGGACGACCACGGCCTGAGGGTCGCGCGCCTGGACTACTCGCAGTGCGACAACGACCGCGCGAGCATCGCGTTCGGCAAGCGGGTGCTCGCGGACATCTGGGAGGCCGCCGACGCGCAGGACATCCTGAGCATCGACCGGTACGCGCACCTGGTCGGCGGCGCCCGGATGGGCTTCCGGCCCGAGCACAGCGTCGTCGACCGCGACCACCGTGTCTGGGGGCTCGCCAACCTGTTCGTGTGCGACGGCAGCGTGATGCCGACGCAGGGCTCGGCCAACCCGGCGCTGACGATCATGGCGCTCGCCTCGCGCCTCGGTCACCGGCTCGCCGGCCGCCGGGTGACGCGCTCGGCAGAGCCCGCTCAGGCGACGGCGTAGCCGGCCAGGACCTCCTCGCGCAGCTCGAGGCCGAGCCCCGGCCGGCTCAGATCCGGGCGCAGCGCCCCGCCGCCCGGATCGAGGACGCCGTCGAACAGCATGCGCTCGATGCGGGCATGGTCGTGGAAGTACTCGACGTGCAGGAGAGCCTCCGCGGCACAGCCGACGTGCGCGTGGATGGACGGGCAGCAGTGCGCGGACAGGGGAAGCTGCCTGGCCTGGGCGAGCGCCGCCGCGCGCAGGAAGCCGCTGACGCCTCCGCAGCGGGTGACGTCGGCCTGCAGCACATGGACGACGTCGCACAGCGGGACGAAGTCGGCCAGGGTGCTCGCGTACTCGCCGGCGGCGATCGCCATGCCGGCCGGGGCGCGGTCGCGCAGGAGGCGCAGGCCCGGATGATCGTCGGAGGAGACCGGTTCCTCGAACCAGACGACGCCCTGCGCCGCGTAGCGGCCGGCCCAGCCGAGCGCCTCGGCCGGATGGAACGCGCCGTTGGCGTCCACGAAGAGCGCCACGTCGTCGCCGACCGCCGCGCGGGCCACCCCGATGCGGTGCAGATCGGCGGAGGGATCGCGACCGACCTTCAGCTTGACCCGCGGGATGCCCGCTGCCGCCCACGCGCCGAGCTGGGTGGCGAGCTGCTCGTCGGAGTAGGAGCAGAAGCCGCCCGAGCCGTAGACCGGCACCGCGTCCCGGACGCGACCGGCGAGCGTGGACAGCGCACAGCCGTGCAGCCGCGAGGCGAGGTCCCACAGCGCGACGTCCACGGCGCTGATCGCCATGCCGCCGAGCCCGGAGCGCCCGTCGTTGCGCAGCGCGTGCTGCGCGGCGAGCCACGCCGCTGCCGGTGCGAGAGCATCCATGCCGGCGACCACGCCGGCGAGCTTGCCCGCGATGAGCGTCGCGATCGCGGCGTCCCCGTAGGTCCAGCCCAAGCCGGTCGCGCCGCCGCCATGCGCGCGGACCACGACGATCGTCGTGCGGTCCCAGCTCAGCGTGCCGTCGCTCTCGGGTGCATCGGTCGGGATGGTGGCGGCCCTGACGTCGAGGTGCTCGATCGTCGGCATGCCCACCTCTTGCCCGCCGCCCCTGCCCCTCAGCCCGCCCGCTCGGCCGACCGCAGCCCCGTTCGCGCCCACACGCCGAAGACGAGGGTCAGGGCGGCGAGGGCGGCGAAGGCCAGCGCGACCTTCACCGGCGTCCCGGCGAGCAGGCCGCGCCCCGCCTCGAGCAGCGCGGTGGCCGGGTTGAAGCGCGCGACGTGCTCCACCCAGCCGGTCAGGAGCTCCTGCGGCACGTAGACCGGCGCCAGGAACAGCACCATGAACACCGGCATCTGGATCAGCGCGCCGGCCTGCTCGGTGCGCAGGCGCATCGCGACGCCGCACGCCCAGAGCGTGGCCACGAGGTTGGTCACCGCGCCGAGGCACACCAGCCCGACGAGGTCGACGCCGCTGCCGTCGACGTGCATGCCCGCCAGCAGCGCGCCGGCGGTGACGACCGCCGCGGTGAACAGCCAGCGCACGAGGGCCGCGGCGGCGTAGCCGGCGATGATGCCGCTGCGGCGCGGCGCCGCGAGCAGCAGGCGGCGCGCGAAGCCGTTCTCGAAGTCGCGGGCGACGGCGAAGCCGGTGAACACGCCGCCGAACGCCGCGGACTGCAGGAAGACGAAGACGTACTGGAACGCCGTGTAGCCGGGCGCGTAGTGGAAGTTCGGCACCTGGGCGATCGCGGACAGACCGCCCGCGAACGCCACGAGGAAGAACAGCGGGAAGATCAGCGACGGCAGCAGGATCGCCGGGTTGGAGAACGCGTTGTGGATCGAGCGCCAGGCGACGGCCCGGGCGACGGAGACGAAGCGCGTCACGACCGGCCCAGCCTTCCGCGCAGCGCCACGGTGGAGGCGCCCAGCGCGACGACCGCGATGACCGCCGCGATGCCGAAGCCGAGGGCAAGAGCCTGCGCGTCCCAGCCGGTGATGATCAGCGAGCGGACGCCCTCGATCAGGTAGGAGACCGGGTTGTAGGTGGCCACGGTGCGGAACCAGTCGGTCTGGATCAGGTCGCGGGGCAGGCTCGACGAGGACAGGAAGACGCCGACGAACAGCAGCGGAAAGAAGCCCTGCACCGCCTCGCCGGTGCCGAAGCGGAGGGCCAGGAGGGCGCCGATCCCCGCGAAGCCGACCGCGATGAGCGTCGACAGCGCGATCAGCACCAGCACGCCGGCCGGGCCGCTCTGGAAGCCCACGCCGACGGCCAGGCCGATCGCCACGTAGACGACCGACTGCACGAGGCCCACGACGAACGCGCCGCCGAGCTGCCCGGCGAGCAGCGCCGGTCCCCACATGGGCGTCATCGACAGCCGGCTCAGGAAGCCGGTCTCGATGTCCCGGGCGAGGTCCGTCCCGGCCGAGATGGCGACGAACAGCGCGCCCTGCATGAAGGGAACGGCGAGCGCGAAGTCGCGGTAGTGGTCGGTGGGGAAGCCGGGCAGCTTGGTCGCCGCGCCCAGCCCGCTGGCGTTGACGGCGAACAGCATCATGGGGAAGACCACGGGGAAGATGAGCTGCGCGGGCGAGCGCAGGACGCGCAGCAGCGAGCGGCGGCCGAGGACCAGCACCTGCTCGAGCACGGAGGACTTCCGCACCGGTGCGGCGACCGGCTCCGCCGCGCCGACGGGAGAGGCGAGCCCGCTCACGCGGCGCGCCGCCGCCGGCGCCGGCCGCCCGGTGCGGCCGCGTCGTCGTCCGTCGCGCCCTCGAGCTTGTGCCCGGTCTCGGCGAGGAAGACGTCGTCGAGCGACGGTGCGTGCAGGTGCAACGTCGCGACGGCGATGCCCGCCTGGTCGAGCGCGCGCACGACCTCCGCCAGCTCCGACTCGCCACCGGCGAGCTGCACGGAGACCCCGCCCCCGTTGCGGGCCGGCTCGCCGAAGCGCCCGAGGGCCCCGACCAGGCGGTCGGTTGCCTGAGGGTCGGCCGGGACGATCTCCACCGACGGCCGCCCGACCCTCGCCTTGAGCTCCGCGGGGGTGCCCTCGGCGACGATGACCCCGCGGTCGATGATCCCGACGCGGTCGGCGAGCACGTCGGCCTCCACGAGATACTGCGTGGTCAGGAACACCGTCATGCCCTCGTCGTGGGCGAGCCGGCCGACCTCGTCCCACAGCGCGGTGCGGCTCTGGATGTCCAGGCCGGTCGTCGGCTCGTCGAGGAACAGGATCTCCGGGCGGTGGACGAGCGCCAGGGCGAGATCGAGGCGGCGCTTCATGCCGCCCGAGTAGCCGTTGACGCGACGGTCGGCCGCGTCCGTGAGGCCGACGCGCTCGAGCAGCTCTCGCGCGCGGGAGCGCCGCTCGGCCTTCGCGATGCCCTGCAGCGTGGCCTGGAGGTCGATGTGCTCGCGGCCGGTGAGCATGGGATCCAGCGCCGCCTCCTGGAGCGCCGCGCCGATCACCGAGCGGACGTGGCTGCCCTGCCGGGCGACGTCGAAGCCCCCGACCAGCGCCCGCCCGCGCGTGGGCGGCAGGAGCGTCGTGAGCATCAGGACCGTCGTGCTCTTGCCCGCGCCGTTGGGACCCAGGAACCCGTAGATCTCGCCGGGCTCCACGAAGAGGTCGATGCCGCCGACCGCGGTGACCTCCTTGAACTCCCGGACCAGCCCCTCGACGCGGATGGAGTTCTCGGGCGGCACGCCGTCGAGGCTAGCGAGTCGCCCGCGTCGCCTTGCCGCAGTTGTCGCGCGGCCCTCCAGACGGCCCGCGCGCCGCCGATCACGAGGGGACGTGAGGCAACAGGTCGCTCCTCAGACCGGCGCGTCCGCGCCGCTGGCCGGCTGGTTCGCCCTGATGGTCGCGGTCGCGTGCGCCATGACCGGCGTCTCGCTGCTCGCCGATCTCACGCCCGATGCGCACCGCGGGCTCGAGCTCTGGCTGACGGCGTCCGGCGCGCTGTCCGCCGTGATCGTCCACCGCTTCGGCGGGCGGGCGAGGCCGGCCTGGTTCGCCTGGTTCGCCGTGCCCACGGTGGTGGCGCAGGTCTCGCTCGGGATCCTGCTCTCCGGCGACGTGGGCAACCCCGGGTCGATCTTCTTCGTGGCGGTCGCCGTCTACTCGGCCTACTTCTTCCGGCACCGGGTCGCCATCGCCCACCTGGCGCTCGGCGCCCTGCTCTACGGCGCCGCGCTGCTGGCCATCGGCCCGCTTCGGGCGGCGCTGGACCAGTGGATGTTCACCGTCGGCATGGCCGCCCTCACCTGCTGGGTCGTGGGCGTCCTGCGCGATCAGCTCGTCTCCCGCGCCGCGACCGACGGGCTGACCGGCGTCCTCAACCGCCGGGCCTTCGCCGAGCGCCTCGAGCGGGAGCTGCGGCCGGTGCGCGCCAAGGGCGCGACGCTCGCGCTGCTCTGCGTGGACCTCGACGACTTCAAGGCGCTCAACGACGCGGACGGCCATCCCGCGGGCGACGCGGCCCTGCGCGCGGTCGCCGTGGCGATGGGGATCGCCGCGCGCGGCAGCGGACGGGTCGGCCGCCTCGGCGGCGACGAGTTCGCGCTGGTCATCCCCGGCGCCGACCGCGAGGCCGCCGAGCGCTCCGCGGCCGACATCCAGCGGCGGGTGCGCGCCTCCGCGACGACGGTGACGGTCAGCATCGGGGTGGCGACCGCGCCGCGGCACGGGGACAGCGAGGCGGGCCTCATGCTCGCCGCCGACGCCGCGCTCTACGCGGCCAAGCGCAGCGGGCGCGACCGGGTCGTCACGGCGCCCGCCCCGGCGCCGCGGCGCGAGCCCGTCCTGGTCTGACGACATCGGCTGGACGGGGGCACCCAGCGCGAGTCCCCCCGACGACCGCGGCTACGGGCTGCTGATCGTGCGCAACATGCTGCCCTCGCCCGGCTTCGCCCAGGCCGCCCAGCGGATCACGACCCTCGGGACCGAGCGCAAGGTGATGGGCGCCTACTTCCCGCGGCCGTCCTACAGGACCAAGGCGGGCTTCCAGGCCACGGGATGCCCACGCCGGCCTTGACTGCCGCGGCACGGCGGCGGGGCGTGGTGATCGCCGCCGCGGCGCTCTCGACGGTCGCGGTGCTGCTGGTCCCGCCGGGCGCGCGAGCGGCCTCGGCGCCGCACCGCGCCTACGAGGCCGGTCTCGCCGCCTACCTCCAGGGCTTCCCGCCGGTGGGATCTCCGTCCCCGCCGCCGGCGCCGCCCCCGGCACCTTGCCGCCGCAGCCACTCGCCGAGTGACTTGCCCACGTCGTTGACGGACGCCCCGACGGACTGCACGGCGTCCTGGATGCGGCCCGCGTAGTGGCCGGCCGCCGCGTCGGCCTCCGTGCGCGGACCCGGCTCCTCGCCGCGGCGCAGGTACTCGCCGTCGACGATGCGGTCGTAGGCGCCGCTGCGCACCCAGGTCAGCAGCTCGTGGGTGCGCCGGACCGGCAGCGGGTGGGTCAGGCCCAGGTCGAACAGCAGCTTCGGGACGCGGTCCAGGCCGGATGCGCGGTCGTCGTAGTCCAGGCCCTGCTTCATGAAGGCGTCGAGGTCGAGGCGGTCGGCGGCCGCACCGGCGGAGACCACCATCAGCGCGCGGCAGACCGCGAGCGGATCGCGCGTCACGAGCGCCGCGGCGCGATCGCAGCTCAGCTCCGCGGCGCGCGACCACTCGAGCAGCGCTGCGCGGATGGCCAGCAGCGGCAGGCCCGCCAGCAGCGGCAGCCGCACGCCGCCGCCGACCCCGGCGAGGATCTGCAGCGCGGTGCCGTAGAGCGCGTGGTCGCTGAGCACGTGTGCCGCCTCGTGGGCGAGCACGACCTTCTGGCCGGTGTCGTCGAGCAGCTCCACGGTCTCGGAGTGGAGGACGACGATCGGGTTCCGCGCGCCGATCGTCAGCGCGTTGCTCGACGGCGCCTGGGTGAGGTAGAGGTCCGGCACGTCGGCGAGGTCGAGGACGTTGCACACCTCCCGGTGCAGCGCCCACACGTGCGGGAGCTGCTGCTGGCCGAGGCGCACCGCCGAGCCGAGGTAGGCGCCGCGCAGCGCCTTCTCGTAGCCGAGCTCGATCAGCCGCCGCACGACCTCGTCGAGGTAGGGGAGCTGGTGCAGCGCGGCCGTCGCGGCACGGTCGGCGGGGTGCTGGAAGGCGCGGGGCGACACCCCGGTCAGCTTGTAGGCACCAGCGGGGAGCGTCATCTGCGGTCAGCCTGACGGATCGGGCCGGGCGGCGCGACCGGTGGGGCGTGCTGCCGGCGGCGGGCCGGCTACCGCAGCGCCCCGTGCAGGCACGAGGTGAGGAAGCGCATGAGCGGCGGCGTCATGACGGTGTCGCCCGGCGCCCCGATCCGCGTGCTGACCTGGGCGTGGGTCAGCGAGGAGGCGTCGACGACGGTCGCCGGCACCCCGAGCGCGCGCAGCCTGGCGGCGTAGTCGGTCTCGATGGCGCGGCGCAGGGGCGTGCCGCGCACGACGGTGAGCGTGGGCGGGATCCCGGTCCCGGCGCGGGCGAGCAGCGTCGCGGAGGTGTCCTGGGCGAACGCCGGGTCGGTGCCGAGCGCCTCGCGCCACTGCACCTGCTCCGGGGACGTCGCGGGCACCCGGGTCTTGTCGAAGCCCGCCGTGTCCAGCGGCCCGGCGCAGCGCACGGCGCGCAGCCCGAGACCGCGCTCGGCGAGCCACGCGGGGTTCGTCGTGACGTTGGCGACGATGTCGGCGCCGGCCGAGTGCCCCAGCAGCGCGATGCGGTGCGGGTTGCCGCCGCGGGCGGCGATGTGCGCGCGGATCCATGCCACGGCCGCGGCGACGTCGCGGTAGTGGTCGGGGTAATGCGCCGAGCCGGGGTCCCCGGCGACCGTCAGCCGGTAGTTGACGCTGACGAAGACCCAGCCGCGAGCGTTGAGCAGGCGGCGCTTGGCGGCGATCTGGTTGGCCTTGTCGCCGACCCGGTAGCCCCCGCCGTGCACCCACACCACGACGGGCGCGCGCCGCCCCGCGACGCGGCAGCCTGGGGTGGGGGCGTAGACGTCGAGGCTCGTGGTGTTCGCGGGCACGCCCGGCAGCTGCGCGTAGGCGACGGTCTCCCGCTGGGACGCGTCCGTGCAGGTGCGCCGCGGCGCGCCCGACGCGCTTCCCGCGAGGGTGAGGACCGCGAGCAGGACCAGGCTGCACGCCGGCGTGCGGAGCATGAGGGCCAGCTTCACCCGCCGGCGTGCGGCGCGGCGCCGGATCTCACCGAACCCTCACGGCGCTGTCGCCACGTGAGCTCCGGTCCCCACGTCCGCGATCGGACACCTAGGGTGCGTGGCGTGCCCAGCCGGGAAGGCCGACGATCAGACCATGCTGACCCCGATCGTCACCCCAGTGCCGCACGCGGGTCCCTCGCCGCACTCGGCGCCGCGCAAGCGGTGACCCCCTCCGGCGCGGGCGCCGCGTCGCCGGCTCCGGCGCCGTGGCGCAGCATGGTCGAGGCGGTGGTCTGGTTCCACCGGGCGGCGCCGCACGCGCGGGAGCTCCTGCCCGACCCCCTCGCCGGCCGCGTGGCGCTGCCGCTCACCGCTGCCGCGCTCGTCGCCTACCACCGTGGCCCGGTCGGCGCCTACGCCGAGGTGCTCGCCTCGCCGGTCGTCCTGGCGGGGGGAGCGGGTCACGTGCCGTTCATCGCGGTCGACTCGCCCGCGAGCGTCGCCGGCGGCCGCGCGAACTGGGCGCTGCCGAAGGTGCTGGCCGACTTCGACGGCGAGGTCGGGGGGCCGGGTCGCGTCGAGGTGCACGGTGACGGGTGGGCCCTGACGGTGACGACCCGCGCCCGGCCCCGGCGCCTGCCGCTGCTCGGCGCGGCCCGCTGGG
>JAXDGY010000269.1:0-7989 GCA_034664785.1 Solirubrobacteraceae bacterium
ACGGGCGCCGATGCCGCGGCGTCCATCGGCGCCGGCCTGGCCCGCGCCGCCCTGGCGCTCAAGGAGGACGGCGTCGTGCAGGACCTCGCGGCGCCGCTGGCCGACGGGGCGCGGATCGAGATCATCACGGAGCGCTCCGGGCAGGACGCCCTGGACATCATCCGCCACGATGCCGCCCACGTCCTGGCCGCGGCGATGCTCGACCTCTACCCCGGCGTGAAGATCTCGATCGGGCCCCCGATCGACCAGGGCTTCTACTACGACTTCGACTTCCCGGACGGCGTGACGTTCACCGACGCGGACTTCGGGCGCGTCGAGGAGGAGATGCGCAAGCACGTCAAGGCCGACGAGCCGTTCGTGCGCGACGACGTCAGCGTGGAGGAGGCGCTCGAGCGCTTCCGCGCCGAGGATCAGCCCTACAAGGTCGAGCTGATCGAGGACCTCGTCGCCAACGAGGGCGTCGACCGCGTCTCCCTCTACACCAACGGCCCCTTCACGGACCTGTGCCGCGGGCCGCACGCCCCGACCACCAAGCGCATCAAGGCCTTCAAGCTGCAGTCCGTCGCCGGCGCCTACTGGCGCGGGGACGCCGACCGCCAGCAGCTCACGCGCGTCTATGGGACGGCCTTCTTCTCCAAGGAGGACCTCGAGGAGCACCTGCGCCGCCTGGAGGAGGCCCGCGCGCGCGACCACCGCCGCCTCGGGCCGCAGCTCGGGCTGTTCACCTTCTCGGACGTCTCGCCCGGCGCCGCGTTCTGGCTGCCCAACGGCACGCAGGTCTACAACGGGCTGGTGCAGCTCAGCCGCGACATGGGCGACGCGCGCGGCTACAGCGAGGTCAAGACGCCGCAACTCTACGACGCCGAGCTGTGGAAGACCTCCGGGCACTG
Source organism: Solirubrobacteraceae bacterium (assembly GCA_034664785.1). Classification (GTDB taxonomy): domain Bacteria; phylum Actinomycetota; class Thermoleophilia; order Solirubrobacterales; family Solirubrobacteraceae; genus Paraconexibacter. The sequence continues at coordinate 891 of JAXDGY010000269.1, forward strand.
GGGCAAGTACCGCGAGCACATGTTCATCACCGAGTCCGAGGGCCGGCCGATGGGCCTCAAGCCGATGAACTGCCCCGGCCACGCCCACCTCTTCGGCCTGCAGCAGTGGTCCTACCGCGACCTCCCGGTGCGGTACTCCGAGCCGGGCCTCCTGCACCGCAACGAGCTCTCGGGGGCGCTGCACGGCCTGCTGCGCGTGCGCCACTTCTCCCAGGACGACGCCCACGTCTTCTGCACCGAGGAGCAGATCCAGGAGGAGGTCACGGCCTGCCTGGACTTCGCCTTCGCGACCTACGGCGCCTTCGGCTTCGACCGCATCGGCGTCGAGCTGTCCACACGGCCGGACGAGCGGCTGGGCGACGACGCGTTGTGGGACCGCGCCGAGGGCGCGCTGGAGCAGGCGCTCGATGCGCAGGGCATCTCCTACGCCATCAACGAGGGCGACGGCGCGTTCTACGGGCCGAAGATCGACCTGCACCTCGAGGACTCGCTCGGCCGCTCCTGGCAGCTCGGCACCGTCCAGCTCGACTACTCGATGCCCGCGCGCTTCGGGCTCAGCTACACCGGCGCGGACAACGCCGAGCACATGCCCGTGATGATCCACCGCGCGCTCATGGGGTCCTACGAGCGCTTCATCGGGATCCTGCTGGAGCACACCGCCGGCGAGCTCCCGATCTGGCTGGCGCCGGTCCAAGCCGTCGTCCTGCCGATCGCCGACCGGCACGCCGAGGTGGCCGCCCGGGTGCGGGACGAGCTGCGCCGCGCCGGGGTGCGCGCCGAGCTCGACGCCCGCACGGAGTCCGTCGGCCGCAAGATCCGCGACGCCGAGCTGCGCAAGGTGCCCTACATGCTCGTCGTCGGCGATCGCGAGGCCGAGGACGGCACCGTGGCCGTCCGCCGCCACGGCCAGGGCGACGAGGGCAGCGTCCCCGTGGCCGAGATCGCCGCGCGGCTGGCCGAGGTCAGCGCGACGCGCAGCGCCTAGCCGTGGCCGGGTGGGAGCGCCGCCTGCGCGGCCTGCCCGAGTCGCGGCGCGGGGACCTCCGGGTCCTGGAGGCCGCCACGCCGCGCGCGCGGCTGCTCGGGCTCATGGGCGTCGACGACCTGCCCGAGGGCGTCGGGCTGCACCTGCGCCCGACCCGCTCGGTCCACACCTTCGGGATGCGGTTCCCGCTCGACCTGCTGTGGCTCGACGGGCGTGGGGAGGTGCTGCGCGTGGACCGCTCGGTGCCGCCGCGGCGCGTGGTTGGTTGTCGTGCCGCACGAAGCGTCATCGAGGTCAGGGCTTGGTATGCTGGATCTCGTTGATCACCACCATCCGAGCCATGGCGCGCCCTTCTTGACGCTGCGCCACCACCTCTAGTGCCGGTCCCTCGCAGGTTCGACCGGCGCCCGCCTGAGCGGGACACCACCCGGATCAACGAACGCATCCGCGTTCCCGAGGTCCGGCTCATCGACGAGACGGGCCAGCAGGTCGGCGTCATGAAGACCGACCAGGCCCTCCGCTACGCCCAGAGCAAGGAGCTCGACCTCGTCGAGGTCGCTGCCGAGGCGAAGCCCCCGGTCTGCCGGGTCCTGGACTACTCGAAGTACAAGTACGAGCAGGCCCAGAAGGTCAAGCAGGCCAAGAAGCACCAGACGCAGATCAACGTCCGCGAGATCAAGTTCCGGCCCAAGATCGCCGAGCACGACTACGCGACGAAGAAGGGTCACGTCGAGCGCTTCCTGCGCCACAAGGACAAGGTCAAGATCACGATCATGTTCCGCGGGCGCGAGGTCACGCACCCCGAGCGCGGCGTGATGATCCTCGACCGCCTGGCCGACGAGCTCAGCGATCTGGCCCAGGTCGAGCAGCGCCCGAACCTCGACGGCCGCAACATGACGATGATGCTCGGGCCGAGCAAGGCCGTCATCGCCGGCACGATCGACGAGGACCTGGCCGCCGCCGCCGCAGCGGCCGATGCCGCCCAGGCGGCCGAGGCCGCCACGATGGCGGGGACCGCCGAGGACCAGGTCGAGCCGGCGCCCGCAAGCGCGGAGGCCGAGCCCGCGGAGGCGGCCGCCGAGCCTGAGCCGGCCCCCGAGCCCGAGCCCGCTGCGGAGGAGCCCGCGGCGGAGGAGCCCGAGCCCGCGGCGGAGGAGCCCGAGCCGGTGGCGGAGGAGCCCGAGCCCGCGGCGGAGGAGCCCGAGCCGGTGGCCGACCAGCCCGCTCGCGCCAAGGCCGACCGGGCGAGCTGACAGCGGGCGTACCCCGTGGCTCAAGCCGCGGGATGCGCCGGTCGAACACCGGGGGCGTGCAGCGCCTGCGCACGCCGATGCTCCTGGGCTTCCTCGCGGAGCTCGCCCTCTTCGCCGCCGCGGCGGTGCTGTCACGCGACCGGCCCGCCGTCGTCGGCTGCTTCGTCGGTGGCTTCGCCTGCACCGTCCTGCTCGCACGCCGCGCGGCCCGCGAGGCCTGCGACCTGGCCGGCGCCGCGGGCGCCGTGGCCGCCGGCGACCTCGAGAAGCCGCTGCCCGCATCGGGTCCGGACGAGCTCGGCCGCGTCGCCGGGGCGCTCGCCTGCGTGCAGGGCCACGAGCGCGAGCTCACCGGGATGGTCGACGCCATCACGCGGGGGGACTTCGGCACCGAGCTGGTCCTGCGCTCCGACCGCGACGAGCTCGGGCGCGCCCTGCAGCGGATGCAGACGACGCTTCGAGGGACGATCGGCGATCTCGAGCACCAGGCGCTCTACGACGGGCTGACGGGCCTGCCCAACCGCGCGCTGCTGTGCGACCGCCTCCGGCTGGCCATCCACGCCGGCCGTCGCCGCGGGCAGCCCTGCGCGCTGCTGCTCATGGACCTCGATCGCTTCAAGGACGTCAACGACACCTTCGGTCACGGGCACGGCGACGCCCTGCTGAAGGAGGCGGCGCTGCGCCTCGGCGGCGTGCTCCGCTCGCAGGACACCCTCTGCCGGCTGGGGGGCGACGAGTTCGCCGTCCTGGTGCCCGACGCCGACGGCACCGCGGCGGTCGCGGTCGCCGAGCGCCTGCAGGCCTCGCTGCGTGAGCCGTTCGTGCTCGACGGCCACCCGATCGAGGCGGCGGCCAGCATCGGCATCGTCGTGTGCCCCCAGCACGCCCACGACGTCGACACGATCCTGCGCCACGCCGACGTCGCGATGTACCAGGCCAAGCACGCCCATGTGGGCAGCGCGCTGTACGACCCGCGCGCCGACCACCACTCGCCGGCGCGCCTGGCGATGGTCGGCGACCTGCGCCGGGCGATCGAGCGCGGTCAGCTGATCCTCTACTTCCAGCCGCAGCTCGACATCGGCTCGCGCCGCGTGTTCAGCGCCGAGGCGCTCGTCCGCTGGAACCACCCGACCCGCGGGCTCCTGGGTCCGGACGAGTTCGTCGGCCTGGCCGAGCAGACAGGCCTGATCGGCGAGCTGACCGCCTACGTGCTCGAGGCCGCGATCCCGCAGGCGGCCGCCTGGCAGGAGGCCGGGATGCCGATCGCCGTCTCGGTCAACCTCTCAGCCCGCAACCTGCGCGACGCGCGCCTACCGTCCTTCGTAGCGGGTCTGCTCGGCCAGCACGGCCTGCGGCCGCGGCGCCTGCTGCTGGAGATCACAGAGAGCGCGCTCATGTTCGACCCCGAGAAGGCCCTGAGCACGGTCCACGCGCTGCGCTCCCTCGGTCTCGGGGTGGCCGTCGACGACTACGGGACGGGCTACTCGTCGCTGGCCTACCTGCGGCAGCTCCCGCTGCACGAGCTCAAGATCGACCGCTCCTTCGTCCGCGACGTCACCGTCGAGCCCGGCGACCTCTCGATCGTGCGCTCCACGATCACGCTGGCCCACGAGCTCGGGCTGCGCGTCGTCGCCGAGGGCGTCGAGGACGCCGCGACGCTGGAGCTCCTGGCCGACCTGGGCTGCGACATGGCCCAGGGCTTCCACCTCAGCCGGCCCGTCCCCGCGGACGAGTTCACCGCCTGGGTGGCCGCGAGCCAGTGGTCCCCGCTGCGCCCGCGCGCGGCGACGCCGTCCTGAGCGCCGCGGCGTCCCGGTCGCGAGGCGGTCGCGGATCCGAAGCTGCCATACTCCTCCGTCCGTCATGCCGAAGATGAAGACCCATTCGGGCGCCAAGAAGCGCTTCAAGCTGACCGCCAAGGGCAAGGTCCGCGCGCGGCACGCCTTCACGAGCCACATCCTCGAGAAGAAGTCGCCCAAGAAGAAGCGCAACCTCGGCCGTCCCGCGATCCTGTCCGAGCCGGACACCAGGCGAGCGAAGAAGCTGCTGGGGGCCAAGACCAAGTGACCCGCGTCAAGCGCAGCGTCCACGCCAAGAAGAAGCGCCGCGAGACCCTCGAGCGGGCCAAGGGCTTCCGGGGCGAGGCGCACTCCAACTACAAGCGGGCGAAGGAAGCGGTCATGAAGGCCGACTCCTACGCCTACCGCGACCGCCGCAACCGCAAGCGCGACTTCCGCCGCCTGTGGATCACGCGCATCAACGCCGCGGCCCGCCTGAACGGCATGAGCTACGGCACCTTCATGCACGGCATGAAGCTGGCCGGCCTCGAGCTCGACCGCAAGGTCCTCGCGGACATCGCCGTCCGCGATCCCGAGACGTTCTCGCGATTTGCCGACGCCGCCCGCGAGGCGTCGGCGAGCGCTGCCTAGCTCTCCAGCCGACATCCACTCCTCACCCGGGCGCCGCTTCCTCTCGCAGGATCGGCGCCCTTCTCGTTCCCGAAACGACCACTCCGAGTGATCACCTCCCACCACAACCCGCTGCTGAAGGACATCCGCCGGATCCAGCGCCGCCCGCGCGGCGAGGGCCGGTTCGTGGCCGAGGGCGAGGACCTCGTCCAGGCGGCGGCCGCCGCGGGCTGGGAGCCGGTCGTACGTCTGGAGGCCGGCGTGGACGTCGAGGCCGACGCGCTCGACCGCGTCAGCGCGCTCGGGTCGGGCTCGCGCGTGCTGGCGGTCTACGAGGAGCGCTGGGCTCCCGCGCCCTCGGGTCCGGTCTGCGTCGCCCTCTGGGGCGTGGGGGACCCGGGCAACGTCGGGACGGTGCTGCGCGGTGCGCTCGCCTTCGGCGCGGCGAGCGTCGCGCTCGGCCCGGGCTGCGCCGACCCCTTCGGGCCGAAGGCCGTGCGGGCCTCGATGGGCGCCGTGTTCGCCGTGCCCGTCGCGCGCGTGACGACGGTCGCCGAGCTGCCCGGCCCCGTCATCGCCCTGGCCGCCCGCGAGGGCGAGCCGCTGCAGGGGCGGCCGGAGGGCACGCTGCTGGTCGGCGCGGAGCGGACCGGGCTGCCGCCCGACGTGCTGGCGGCCGGCGACGCCGTGGCCCACATCCCCATCGCCTCGGAGTCGCTGAACGCCGCGATGGCGGCGACCGTGGGGCTGTACGAGATGAGTAGGTTCCACGCGGCATGATTCGCGCAGAGCGCTCACATGCCGTGGACGAGCTCGCCCAGGGGCTCGCTCGTCCGGCCCGCGGCGACGCAGAGGTGACCACATGAGCGTCACCGACCGGATCGACGAGCTGCGCGCGGAGGCGACGGCGGCGGTCGACGCCGCCCCGGACACCGGCGCGCTCGAGGAGCTCCGGGTCCGCTACCTGGGCCGCAAGGCCGAGCTGCCGAACCTGCTGCGTGGCGTCGCCGACCTGCCGCCCGAGCAGCGCGGCGCGGTCGGCATGGCCGCCAACCAGGCGCGCCACGCCCTCGAGGCGCTCATCGGGCAGCGCGCGGACGACCTCGCCGCCGCCGAGCTCGACGTCCGGCTCGCCGCCGACCGGGTCGACGTCACGCTCCCCGGCGCGCCGCCGCAGCCCGTCGGGCGCCTGCATGTCCTCACCGCCGTCCGGCGCGACATCGAGGACGTCTTCTGCGGCCTCGGCTTCACCGTCGTCGAGGGCCCCGAGGTCGAGTTCGTCCACTACAACTTCGACGCCCTCAACCACGATCCGGCGCACCCGGCGCGGTCGCGGTCGGACACGTTCTACATCGCGGATGGGCAGCGCCCGAGGGACGAGGGCGGTCAGGTCGTGCTGCGCACCCACACCTCCCCGATGCAGGTCAGGTCGATGGAGGCGCAGGAGCCGCCGATCCAGATCATCGTCCCCGGGCGCGTCTACCGGCGCGACTCCGACGCGACGCATACGCCCCAGTTCCACCAGATCGAGGGCCTGGCGGTCGATCGCGACATCACCCTGGCCGACCTCAAGGGCACGCTGCTGGCCTTCGCCCGCGCGATCTTCGGGCCTGACCGCGACGTGCGCCTGCGCCCGCACTTCTTCCCGTTCACCGAGCCCAGCGTCGAGGTCGACGTCAGCTGCTTCCAGTGCGCGGGGACCGGCTTCCTGCCGCGAACCGGCGCGCGCTGCAACCTCTGCAAGGGGACGGGCTGGCTGGAGATCCTCGGCTCCGGGATGGTCGACCCGAACGTCCTGGCCGGCATCGAGGGGCATGACTACGACCCCGAGCGCTGGCAGGGCTACGCGTTCGGCATGGGCGTCGAGCGGATCGCGATGCTCAAGCACGGCGTCCCGGACCTGCGCCTGTTCTACGACAACGACCTCCGCTTCCTGGAGCAGTTCGGATGAGGCTCCCGCTGGAGTGGCTGCACGACCACGTGCGCCCGGACCTCGAGCCGCGCGAGCTGGCCACGCGGCTGGCCATGACGGGCACCGAGGTCGACCGCATCGACCACCACGGGGTCGGCGCGCTCGAGCACTTCGTGGTCGGCCGCGTCCTGGAGGCCGTCCAGCACCCCGACGCCGACCGCCTGCGCGTCTGCACCGTCGACGTGGGGGAGGCCGAGCCGTCCACGATCGTCTGCGGCGCGCCGAACGTCGCCACCGGCCAGACGGTCGCGGTCGCCCGCCCCGGCGCCGTGATGCCGGACGGCACGCGGCTCAAGAAGGCCAAGCTGCGCGGGGTCCCGTCGGAGGGGATGATCCTCGCCGAGGACGAGGTCGCCATCGGCACCGACCACGACGGCATCATGGTCCTCGACGACCACCTCGTCGACGCGGAGATCGCGCCGGGCTCGCCGCTGGAGCAGTTCCTGCCGATCGCCACCGAGGTCCTCGAGCTCGAGATCAC
>JAXDGY010000270.1:0-4722 GCA_034664785.1 Solirubrobacteraceae bacterium
CCGCGCGATCGCCCGTCAGCTGTGGGAACGGCGGACGGTCTGGCTGAGCTACGCGCTCGTCGCAGCGGTCTACCTCGCCTACTGGCTCGGCCGCGGCGCCGCGGGGGACGCGCCCGCCGGGCAGTCCGTCACGCTGCACCTGGTCTCCGAGTACGTGCGGATCGCCTGGCTGCGCGACTACGCGCCGCGGCTGCTGGGCGTCGGGGTCGCCGAGCACGCCACGACCGGGCAGAACGTCGCCGTCGTCCTCGCGCAGCTGCTCATCGCGGCGTTCGCCGTCTGGACCATCGTGCGCCGGCGCTCGGCCTGGCGCGCGTGGGCCTTCCTCGCCGTCGCCGGGACGATCAGCCTCGTGGTCACGGCGAGCCGCATCCGCAACTTCGGTCCGTCCATCGGCTACGACACGCGGTACATGGTCGAGCTGACCTGGTTGTTCCCGCTCGCCGTGTGCGGCGCGCTGGCCCCGTCACCGGCCCGGCGGGCGGAAGCCGAACCGGCGGCCGCCGAGGGCACGGCGCGACGGCCGGCGATCCGGATCCTCGCGCCCGTCGCCGTGGCGCTCCTGGTCGTCGCGGTGCTCTCGGCACGGACGGCCAGGGACGAGGAGCGCGCGTTCGGCGGTGAGACCGCCCGGGCGTACATCGACCGCCTGCAGGCCGGCGTCGCACGCCTCCCGCCCGGGACGACGGTCGCCGACCGGGACGTGCCCGCGCAGACCCTGCCCGCGTGGACGAACCTCGGCCAGCTGCACAACGTCATGCCCTTCGTCGACGACGGGATCCCCGTCGACGGGCCGGCGCCGCAAGGCGTGGCGATGGTGGACGACTCGGGGGCCGTGCGCGTGGCCGAGGTGCAGCCCGCGCTCGGCGGGGCGGCCGTCGCGCTGCAGCGGGCGGGGGCCCTCACGACGCCGGGCGCTGCCGCCGTGCACCGCCGCGCCGGAGCGCTGTGCGTCACCGCGACCCCCGAGGCGGTGACCCGCATCACGCTCCGCGGCGCCCGGCCGGTGAGCGCCCCGCAGCTCTACCTGCTCGTCGACGCGACGGCGACGCCCGCGCCGATCCAGGTCGGCGCCACGATCGACGCCGGCGCGGGGCAGGGCCTGGTGGCCACGACGCCGACGCCGCTGACGCTCGGTGCCACCGGCGGGCCGAGCGTCCTCTGGCTGCGGACGGCCACCGCCGCGGGCGCGGGGGTCGACGTCCCCGCGGGCGCGACCCTCTGCGTGCGAAGCCTCACCGTCGGGCCGCTGGTGGCGCGCGGCACCTAGGCGGGCACCGCGTCGGCCTCAGACCAGCCGGCGCAGCAGGCTTCCGACGCCGGTCAAGACGCCCTTGAGCAAGCCGACGACGCCCGCCAGCAGACCGCCGACGGTCACCAGCAGGCCGGCGACGAGGGCGCCGAGACCGCGGAGCAGGCCCATGACCTAGCGCCCCATCCGCTTGAGGCGTCCCTTGCCCGACCGGCCGGCGCCCCTGGCGCGGGCCGCCTTGCCCTTCGCACCGGCCGAGCGGTTCCCGGTCAGCTTGCCGAAGGCCTCGAGCACGCGCCCGGCGATCTCGTCGATGCTGCCTCTGATGCTGTCCTCTCGCGCTGATCTCATGCTCGGGATCCTCCGTTCGTCGCTCAGGCCGTCTGCCTCCGGACGGTCGTGTCGGTGCTGTGTCCAAGGTGTAGCCGCGGCGACCCGCGCGCCGGGTCCTGGGGCGCCGCGCGAGGCACGAATGGGCGCGCGACGGGCTTCGCCGCAGCCGCACCTACGCCGGTGCGGTGACGCCAGGTCCGGCCCGCCGGACGTCGGCCAGCGCGTCGCGGACGAGCGCGGGCAGGACGGTCGACGCGCGGAACCGCTCGGCCGCCCGCCGGCCCGCCAGGCGCATGGCCCGGAAGGCCCGCGGCGCCCGCTCCATGCGCGCCACGAGCTCGTACATCTCGTCCGGGTGGGCGGCCTCCAGGTGGTCCACGCCCGGCAGCAGCCCGAAGCGCGGGTGCAGCGGCTCGGAGAGGACGAGCAGTCCCGCGGCCATCGAGCTCTGCACGCGGTTCTCGAAGGTGGGGTAGGGCTCGTTGTGGAGGTTCACCGCGACGTCCGCCTCGGCCATGAAGCCGCGCAGCCGCTCGCCCGTGACGCCATGCGCCAGGTGCAGCAGGTCCCACTCGTGCTTCAGCGGCCCGAGGAACGCCTCGCGATGGGCCGTGGAGCGCCCGACGAAGAGCAGCCGGGGATGCGCGCCTGGCTCGCCGACGGGCGCGAAGAGGCGGTCGCTGACCGGGATCGGGACGCTGCGCCAGACCGGGACGACCGTCTCGACGGTCTCGACCAGGGTCGGGTCGAAGCAGACGATGCGGTCGAACTGCGAGGCGTCGAGGGCGCCGAGCGTCTCGAGCCGGAGCCCGAGGTCGGGATGGGTGTCCGCCGCGGGGATCCCCGGACGCGGCAGCGGCTCGGTCAGCCAGCCGATCCGCGCGGCGCCGAGGCCGTGCAACGCGCCCGGCGGGACGAGGTCGGGCCGGAAGGCGATGACCGCGTCGGGCGCCCAGGCGGCCAGCGCGTCGCGCAGCTCGCCCGCCGTGGCGCTCGGTCGCAGGTCGAAGAACGCGGGCTCGACCCCGGCGGCCGGGTCCTGCAGCGTGCAGGGCTCGAAGTACGTGCGCTGGCCGACGAAGGCCAGGCGCAGCGGGGCGTCGCGCGGCACGCGCCTAGGATATGGCCGCCTTGCCGGTCTGCCTGCTCGCCACGTCCGACCCCGCCGCCGCTGAGCTCGCGCGCCGGCTGCCCGACGCGACCCTCGCCGCGCGGGCCGCGGAGGTCGAGGGGCGCGCGTTCGACGTCGCCGTCGCGTGGGACTGGCGGGCGACGCTCGAGCTGTTCGCCGTCGAGGCGCGCCGCCACGCCTACCGGGTCGACGGCTTCGCCCACCACCGCATGGGCGAGTGGGACGCCGAGCGCATCCCCGCCGCTCTGAGCTATGACCTGCCCGTCGACTTCCTCGCCACCGGCCGCTGGGTGGCCGACGCGCTGGCCGAGCTGCGCCCGGCGTCGCGCGTGCTGCTCGTGCCCGACGGCGTCGACCCGCCGCCGGCCGCGGCGGTCGCGCCCGCCGCTGGCGGACCGGTGCGCGTGCTCGTCGACGACCGCTGGCTGCCGGACGGCGCGCCGTCGGTCGCGCGCGACGCCGTGGGCCGCGCGACCGCGCCGCTGGCCGCCGACTGGCTCGGGCGCGCCGACGACACGGCCACGGAGGCCGCGGCGCTCGCGCAGGCCGACGTCCTGCTGCGGCTCGATCCCGTCGACGGCGTCCTCGGCAGCCCGCTGCGCGCGATGCGCGCGGGCGTCGTCCCGGTCGTCCTTGCGTCGGGCGGGCAGGCCGAGCTCGTGGAGCACGACGTCACCGGGATCGTCGCCGACGTCGAGGACCCGGCCGGCACGGCGCGCCGGCTCGACGCCCTGGCGGCCGACCCGGAGGCCCTGGCGCGCTTGCGCGCGGCGGCCCGCGAGCGCGCCGCCGCCTGGCCCGACCGCGCGGCCGCCGCCGCGGCGTGGACCGCGGCGCTGGCCGAACTGACCGCGACGGAGCCGCCGCGCGACGCGGCGTGGCCGGACCGACTCATGGGCGACGCGCTGGCCGCCGCCGCGGCCTGGCACACCCAGCATCAGCACCTCACGGCGGCCGTCCACGAAGCGCTCGCGGCGGCGGAGGCCGCGCGCCGGCCCGCCCGCGGGCGCCTGCTGACGCGCCTGCGCGGCGGCATGGGCGAGTGACCCGGGTCGCGTTCGTCGGGCGCCGCGGCGAGCACGCCACGAGCGCCCTGTCGGCCCCCGCCGGCGGCCTCGACCCGGCCTGGATCGAGTACCGCGGGGACGGCCCGGCGCTGTTGTCGGCGCTCGCCGGGCTACGGCCCGACGTCGTGGTCGTCTTCGCCCCGGCGAGCGTGCCCGCGGGCCTGCTGGCCGGGGTCGACGCGCTCACGCTCGGCTTCGACGCCGAGCCGTTGCCCCGCACCGACGAGGCCCGCGTCCGGCCGGCCGCGCTGTGGGAGCTCATGCAGCTCAGCCGCGCCGACGCCGGGCAGTTCGACCGCCTCGTGACCACGGATCCACTCGCCGCCGCCGCGGCGCGCGGTGCCGGCGTGGACGTCTGGCGTTCGCTGCCGCTGCCGGTCGACGACCCGTGGTACGCCCCGGTGCGGCGCGGGTCGCGGCCGTTGCGCGCCGCCTTCCTGGGCCCCTCGACGCCCCATCGGGAGCGCTGGCTCATCCCGGTCAAGCACCAGTTCGACGTGCTCCATGTCGCGCACGGCCTGTGGGGGGAGCGCCTGCGCGACCGGCTGGACCGCATCGACGTCGCGCTGAACCTCCACGGCGAGCCCTACGCGAGCTTCGAGGACCGCCTCCTGCTGCACCTCGCCTCGGGACACCTGGTGGTCAGCGAGCCCCTGGCGCCGCGCCATGGCCTGGAGCCGGGGGTCGACCTGCTCGAGGTCGAGAATCCGCGCCGGCTCGTGCTCGCGCTCGAGCGGCTGGCCGCCCACCCGGCGGTGTGGGACGGCGTCCGGCGGCGCGGGCGGCGCAAGGCCGAGGCCTTCAGGGCCTCGCGCGTGTGGCCGCGGCTGCTGGCCGACCTGCGCGACGACGTGGCCGCCTTCGGGCGCGCCCGGCGGTCTCGCTAGCGGTCGAGCAGCCCCCGCAGCCGCGCCACCAGCCCCCCGGAGCGGCGGCGC
>JAXDGY010000271.1:0-9302 GCA_034664785.1 Solirubrobacteraceae bacterium
CCGTCGCCCTGTCGGAACGCCCGCTGCGCGAGCTTCAGCGTGATGATCGCGTGCACCATCCGCTGCTGCGCGCCGTCGTGCAGGTCCCGCTCGATCCGCCGGCGCGCCTCGTCGGCCGCCGTCACGATCCGCTGGCGGGACGCGGCCAGCTCGGCGCTGCTCTCGGCGTTCGCGACCGCGGTGGCCACCAGCTCCGTGAACTGCCCGATGCGGATCTCGGTGTCCGAGCCGGCCACCTCTGGCCGCTTCCACGCGGCTACGATGGCGCCCCAGCGGCGCCCGGAGACGACGATCGGCGCGGCGGCCGAGGCCGTGACTCCGACACCCCCCTCCGCGATCCGCCGCCAGAGCCTGCCGGGGTTGTAGGAGTCGGCGCCGACCTCGGCGTCGGCTGCGCCGTAGCTCCCGACCACGGCGGCGCTGCCGTCCTGTTGGTAGCGGAGCAGCCGCGTGGCGTCGGCGCTGAGGAGCCGACCGACTTCGCCCGCGACGGCGTCGAACAGCGCGAAGGCATCGTGGCCCTGGGCCACCAGGGTGGCGACCCGACGCAGCGCGGCCTGTTCCTGGGAGAGCATCCGGTTCTCGGTGACGTCGCGTGCCGCGGCGTACAGCACGCCCTGCTCGGGCATCGCCCGCGCGTTCCACTGCAGCCAGCGCACCGCGCCGTCCGCGCGGACGCAGCGGTTCTCGAAGTCCCAGACGTGCCGCGTCTCGCCCAGCCCGGCGATCACCTTGGCGGTCCGCGCACGGTCGTCGCGGTGGACGAACTCCAGCAGCGGCCGCGACAGCAGCTCGGCCGCGTCGTAGCCGAGCGTCTGCTCGAACGCCGGGTTGACGCGCTTGAAATACCCGTCCAGACCGGCGACGCAGAGCAGGTCGGGCGACAGGTCGAAGATGTCGTCGACCTGGCGTTCCGCGCGCCGCCGCCGCAGCATCCCGCGGCCCACCAGGTAGACCAGGAGCGCGGACGCCGGCAGCCAGGCGAGCGCAGTCCATGGCAGCGTCGCCGGCGGCGCGGGCGACCCGACCTGCGCGGCCGTGCCGGCGAGGGTCGACGTCGGGTCGGGCAGGAGTGCGACGAGCGCTACCGCGACGCGAGCGCAGCTCGTGAAGCGAAGCCGGCGATGTCGTCCCCCGTCCACCTTCGACAAGTATCCGCGCTGGCCGGCTCCTTGCCGAGCAGAAACCGCTCACCGGAGCTGGGCGGTCCAGCCTCACCGGCCCCCGGTCAGCGGTAGCCCTCCGCATCGGCCGGCCGGCCGGGGTCCTGGACCTCCACGAGGTAGCGCCAGCAATCGGGGCGGGATCCGTCGAGGTCGGTGAAGCCGTACTCATGGGCCAGGCCGCCGGAGGAGAACGAGCCGCCGTTGTGGCGGTGGACGTCGGGGTCGGCGGCGAGGGCGGCGACGGCGCGGCCCACGAACCGCGGGGACTCGGAGATCGCGGCGAAGTGCGGATTGACGGCCGCCCCGTCGCGCCAGTTCGCCTCGCTGACCCCGTAGTGCTCGAGCATGATCTCCGAGCGCATCCAGCCCGGTGTGAGCGCCACGGCCGTGCATCCGTGCGGCGCGAGCTCCTCGCCCTGCGCGAAGGCGAGCCGGAGGACCGCGGTCTTGGCCAGGTCGTAGAACGCGGAGACCCGGTAGTTCGCGGCGTTGTAGTCGCGGGTGCCGTCGGTCATCTCGACGACCAGCCCGCCGCGCTGGCGGATCAGCAGCGGCAGCGCGAAGTGGCTGGTGATCAGGTGGGTGTCGACCGCGAGACGGAGCATCCGCAGCCCGTGCCCGAGGTCGTGCTCCCACACCGGCGTGTTCCACTCGAACAGCAGCTCGCCGCCCCAGATGTCGTTGACCAGGACGTCGAGCCGCCCGTGCTCGGCGTCGATCCGCGCCACGAGCGCCCGGACCTGGTCCGCCTCCAGATGGTCGACCTCGACCGCGATGCCGGTGCCGCCGGCAGCGCTGACCAGCTCGGCGGTCTCCTCGATCGTCTCGGGTCGGTCGTACTCCGACCGCCGCTCCCGCGTGCTGCGGCCGGTGCAGTACACGGTCGCCCCCGCCTCGCCGAGCGCCACCGCCGTGCCGCGCCCCGCGCCGCGCGTCGCGCCCGCAACGAGCGCGACGTTGCCGTGCAGCGGTCTGCTCATCACGTCTCCTTCTCGCAGATGGCCGGGTTCACGGCAGGCGCAGCTTCCCGTCGGCGATGGCGCGCACGAGCCCGCTCTCGACCGGGACCATCGGGAACAGGCAGGCCTGCAGCGCGTGGTAGAGGTCGGGCTTGCCGACGACCACGCCCGGGACGTGCTTCGGCCGGTTGGAGGGATCGAGCAGCCAGAACCACCCACCGTGACGGTGGTCGACGAGGTGGTCGGCGATGAAGTCCCACGAGCGCCGGTAGGACTGCTCGTAGGCGTCGTCCCCCGTGGCGTCATGCAGGTACGCAGCCGCCCCGACCGCCTCGGCGTGAACCCAGAAGTAGCGGTCGCGGTTGAGCGCCCGGCCCTCGAAGTCGACCGTGTAGGCGAAGCCGGGGGGCTCGTCCTCCCACGCGTCCTCGATCGCCTGCCCGAACAGCCGCACCGCCGCGTCGAGCATCCAGTCGTCGGACGGCCGGCTGAGCGCGCGCAGCTGAAGCAGCAGCCGCGACCATTCGATCCAGTGCCCGGGGTTGGCGCCGTAGGGGCGGTACATGTGCTCGGGGTTGTCGGCGTTGTAGTCCGCGTCGATCGTCCAGTGCTCGGTGTAGTGCTCGGGGATCCGCCAGCCGTTGCCGGCCGTGATGTCGCGGATCAGGCGCTCGGCGACGCGGACGGCATGGCGGGTGTAGACGTCGTCGCCCGTCGCCTCGGCGGCGGCCATCAGCGCCTCGACCAGGTGCATGTTGCTGTTCTGGCCGCGGTAGGTGTCCCGCTCGGCGAAGTCGGCGCTGAACGTCTCGGCGAACAGGCCGTCGGCCTCCGACCAGAAGCGGTTCAGCAGGACGTCCGAGGCCTCGTCGAGCAGCTCCCGCGCCCCCGGCCGCCCGGCGACCAGCGCGCTCGACGCCGCGAGCAGGACGAACGCGTGACCGTAGGCCTCCTTGCTGTCGTCGCCGACCCCGTCGGGCCCGACGATCCAGCGGAACCCGCCGTGCTCGCTGTCGCGGTGCGCGTCGGCCAGGAAGCGCAGGCCGTGATCCATCACGGGCGTCGCGCCCGGCCTTCCGAGCAGATGGGCGATCGCGAAGCAGTGGACCATCCGCGAGGTCACGACGAGCTGGCGGCCCGGCTCGGCGGTGGGCGTCCCGTCGTCGCCCATCTCGTGGTAGCCGCCCCGTGGGTCGCGCAATGGCTGCTGGTAGAAGTCCAGGAGCTCGTGGGCGTGCGCGTTGAGCCAGAGGCGGTGGGAGGCCTCGTGGCGCCAGGGACGTGTCGCCATGGCGCGACCGTACCGTGCGGCCGGTGTCCGTGGACCTACGCGGGCGCCCCGCCGCGGATGAGCGAGCGCGGGGTCGGCGCCAGGCGGGCGTGATGGACCGGCTCGCGCAGCGCGGCGGCCAGCGCAGGCGGCACCCCGTCCGACCAGCCCGGTGTCACGCGCAGCGACGCCTGCCCGCGGTCGAGCGCCTCGGGGCTCGCGAAGCCGGCGATCCACACGACGGCGTGCTCGCCCTCGCGCACGGGGAGCGCAGCGAAGCCGTTCGGCCCGGGCTCGGTGGCCAGGACGGCGAGCGGCTCGCCGCCCGCGGCGACGATCGCCGGCTCGATCTCTCGGGAGACGGCCGCGAGCAGCTCCGGCCCGGCCGCCCCCCGCAGCAGGCACGTCGTCGCCAGCAGCGCCCCGCCGTCGGGCCGGCCGCCGAGCGGCGGCCGATCGGTCCCGACGGTCGCAAAGGCGCTGCCCGGCCACGCCGGGCGCAGCAGCAGCACGTCGTCGCTGTCGATCATGGTCGCGTTGGCCGCCTCGCGGTGCTCGCCCCAGACCGGGCCTCCGTAGAACGCACGGAGGCCGCGGTCCCGAGCGGCCAGGTCGGCGAAGCCCCGCAGCCACACGAACTGGTCGGGCTCGTCGAGATCGCCGAACTGGCCGATCACGCGCATGCCGACCGCCTCCTGGGTCTCGACGAGCTCGCGCTCGAAGAGCGCGACGAGGTCGTCGCGCCGCCCCGGGCGCAGGCGGTAGCGGCGCAGCTCCACGACGGCGCACGCGGAGGGAGGCGCCGCCGCGCTCACGCCGCCGACCGGGTGTGGTCCATGGTCCACGTGGTGCGCCACGTGCGGCCGCCGTCGAAGGAGAACTGCTGGTCCCACCGCGGGCACGGCGTGGCCGTGTCGCGCCACCCGAAGCGCACGCCGATCGCGACGCCGTCGATGACGTCCTCGGTGTCGAACCTACCGACGCCGTCGACGAACCGGCCCTCGACCGGGGGATCCAGGCGCCCGGGCCTGGTGGTCGACGACCACCAGATCCGCCACGTGCCCGCGTCCGGCTCGAACAGCCGCAGCGTGAAGCCCTCGAGCGGCGGCCCGCCCGGCGTGGCGGGCACCCACAGCCGGTCGACGTTGCCGATGCCGTCGAGCACCGGCTCGGCGCGACTCGTCCCCGAGAAGGTCTCCCACACGTCGCACTCCGGATCGAGCATGTCGACCAGGCGGCGGTGGCTCACCTCCCACGCGCCGAAGACGAAGTCGAAGTCGTTGCGGCCGTCCGGTGTGGTCATGGGGGGACCGTATGGGCCATTCAGGGCGACAGCCGTCCTCTGTATCCGGTTGCATCCAGGGATGGTCACCACGACCCAGCGCGTGCTCGCCTGCCTGGAGCTGCTGCAGAGCCGGGCCGTCGTGACCGGCGCCGAGCTCGCCGCCCACCTCGAGGTGCACCCGCGCACCGTCCGCCGCTACGTCGCCGCCCTGCAGGAGCTCGGCATCCCGGTCGCCGGCGCGCGCGGCGCCGGTGGCGGCTACCGGTTGCGGCCCGGCTACCGGCTCCCGCCGCTGATGCTCGACGACCGGGAGGCCGGCGCGATCGTGCTGGGGCTGCTCGCCGCCGAGCGGCTCGGCCTCGGCGACACCGTCGGGAGCGCGCTGGCGAAGATCCGCCGCGTCCTGCCGGCGGCGCTGCGCCTGCGGGCCGACGCCCTCCAGCACGCCGTCGGCTTCACCGCAGCAGCGCCGTCGCAGACCGCGCCCGACGGCGACACGCTGCTCGACCTGGCCGGCGCCGCCCACCGCCGCCGGCGCGTGCACGCGGGCTACACGACGCACGACGACCGGCAGACCGAGCGCGAGCTGAGCCCGCACGGGCTCGTCGTCCACGCGGGCCGCTGGTACCTGGTCGCCCACGACCACGCCCGCGACGCGCTGCGGACCTTCCGCGTCGACCGCATGGGCCCCGTCGCGCTCGGCGGCGCCGCGATCGACCCACCGGCCGGCCTCGACCATGCCGCCCACGTCGTCGCGTCGCTCGCCGCCGTCCCCTGGGCCTGGCCGGTCGACGTCACGCTCGCGCTGCCGGTCGAGCAGGCCCGCTCGCGCATCGCCCCCGCGCTCGGCACCCTTGAGGAGACCGACGCCGGGCACACGCGGCTGGTGATGCGCGCGGAGTCGCTCGACTTCGCCGCCGCGCTGCTCGCGGGCCTCGACTGCGCCTTCGTCGTCCACGAGCCGGACGAGCTGCGTCCTCGGCTGCGGGCGCTCGCCCGGCGCTTCGTGGCGTCCGCCGAAGCGCGCTGAGCCGGCCCGCCCGCTTCACCTAGCCGACCGGGTGGTGTGCCGCCCCAGCGACGGGCGTACGTTCGGTCACGAGGCCCCCGCCGGGGACGAGCGACCATCCCCGGCGGCGTACTTCAGGACGGAGGACGCATGCCTGGCCGCCGGATGGCCCTGATCGCCGCACTGGCGCTTCTTGCGACGCCCGCGTCCGCCTCTGCCGTCAACCCCGGCAGCGCGCAGAACCCGCGGGGGCAGACGCTCACGGTCCGCATCGACACGCCCGCCGATGGATCGCGGGTCCCGCTGCAGCCGCTCGCCGTCGGCGGCATCGCCACGATCACGCCTTTGGCCGGCAGCGGCGGGCAGAACATCGTGTACATCCTCGACAACTCCGGCAGCACCTCCTCTCCCTCGAACGCCGACTGCAACGGCGACGGCGCCGCGAACGCGGGCGACGACGCGAACGGCAGTGGCAGCGCGGGCGATGTGCTCGACTGCGAGATCTTCGGCATCGCGGCGTTGAACGCCACCCTGAAGACCCAGGGCACCCCGCAGGGCGCCGTGGTCGCCTTCGGCACCGGCGCCGACCAGGCCGACGTCAGCGGCGCCGCCGGGACACAGCTCTTCACCGGCCTCAACGACGACACCAGCGGCAACGGCACGCCGGACATCGAGGACGTCGCCCGCAGCGTCACGCCGGGCGGCGTCACCGCAGCAGGTCCCCGGCCGACGGTCGGGCAGTTCACGCCGCTCAACGGCTCCGGAGGCGGGACCGACTTCGACGCGGCGCTCGCGGCGACGAACGCCGACCTCGGGACGGTTGCCGGCGGGCCCAACGTCGCCTACTTCCTGTCGGACGGCCAAGCCACGGTGAACACGGCGCCCGGCGGCCCGCTCGACGCCGCTCGCGCCGCCGGCACCAAAGTGCTCACGTTCTCGGTCGGCGGAGCCGCGGCGGGGTGCACCACCGGGTCGCTGAAGCAGATCGCCGACACGACGGGCGGCTCCTGCACCGAGGTGCAGGACCCCAGCAAGCTCGCCGCGACGATCACGAGCGTGGCCGGCGGCGCGACGGTCACCGGCCTCACGCTGTCGGCCAACGGGAGCGCGCCCGCCCCCACGTCGCTCACCGGCACGAACTTCGCGGCCCAGCTGCCGGCGAACCTGCTGCGCCAGGGAACCAACCAGATCGCCGCGACGGCGACGGCGAGCGACGGGACGACCGCGGCCGCGGACGTCACCGTCCTCGTGGGCCAGCCGTCGCAGGCGGCTCAGCCGGTGCAGATCACCGCGGCCAAGGCGATCGGCCTCCCGTCGAGCAGGCGCTGCACGAGCCGCCGCGCCTTCCCCATCCGCATCCGGTACTACCCGGGGGTGCGCTACAGCTTCGCCTACGTGGCCGTCAACGGGCGCATTGTGCCGGTCTACGTCTACGCGGAGCGCAGGATCGTGGTCAAGCGGATCGGCGCGGTGTATCTCAACCGGCGGCGCTTCCGCTCGTTCGTCGACCTCCGCGGGCTCGCCAAGGGCCGCTACCGCGTTCGGGTCAGCGTTGCGACCTCCGACGGCCGGCTGCTGGCACGCAGCCGCTACTACCGCACCTGCAAGGCGAAGCTGAAGGGCGGCATCCCGCGGCTCTAGCGTCTACGCTCGGCAGTGCTACCTAGCGGAAGGAGGGTCATGACCTTCCAGGTCGGAGATCGAGTGGTCGCCGAGTCCGAGTCCACCTCGCGGCCGCCACGGCCGGGGACCGTGCGGGACGTCCTGCGTGGCGACCAGTCCCCGCGCTACGAGATCGAGTGGGACGACGGCCACACGACGATCTACACGCCCGCGGCGGGCGCGCTGCACGCTGCGGACAAGGGGGCCGGGACGGCGGGCTGATCGGCCGCGGCGCGGTCGCTCGCGCTCCGCGGCGACCGCGCCCGTCGACCACGCTGATCTACCCTGGCGAGATGAGGCAGGACGACGCACCGCCGCTGGTCATCCGCGGGGTGCGGCTGGAGGCCGGCGCCCGATCCATGGCCGAGCTGTCGCGCCTGTACGCGGAGACGCTGCGGCTTCCGGCGCGGTCGGCCGCCGACCGGCTGACGCTCAGCGTCGGGCCGAGCGAGGTCGAGTTCACCGCGGGCCCGGACGAGCGCCGGCCGTTCTACCACTACGCGCTGCTCGTCCCGGGCGACCGCTTCGCCGCGGCCATGGACTGGCTCACCGGATGCGGCGTGACGCTGCTGCCGGTCCCCGGGACGACCGAGACGGTGTTCGAGTTCGGCGCGTGGGATGCGCAGGCCTGCTACTTCGAGGATCCCGCCGGCAACGTCGTCGAGCTGATCGCCCACCGCGGCCGCGACGAGAACGGGGCCGCCGGCCGCTTCTCCCCCCAGGAGCTGACGGGGGTGTCGGAGATCGGCCTCGTCGTCGAGGATCTGCCGGGCGCCGCCGAGGCGCTCGGCACGGGGCTCGGCCTGCCCGTCTGGGACGGCAGCGTGGCGGGCGATCTCGCGTTCGTCGGAAGCCAGGCCCACACCCTCATCCTCACCTCCACCGCCCGCTGCTGGCTGCCGACGCGCCGCCGGGCGGAGATCCACCCGCTCGAGGTCACCGTGGACGGCCGCGGCTCCGGCGAGCTCACCCTCCCGGACCTGCCCTACCGGCTGATCGGCCGCTGAGGACCCGCCCGCTCCCAGGTGGGGACAGCACCAGTGCCGGCCCGGGGGCACCCTGCCGGCCGGACGGTGCTCGGCCCCAGGGACAGGTGCCCCGGCCGCTGGGACGTTGGCGGCATGACTTCCGAACGTCGTTCTCACACCTCTGCGCACGCCGGCGCCGGGCTGCTCGCCGGCGCCGTGCGGCGCGTCGCCGGCGCCTCGGCACGCCGGCCGAAGACGATGATCGCGCTCTGGCTGCTGTTCGTCGTCGGCTGCGTGGCAGCCGGATCGATCACCGGCACCCAGACCCTCAGGGGCGCCGACGCAGGCGTCGGGGAGTCGGCGCTCGCCGACCACCGGCTCGAGGCCGCCGGGCTGCGGGATCCCGCGGTCGAGAGCGTCCTCGTGCACTCGAACGACCCGGCGCGGTCGCGAGCGGCGGCCCAGGCGCTCGAACGCCGCGCCCGCGCGCTGGACGAGGTCGCCGCCGTCCGGGGCCCGGCCGACGCGCCTGCCCTGTCCACCGCCGGCGGCCGCACGGTGCTCGTCCAGGCGACGCTGCGCGGCGACCCCGACCGAGCCGGCGACCACGTCGCGCCGCTGCAGCGCGCCGTCGTGGCCGTGCGTGGCGAGCACCCCGGCGTCGCGCTCCACCAGGCCGGCGGCAGCACGATGGACAAGGCCATCACCGACGTGCTCGGCCACGACCTCCAGCGCGCCGAGCTGATCTCGCTGCCGATCACGCTGGTCATCCTCGTGCTCGCCTTCGGGGCCGCCGTGGCGGCGCTCGTCCCCCTGCTGCTGGGCATCACCTCGGTGGTGGCGGCGCTCGGCGTGCTCGGGGTCATCTCGCAAGTCGCCCCGATGGACGGCTCCGCGGCCTCGCTGGTCGTGCTCATCGGCCTCGCGGTCGGCGTCGACTACTCGCTGTTCTCGATCCGCCGGGAGCGCGAGGAGCGTCGCCG
>JAXDGY010000272.1:0-8183 GCA_034664785.1 Solirubrobacteraceae bacterium
CTTCATCACCGCCAAGGTGAACGAGTACCTCTACGAGCAGGGCTTCGACTTCGTCTACGACATCATCGTCGCCTCGGGCGGCAACACCAGCCCGTACCGCCGCTGGCACACCGACAAGGTCATCCGCCAGGGCGACCTGGTCATCATCGACCCGAACGCGGTCGGGCCCGGCGGCTACTTCGTCGACTTCGTGCGCTGCTTCAAGGTCGACGCGCCGCTGACGCCGAAGGAGAAGGACCTCTACAAGGAGTGCTACGAGTCGATGTACGCCGCCATCGAGATGATGAAGGCGGGCAACACGACGGCGGACGTGGCGGCCAAGCTGCCCACCTACGCCGACGACGAGTTCGGCACGGTCACCCTCCAGCAGTTCGCGCACTCCATCGGCCTGTCGCTCTACGAGGGCATGTGGATCTCCCGCGCCTACTCGCTCGACTATCCCGTCGAGCTCGAGGAGAACATGTACTTCGCCTGCGAGACGTTCGCCGGCCACCCGGGCCTCGAGCAGACCGTGCGCCTCGAGGAGAACCTGCTCGTGACCAAGGACGGGCCGGTGCTGTTCACCCGGCACCCCTTCTACGACGAGGCGCTGGTGTAGCGATGACGCCGCACAAGGTGCTCGTGACCGACATCGTGTTCGAGGGCCTCGACATCGAGCGCGAGGTGCTCGAGCCGCTCGACGCGCACGTGGTCCTCGCGGCCGGCCAGGACGTTGCGACCCTCGCGCGGGAGGCGGCCGACGCGGACGCGGTGATGGTCTGCTTCGCGCCCGTGCCCGCCGAGGTCGTCGACGCCGCCGCGGCCGGGGGCTGTCGTGTCATCGCGCGCTACGGGATCGGCTACGACAACGTCGACGTGGCGGCCGCCTCGCGGCACGGGATCGTCGTGACCAACGTCCCGGACTACTGCCTCGACGAGGTCGCCGACCACACGATGGCACTGCTGCTCGCCGCGGCGCGCGGCGTGGTCGCCGCCTCCCGGGAGGTCGCCGCGGGCGGCTGGACGATCGAGCACTCCGGCGTCCACCGCCTCGCCGGCCGGCGGCTGGCCCTGATCGGGCTCGGCGGGATCGGCCGCCGCGTCGCCGCCCGGGCCCAGGCGTTCGGGCTGGAGGTCGTCGGCTTCGACCCGTTCCTGCCCGAGGGGACCGGGATCGACGGCGTCCGCCGCGTCGGCAGCCTGGCCGAGGCGTTCGCCGGTGCGCACTTCATCTCGCTGCACGTCCCGATGACGCCGGAGAACGAGCAGCTCATCGACACCGACAGCCTCGCGCTGGCCGACAGCGCGCCGATCCTCATCAACACCTCGCGCGGGGGCCTCGTCGACCTCGACGCCGTCGCGGTGGCCCTGGAGGACGGCGTCCTGTCCGGCGCCGCGCTCGACGTGACGGACCCCGAGCCGCTCCCGCTCGACGACCCGCTGCGCGACGACCCGCGGGTGATCGTCACGCCGCACATGGCCTTCCACTCGGTGGAGGCCACGCACGAGCTGCAGCGCCGTACCGCCCTGGAGGTGGCCCGCGCGCTGCGCGGCGAGCCCGCCGACCGGCCGGTGAACTCCGAGGCGCTGCGCGCATGAGCACCGCGCCCGGGGCGCCGCCCGTCCCGGTGCCGACCTTCCCCGACCTCGACGGCAAGGTGGCCGTCGTGACCGGCGGCAGCAAGGGCATCGGCCGCGCCGCCTGCCGGATGCTCGCCGCCAACGGGGCGCGGATCGCCGTCGTGGCCCGCTCCGCCGACGCGATCGACGCCACCGTGGCCGAGCTCGCCGGCGCCGGTGCCGACGCCATCGGGATCAGCGCCGACGCCGCGACCGCGGCCGGCGTGGAGGCCGCGCGCGAGCGGACGGAGCGCGAGCTGGGCCCGGTCGACGTGCTGCTGCCCTTCGCCGGCGGCTTCGGCGCCTTCACGCCGGTCCTCGACATCGGCGACGACGAGTGGCGGCGGGTGATCGACGACAACCTCACCTCGACGTTCCTCGCCGTCCGCGCGTTCGCACCCGGGATGCGCGAGCGGGGGCGCGGGTCGATCGTCGCCATGTCCTCGATCTCCGGGCGCTTCCTCGACAAGACGGTCACCGCCTCCTACGCGGCGGCGAAGGCGGGCGTCCTGATGTTCATCCGGCATGCCGCGATCGAGCTCGGCGGGGCCGGCGTCCGCCTCAACGCGATCGCGCCGGGCACGACCCACTCGGAGCGGATCGACGAGATCATGGACGACGCGGCGCTGGCCCGGGCGGCGGCGCTCTCGCCGCTCGGCCGGATGGGGACCCCCGAGGACTGCGCCGCGGCCGCGCTGTTCCTCGCCTCGGACGCCTCGGGCTGGATGACCGGCGTCACGCTCGACGTCTCCGGCGGGCGGGTGATGCTGTGAGCGCCCCCGCCCGGCCCGCCGGCGACCCGGTCCCGCTCGTGGCCCGCCCGCCGTCGGTGGCGGCGCGCCCCCGGCCCGCTCGGGGCGAGCCGAGCATGCGCGCCGCGGTCGTCCGGACCTACGGGCAGCCGCTGTCCTACGACGTGGTGGCGATCCCCGAGCCGCCGCCGGGCGAGGCGCTGCTGCGCGTCCGCGCCGTGGGCATCTGCGCCACCGACCTGAAGGTCGCGTCGGGCTCCCTGGACGGCATGAGCACCGTCCCGGTCATCCCCGGCCACGAGGTCGCCGGCGATGTGGTCGCCGCCCGGGGCCACCCCGAGCTGGAGGGGCGCCGCGCCGCGGTCTACCTCTACGACACCTGCGGCGCGTGCCTCTGGTGCGCGTCCGGGCGCGCGACGCTGTGCCGCAGCGCGGTGCGTCCCGGCATCGAGCGCGACGGCGGCATGGCGGGCTTCGTCGCGGTCCCGGTCGCCTGCCTGCTGACCTTCGGGTCCGGCCTCTCCTACGCGCACGCCGCGGTGACGATGGACGCGGTGACCACGCCGTGGGGCGCGCTGCACGGGCGGGCGGGCCTGCGCGCCGGCGAGCGCGTCGCCGTCGTCGGCAGCGGCGGGCTCGGCCTCAACGGCATCCAGATCGCGCTGGGCGCCGGCGCCGAGGTGGCGGTCATCGACCCGGCACCCGGCGCCCGCGAGCTGGCCGTCAAGCTCGGCGCCGGGCTCGCGGTGGGGCCGGACGAGCTCGACGCGGTCCGGGCCTGGGCGGGCGCAGGCGGCGGCGTGGACCTCGCGCTGGAGACCTCGGGGGTGCGAGCGGGGTTCGACGCCGCCGTGGCGGTCCTGCGGCCGGGCGGCCGCGTGGTCTGCAACGGCTACCAGCCCGGGCTCGAGTACGGGCTCGACTCGCGCCGGCTGGTGCTCGACGAGATCGACGTCCTGGGCTCGCGGGTGGCGAGCCGGGAGGACGCGCGGGCGGCGCTCGACGCCGTCGAGCGCGGCGACGTGCGTCCGCACGTCAGCCGGACCCTGCCGCTGGCCCGCGTCAACGAGGCGCTGGGACTGCTGCGGGGCGGAGAGGTGGAGGGGCGCCTGGTCCTCGAGCCCGAGGACACGGCGCCGGTCGACGGGTCAACCCAACCAGCATGAGGAGCAGGGACATGGCAACGACAGCAAACGAGCTGTGGCCGATCGAGCCGTTCACGGAGCGGGAGTTCCGCGGCCGGACCGACGCGGTCCGCAAGGCGACCGAGGCGGAGGGCTGCGACGCGGTCATCGCGTACTCCACGAGCAAGATCATCGCGAACGTCCGCTACCTGACGGACTACTACACGCGCTTCGCCGGCTACCAGAACATGGGCGACGGCTACTACATGTTCGGCTCGTGCGCGGCCCTCGTGCCGGTGGAGGGCGAACCGCTGCTGCGCACCGACGCGCTCTGGGACGCCGTGCGCGCGATGGAGCTCTCGAAGTACCCCGACGCCGCCGCCTCCACAAAGCTCGGGCACGACGTGGGGGAGGTCATCCGCGCCCGCGGCCTCAAGCGGGTCGCGATCGACAACTGGTTCCTGTTCCCGGCCCACGACTTCCTGGCCCTGCAGGCCGCCGCACCGGACACCGAGTTCGTGCCCTCCCGGCTGATCTCAAACGTCCGCGCGGTCAAGTCGCCGGCCGAGCTCGAGCGCATCCGGCGCGCCGAGCGCATCGCGGACGCGGCGGTCGCCGCCGGGATGGACGCCGTGGCCCCGGGCGTGACGGAGTACGAGGTGGGCCTCGCCGCGGACGACACGATGCGGCGCCTCGGCGACCTGGAGATCGGCGGCGGCTGCATCATCTCCGCCGGGCCGAACAGCGCCTCCGGCAGCTCGCTGCCCACGCGCGAGAAGGTCATCGAGCGCGGGGAGTGGGTGCTGTTCGACTGCCTGCCGCGCTTCGACGGCTACTGCGGCGACATCGCCCGGATGCGCTGCGCCGGGGAGCCGGCCGACCTCTCCGACGAGTTGCGCCACCTCCACGAGGCGACCGTCCTCATGAACGAGGAGGTCATCAGGACCGTGAAGGCGGGCGTGACCGCCAAGCAGCTCAACGCCGTCGCGCTCGAGGTGGCCAGGCAGGAGGGGGTCGCCGACTACAAGATCGAGCTCGTGGGCCACGGCGTCGGCCTCGACATCCACGACGTGCCGGACTACTACTACGACGACGAGCCGCTGCGGGTCGGCGAGGTCTTCACGATCGAGCCGTGCCTGCTCAAGCCGGGCGTGGCCGGGACGCGGATCGAGGACGTCGTCGCGGTCGAGGCCGACGGGTGCGAGGTCCTGACCCACGCGCCGAAGGGCCTGTTCGCCGAGACGGCGGTCGGATGACCCGCCTGGTCAGCTACGCCGCCGAGCCCGGCGCGCCGTGGCGCGCCGGGGTGATGGCGGGCGGCGTCGTCGTCGACGCGGCGCGCCTCGGCGCGCGGGTGCTCGGCGAGGCGCCCGACTCGGTGCGGGCGCTGCTCGCGCTGGGCCCGGACGCGGCGGCCGCGCTCGGCTCGGCGGCGCCCGACGCGGCGGGCGCGGAGATCGCCGGACCGCGCGCGGTCCTGCGGCTCGGCCCGCCCGTCCCCGACCCGGACAAGATCCTCTGCATCGGGCTCAACTACGCCGCCCACGCCGAGGAGACCCGGCTCGCGGCGCCGCCGGCCCCGACGGTCTTCGCGAAGTTCCGCAACTCGCTGACGGGCGCGGGCGACCCGATCGTCATCCCCGCCGCAAGCGAGCGCGTGGACTACGAGGGCGAGGTGGCCGTGGTCATCGGGCGGCGCTGCCGCAACGTGGACGAGGACGATGCGCCGGCGCACGTCGCCGGGGTCATGCCGCTCAACGACGTCAGCGCCCGCGACCTGCAGATGGAGACGTCCCAGTGGACCGTCGGCAAGGCGATCGACTCCTTCGCGCCCTGCGGCCCGGAGCTCGTGCTCCTCGACGAGGTCGGCGACGTGCAGGCCCTCACGCTGACCACCCGGCTCAACGGCGAGGTCGTCCAGCACGCCTCCACGGCGCAGATGATCTTCTCCGTCGCGACGATCGTCGCCTTCCTGTCGCGGACGATGACGCTCGAGCCCGGCGACGTCATCGCCACCGGGACGCCCGAGGGCGTCGGCTTCACCCGCGAGCCGCCGCTGCTGCTCAACCCCGGTGACGAGGTGGAGGTCGAGATCGACGGCGTCGGGCTGCTGCGCAACCCGGTCGAGGCCGAGGTCCCCGCCGCGGTGGGTTGACGGCGGGGTACGCGGGCGGGCACGCAGAGTCCCTCGCCCCCGCGTGTGCGCCACCTCAAGGCGCCGACCGCTCGCTGGTCGGTCGAGCGGCGCGGCACGCGCGTACGCGCGCTCTCGCTGGGCTGGGTCCCGCGCGACGCGACGATCGTGCTGCGCTCCGCGAGCGTGCCCTGCCATGGCCCAGAGGACGTACGACGCGATCGTCGTGGGCGCCCGGTGCGCCGGGTCCCCGACCGCGATGCTGCTGGCCCGCGACGGCTACCGACTACCGGCAGGTCCGGGACGAGCACGCGCTGCCGCTGTTCGAGCTCACCTGCGGCCTGGCGACGCTCGAGCCGCCTCCGCCCGAGATGCAGCAGCTCCTCTTCGCCGCCCACGGCGCCCAGGAGGCGATGGACGCCTTCGTGAGCGTGATGGCCGGCTCGCTGCCGGTCCAGGAGTTCTTCGCGCCGTCCAACGCCGAGCGCATCATCGCCCGGGCGGCACCACACGCCGTGTGAGCGCCTAGGCCGCCGCGGGCGCGGGCGAGGCCGGCGCGTCGGCCCGGCCGTGCTGCAGCGCGAAGGACGGCGGCGCGATGTCGAGGTAGTGGCGGAACGACCAGTCCACGACGCGCTGGGAGTCGAGCACCCGCAGCACCTTGTCCATCACCGGCAGATGGTTGATCCGGCCGACGGCGCGCTGGGTGCGCAGCAGCCACCGGAACTTCCACGCGTGGTCGTCGGAGAAGGAGCCGTAGCGCTGCAGGGCCTGCTCGCGGGTCTGGCGGCCCTCGACGACGGCGCGCAGCTCGCGACCGCAGGCCAGGCCGAAGTAGAACGCCGTGCGGATGCCCTCGGCCGTGGTGGGCAGGCAGTGGCCGGCCGAGTCGCCGGCGAAGAAGACGCCGTCCTCGACGGCCGGCCGCAGCGCGTGGGGGATCCAGTTGCCCTGGTAGCCCTCGGGCGCGAGGCCCAGGTCGCGCGTGAGCTGGACGGTCTCGTCCTTGACGCGCTTGTGCGGGTCGAAGGACCCGACCCCGATCCGCACCTCGTCCCCGGCGGGGAACGACCAGCCGTAGCCCGCGGGGACGTACTTGGGGTCGAGCCACAGCTCGAGGTCGTCGCTCGTCGCGGGCGGGTGGACCTCGAGCCCGCGCGACAGCAGGGCGTCAGGCGGCTGGATGGGCTCCGCGTCCGAGAGCACCCGGCGCCAGCCGAGCGCATCGACGACCAGCGGGGCGCGCAGGTCGCCGCGATCGGTGTGCACCACCTGCGTGGCGCCGTCGCGCGTGCGCCCGTCGACCTTCGCGGTGTCGAACGGGACGTCGGGGGACTGCGCCTTGAGCAGCGCGCAGAGCTCCGGGTAGTCGAAGGTGGAGAACGTCCACGGCAGCCGCCAGCGGCGCGGCGCGCCCGTGGGGCGGTGGACGACCAGGTCGGAGAAGGTCTGGCGGATGGCCGCGCCGAGGCCCAGGTTGGTGAGCCAGTCCGTCGGCGCCGCGCAGGCGCTCGTCTGGCGCTCGCCGACCTCGTAGCGGTCGATGAGCCCCACCCGGGCGCCCGCGCCCGAGAGCTCGCGGGCGACGGTCAGCCCGGCGAAGCTCGCTCCGCACACGAGGACGTCGTAGTCCCCGCCGAGCGGTGTCCGCTCCTGACCCCTCTTCGTCGCCCGCACCGGCATGCGGAGGGGGAGTCTAGGCCGTGCGGGTTCCCGCTACCCTTGACCTCACATGACCCAGACCATTGAACCTACGACGGATGCGAAGGTCGTTGAAGGATCGGACGGCCTGCTGCTCGAGATCGACGGCCGGATCGTCCCGAACTACGACGCGACGTTCACCGTCTTCGAGGAGGGCGAGGTCGTCACCGGCCGCGTCGTCCGCATCGACAACGACGAGGTCCTCGTCGACATCGGCTACAAGAGCGAGGGGGTCATCCCCTCCAACGAGCTGTCGATCCGCAAGAACGTCGACCCGCACGACGAGGTCGAGCTCGGCGAGGAGGTCGACGCGCTCGTCCTCACCAAGGAGGACCAGGACGGTCGCCTGATCGTCTCCAAGAAGCGCGCCCGCTTCGAGAAGGCGTGGCGGCGCATCGAGGCGGCGGCCGAGTCCGGCGAGCCCGTCGAGGGCACCGTCATCGAGGTCGTCAAGGGCGGCCTGATCATCGACCTCGGGGTGCGCGGCTTCCTGCCCGCGTCGCTCGTCGACATCCGCCGCGTCGCGAACCTCGACGAGTACATGAGCACGAAGATCGAGTGCAAGGTCATCGAGCTCAACCGGTCGCGCAACAACGTCGTCCTGTCCCGGCGCGCCGTCCTCGAGGAGGAGCGTAAGGAGCAGCGCCAGGAGATCCTCGACCGGCTGCAGCCCGGCCTCATCGTCGAGGGCCAGATCTCGAACATCGTCGACTTCGGCGCGTTCGTGGACCTCAACGGCATCGACGGCCTCATCCACATCTCCGAGCTGTCGTGGTCGCACGTCAACCACCCGAGCGAGATCCTCTCGATCGGCGACACCGTCGCCGTCAAGGTGCTCGACATCGACCGCGACCGCCAGCGCATCTCGCTGGG
>JAXDGY010000273.1:0-8783 GCA_034664785.1 Solirubrobacteraceae bacterium
GACTGCTCCTCGTAGTCCTTGGGCTTGGGCGGGATGTAGCCCACGCCGAGCTTCAGCGCGCCGCCGGTGATCCGGCCCTCGGCGTGCTGCTCGACGAGGTCCTCGGCCTGCTCGGCGGAGACGTCGCCGCGGGCGATCCCGCGCCGGACCAGGTCGGCCACGGTGAACGACAGGTCCCCGCGCTCCACGCGCTCGACGATCGCCTCCGGCAGCTCGAGCAGCCGCAGGGACTTGCGCGTCCACGCCTCCGGGGCGCCCACGAGCCGCGACACGTCGGCGGCGGTCAGCGCCTCGTCCTCGAGCATGATCGCGCGAGCGGCCCGCGCGAACTGGACGGGCTCGGGCTTGTGCTGGTGGAAGTTCTCGGCGAACTGCATGGTCAGCGCCTCCCGCGTGGAGATGCCCTCCACCAGCGTGAAGCGCCAGTCCTCGCGGACCTCGCCGGCCGTGTCGAGCAGCGCCATGGCGGCGAACCGGCGGCGGCCCGCGAGCAGCTCGTAGGGGACGGCGTCGTCGCCCGTGGCGCGCACGAGCGGCGGGTGCAGCAGGCCGGTCTCGCGGATCGAGACGGCGAGCTCCTGCACGTCGGGCAGCGGCCCGACCCGCATGTTGACCATCGCCCGCACGCGCGCGAGCGCCGCGGTCACCGTCGAGTGGGTCCTATCCGCGGTGTCGGCGATGGGCGGCCGGCGCAGATCCTCCTCGCGGGCACGGCGCTGGGCGCGCGCGGCCTCCTCGCGCTGCTGCGCGACCTCTTCCTCGGCGTCCTGGAGCTTGTCGACCTGTGACATGGGCCGCGGGATCCAAGCAGACGCTCCGGCGGCAGGCCGGCCGACGGTCGGTCCGGTGGCTCATGGACGGCTCAGGCCGCGACGTCGGCCGGCGTGTCGGCGGCCGATGGACGGCCCACGGCCCGCTCCTGCGTGGCTGCCACCGCCCGCCGCGCGGCGGCCGGCGCCGCCTTCGCGCGCGCGTGCTCCCGGGCCACCTCCGCGAGCGCCCGGTCGTAGCTCGCTCGCAGCCACGCCGTGCCGTCGGTCTTGGTGCGTTGCATGTGGCACAAAGTTCCAGAGCGGGTCGCGTGTGTCGATCCCGTGGGCGTCATGCAGCACAAAGGTGCCTCGAACCCGCGCAAATGCTGCAGCGGACGTCCAGGATCGGCCGCGGCGCGAGGCGCGATCCGGCGGGCTACCCGCGCGCCGCGGGCCGCGGCCGGGCCAGCACGCCCTGCCAGGGGAACAGCGAGAACCAGCGGACGGGCTCGGCCTCCGTGGCGACGAGGCGCACGAACCCGCGCCGTCCCCACGTCGACAGGTGGCCGGGCGTCGAGCCCAGCCGTGACACGTACCGGCGCGCGGCCAGGTTGCCGCCGCGGAAGAACGGCTCGTGGGGGACGGTCAGCAGCAGGTGCCCCGAGCAGACCCGGGCGAGCTCGCGCAGGACCGCCGCCGGCTCGGGGAGGTGCTCGAGCACCTCGGTGCACACCACGAGGTCGAACGCGCCGTCGGCGAAGGGCAGCGACCGCAGGTCGCCCTCGACGGCCTCCAGGCCGGGGTTGCGCACCCGGAAGGCCGCGACCGCATCGGCGCGCCCGTCGACGCCGGTGACCTCGCTGCCGGGCAGCGCGCCG
Source organism: Solirubrobacteraceae bacterium (assembly GCA_034664785.1). GTDB lineage: Bacteria > Actinomycetota > Thermoleophilia > Solirubrobacterales > Solirubrobacteraceae > Paraconexibacter. The sequence continues at coordinate 1,631 of JAXDGY010000273.1, forward strand.
GCCAGCCAGGCGGTGACGTGCCCCTCGCCGCAGCCCGCGTCCAGCACCCGGGCGGGCGCGAGCGGGCGGACCTCCGCGAGCACCCGCCGGCGGAAGCGCGACAGCAGGCGCCGCTCGACGCCTCCGGCCTCGCTGTACTTGGCCTCGTTGTCGGTCTCCTGGCCGAAGGTCCCGTCCGGGGACGCGACGACGGGGTCGGACCGGCCGATCATGGCCTTCACCCTAGCCCCATGACCGCCTGGTAACACGCGCCACCCCAGGTATGGTTTCGCCGCGTGGATGTGATCCGTTCCTCCGGCGGCGGGGCTGCGGCTGCCGGGGCTGCTCCCGGGCCCGCGGTCGACGTGTCGGTCGTCGTCCCCGTCTACAACGAGCGCGACTCCCTGCGGGACCTGCAGCGCGAGATCGAGGACGGCTGCGAGCAGACGGGCCTGACGTGGGAGGTCGTCTGGATCGACGACGGCTCCTCCGACGGGACCACCGAGATCCTCGAGGAGCTCGCCACCACCCGCGACCCGGTGCGCCTCGTGCGGCTGCGGCGGAACTTCGGCAAGTCCGCCGCCCTGCGTGCCGGCTTCGACCACAGCCACGGCACGATCGTCATCACCATCGACGGCGACGGCCAGGACGACCCGGCCGAGATCCCCGCGCTCGTCGCCAAGCTCGCCGAGGGCTACGACGTCGTCTCGGGCTGGAAGCAGCGTCGCCAGGACCCCGCGTTCAAGCGCTGGGGCTCCAAGCTCTTCAACCGCATCACGGCGCGCCTGTCCGGCGTCCCGCTGCACGACGTCAACTGCGGGTTCAAGGCCTACCGCGGCGCCGCGGTCCGGGAGCTCGAGCTCTACGGCGAGCAGCACCGCCTGATCCCCGTGATCGGCTACCAGCGCGGCTGGCGCGTGGCCGAGCTGCCCGTCCACCACCGCGCCCGTCCCCACGGCCGGTCGAAGTTCGGCCCGGAGCGCTATGCCCGGGGCGTGCTGGACCTCGTCGGAGTGCTGTTCATCGGCCGCTACCAGCACCGCCCGCTGCACTTCTTCGGCGGCATGGGCCTGGTCTCGCTCGTGCTCGGCTTCCTCGTGTGCGCCTACCTCACGGTGATCAAGCTCACGGGCGCGGCGATCGGCAGCCGGCCGCTGCTGACGCTCGGGGTCCTGCTCATCCTCGCCGGGATCCAGCTGATCACGCTGGGCCTCGTGGGCGAGATGATCACCGCCACCCGGCAGGACGTGCTCGGCGCGCGCACGACCGCGCAGCTCATCGACCGGATCGTCGACGGCCCGGCCGGGCCTGCCACGCGGTTCGCCGCCGTCGCCGCCGTTCCCGCCCCCGAGGCCTAGGGGCCTGCCGAAGGCGGCCTACCGCGCCCGCGCGCGGCCCGCGGCGGCCCGCGCGGCGACGACCACCAGCTCGACCGCGGTGACCAGCAGGCGGCTGGCCGCCGCGAGCGACACCGCGGCCGGGCCCGGGAGGTGCCGGGAGAGGACGACCGCGAAGGCGCCCTCGCGCAGGCCGAGGCCCGAGGGGAAGACGAACGCCACCATCGAGACCGCCCAGGCCAGCAGGTAGCCCAGGCCGACGAAGGGCACGCCGCCGGGGACCGGGCCGGCGACACCCTCGATCGCGAGTGCGGTCCCGGCGCCGAGCAGCGCCATCGTGAAGGCGAACCAGGCCAGGGTGGAGGCGACCTGGCGGCGGGGGAGGAGCACGATCTCGGCCGAGCGGCCCGTGCGCGCGAGCCCCCACGCCGCGACGCGCCCGAGGACGGCCGGGTCGAGGAGCACGAGGACGAAGGGCGCGACGAGCACCGACCAGAACACGGGCGACCAGTGGCGGCCCTCCCACACCAGGAAGGCGGCGGCCGCGAGCGCGGCGGAGGCCAGCATCGTCACCTGCTCGTAGACGCTGGCCGTGAGCGAGATCTTCGCGGGCAGCCCCGCCTCGCGTCCGTACACCAGCCGGCCGGCGACCATCAGGACGTTGCCGGGGACGTAGCGGCCGAGCAGCGAGCGGGCCCAGATCGAGCTGAACCGCCGTCGGTCGAGCCGCCGGCCCGCGAGGACTTCGAGCAGCGCGACGTATCCCGCGGCCCAGGCGAGGTAGAAGCCCACGAGGACGACGACCGCGGCCGCGAGCTTCGGCCCGTCGATCTCCCACGGGTAGTCGGCCGCCTTCGACCACCCGCCCGCGACACCCCAGACGAGGAAGGCGGCGACGAGCAGGCCGGCGAGGATCCCTCCCGCCCGCCTGGCCCCGCCGGACCGCAGGCTCATCCCGGGCCGCAGGCCGGCCGTCAGGCGCTCGCCCCGTCGATCCCCGCCAGGCCGCGTCGCACCTGGACGCCGAGCAGCTTGGAGACGAGCAGCGTCAGGCCGGGGATCCGCGAGGCGAGCATGATGTCGTAGTCGAGGTGCGAGCCGCCGCCCGGGCGGGCGGAGAACCGCATGACGCCCTCGTGGTCGTCGAGCGGCGTGCCCTTGGTGATGCGGTAGACGATGAGCTCGGGCGGCGTGAACGCCGTCACCGTCTCCTCGAAGGCGGGCAGGCCGGGGGCGTGCAGCCGCCGGACCGAGCCGACGCCGTTGCGGTCGGTGTCGCCGTCGCGCAGCCGCTCGATGCGCGCGCCGAAGACGTCGGCCAGCCGCTCGTGCTCGGAGAGGTGCTCGAACAGCTCGGCGACGGGGAGGTCGAAGTCCCGCTGGACGCGGATGTGGTGGGCGCGCATGGCGCCGGAGCATGCCAGGCGCCGGTCCGCCTGGCGACGCGGGGGGTTCGCGGCGACTGCGCGACGGGAACGATGCGGCCATGGAGGAGCGTGCTCGGCGGGGGCGTCGCTGGTACTGGCTGCTGGTCATCCCGCTCATCGGGACCCTGTTCCCGCCGATCTACAACACCCAGGACCCCGAGCTCATCGGGATCCCGTTCTTCTACTGGTACCAGCTGCTGTGGGTGCCGATCAGCGTGGCGGTCACGCTGCTCGTGTACCGCCAGACGGACCGCGCGCGCGGCGGCGGGGAGCGCTGATGCACCGCGACGTCGACGTCCTGCAGCTCTCGATCGTCATCGCGCTGTTCGCGCTGGTGGCCGTGATCGGCTTCGTCGCCGCCCGCTGGCGGCGGGCGGCGTCGATGGACGATCTCGACGAGTGGGGGCTGGGCGGGCGCAGCTTCGGCCCGTGGGTCACGTGGTTCCTGCTGGGCGGCGACCTCTACACCGCCTACACCTTCGTGGCCGTCCCGGCGCTCGTGTTCGGCATGGGCGCGGTCGGGTTCTTCGCGGTCCCCTACACGATCGTGATGTACCCGCTGGTGCTGATCCCGGCGGTCCGGCTGTGGTCCGTCGCCCACCGCCACGGGTTCGTGACGCCCGCCGACCTGGTCCGCGGCCGCCACGGGTCATCGGCGCTGGCGCTCGCGATCGCCGTGACCGGGATCGTCGCGACGATGCCCTACATCGCCCTGCAGCTCGTGGGCATCGAGGCCGTCCTGAAGACGGTCGGCGTCACGGGCAACTGGCCGCTCATCATCGCCTTCGCGATCCTGGCCGCCTACACGTATCAGTCCGGTCTCCGCGCGCCCGCGCTCATCGCGTTCGTCAAGGACACGCTCATCTACCTCGTGGTCCTCACGGCGATCATCGTCATCCCGATCCAGCTCGGCGGGTTCGACGACATCTTCGGCGCGGCCCGGGCGAAGTTCGCCGAGACGCCCACGCCGACCGACGGGGTGACCCTCGGAAGCGCGGCCCAGCTCGGCTACGCGACGCTGGCCCTGGGCTCGGCGATGGCGCTGTTCCTCTACCCGCACTCGATCACCGGCGTCCTGGCGGCGCGCGACCGCACCACGATCAAGCGCAACATGGCCACCCTGCCGATCTACACGATCGCGCTGGGGCTCCTCGCGCTCCTGGGCTACATGGCGATCGCCGCTGGCATCACGCCGATCGGGGACGACCCCAACACGATCGTCCCGCTGCTCTTCGACGACCAGTTCCCGCGCTGGTTCGCCGGGGTCGCCTTCGGGGCGATCGCGATCGGCGCGCTCGTCCCCGCCGCGATCATGTCGATCGCCGCGGCGAACCTCTTCTCCCGCAACATCTACAAGGAGTACCTCAACCGCGACGCGACGCCGGCGCAGGAGGCGCGGGCGAGCAAGCTCGCCTCGCTGGTCGTCAAGGGCGGCGCCGTCCTCGTCATCCTCGCCCTCGACCCGCAGTTCTCGATCGACCTGCAGCTCATCGGCGGCGTCCTGATCCTGCAGACGCTGCCGTCGATCGTGCTCGGCCTGTGGAAGCTCGCCGTGCATCGCTGGGCGCTGCTGGCGGGCTGGGCGGTCGGGCTGGCGAGCGGCCTGTGGATGCTCTACGACACGCCGAATCCGACGACGGGCAAGGCGCACTTCGGCGGCGCGCAGTACGCGCTGTCCAAGCTCGGCTTCGGGGACACCAAGGTGACGATCTACACCGGGATCGTCGCGACGCTCGCGAACATCGTGGTCGTCGTGCTCGGCACGCTGGTCCTGCGGGCGCTCAAGGCGCCCGACGGCGAGGACGTCACGGTCGCCTCCGACTTCGACGCCGATGCGAGCGACCCGCGCGTCGAGCCGCTCCCGGCGGGCGCCCACCCGGAGATCGCGCGCGCCTGATGTCGGCGGGTGTCGGGCGGCGGGAGGGGCTGCGAGGCGGCCTGCGGGTCCGTGGGCTGCGCGCGGGTATCGTGCCGCACCGAATGACCCGTATCCCGATCAACGTTTCCGAGCTCGTGGGTGGGACGCCGGTGGTGCAGATGACGCGGCTGGCGCCCGAGGACGTGCAGGTCTTCGGCAAGCTCGAGGTGAGCAACCCGGGCGGCAGCGTCAAGGACCGGATCGGCGTCGCGATGATCGAGGCCGCCGAGGCCGAGGGGATCATCCAGCCGGGCCGCAGCACGATCGTCGAGGCGACGAGCGGCAACACCGGCATCGCGCTCGCCTTCGTCTGCGCGGCCAAGGGCTACGACCTCGTCCTCACGCTCCCGCAGGGGATGACCCGCGAGCGCGAGGGCCTGCTGAGGCTCTACGGCGCCCGGGTCGAGATGGTGGAGTCCATGGGCGGCATGGACGAGGCCGTCCTCGCGGCCCGCGCCCTCGCGGAGTCCCCGCACGTGTGGATGCCCGACCAGTTCTCCAACCCGGCGAACCCTGAGGCCCACCGCCGCACGACGGGCCCCGAGATCTGGGACCAGCTCGACGGCGACATCGACGTGCTCGTCTGCGGCGTCGGGACGGGCGGCACGATCACGGGGGCGGGGGAGTACCTCAAGGAGCGCAACCCGGGGCTGACGGTCATCGCCTGCGAGCCGCAGACCAGCGCGGTCCTCTCGGGCCGTGCCCCCGGCCCGCACCGGATCCAGGGCATCGGCGCGGGCTTCGTGCCGCCCGTCCTGAACGTCGGGCTGCTCGACGAGATCATCGCCGTGCCGGACGAGGCGGCGATCGAGACCGCCCGGCGCGTCGCGCGCGTCGAAGGCATCCTCGCCGGGCTGTCCTGTGGCGCGGCGCTGTGGGCCGCGCTGAAGGTCGCGGCGCGCCCGGAGTCCCGGGGCAAGCGCATCCTGGTGGTGCTGCCCGACGGCGGCGAGCGCTACGTGTCACTGCCGTTCTTCGCGAGCTGAGCTCAGCGCAGCGTCGCGACCTCGCCCAGGGCCCATGCGCGCATCGCCGGCCAGGGGCCGAAGCCCGACTCCGGGTTCAGGTGCCCGGTGCCCGGCAGCACGTCGACGGGCAGCCCGAGCGGGGCGCCCCAGTGGTGGCGGGCGCCGAAGCCCGGGCAGTACGGGTCGTCGTCGGAGCAGACCAGGCGCGTCGTGTCGGCGGCGGCCTCGACCGAGCCCCGCTCGGCGCCGGTCGGGTAGAAGCCGGCGAGCTCGGGCACCTTGGCTCCCGGGCACGGCGGGGCGACCAGCGCGACCCGCTCGACGTGCTCGGCCGGCCGGATGCGGGCCGCCTCCCGAAGCCAGAGCACGCAGCCGAGCGAGTGGCAGCAGACCACGCGCTCGCCGCCGGGATCGGCCGCCAGGCCCGCGAGCTCCTCGTGCAGCGCGGAGGCCCAGCGGTCGGGGCAGGGCTCGTCGCACGCCGGCAGGTCGGGGTAGCGGACGGTCGCGCCCGCCGCGCGCAGCTCGCCGGCCAGCCAGGACTGCCAGTGGTCGGGGCCGGATCCTTGCCAGCCGTGGAGGATGAGCACGCGGGGCCCGGACATCGCGCTCGGTACCGTAGTCCCATGCTCGGTCTCGGCACGATGGCGCGGATCGCCCAGGAGGTCCGCCGCGATCTCGCCGCGGCGCACGACCGGGACCCGGCGGCGCGCGGCGTCTCCTCGCTGGAGGTCCTGGCTGCCTGGCCGGGCGTCCACGCACTGCTCGCCCACCGCGTCGCGCACACGCTGCACAGCGCCGAGGTCCCGCTCGCCCCGCGCGCCATCGCGCTTCTCACGCGGGCGCTCACCGGCATCGAGATCCACCCCGCGGCGAAGGTCGGCGACGGGCTCTTCATCGACCACGGCATGGGCGTCGTGATCGGCGAGACGGCGGAGATCGGCGCGAACGTCACCCTCTACCAGGGCGTCACGCTGGGCGGGACGGGCTTCGCCTCGGGCAAGCGCCACCCGACGGTGCAGGACAACGTGACGATCGGCTCCGGCGCCAAGCTGCTCGGCCCGATCACGATCGGGCACGGCGCGAAGATCGGCGCGAACACGGTGGTCATCACCGACGTGCCGCCGAACTCGACGGTCGTCGGCAACCCCGGGCACCCCGTGCGTGTCGACGGGCGCCGGCCCGAGGGCCCCGACGCGGACTGGATCCACCTGCCGGACCCGACCGCGGACGCGCTGCGCGGGCTGGCCAACCGGATCGGCGCGCTGGAGCGCAGCGTCGCCGACCTCGGCGGCCTCGAGGTCGACGTGGAGGCCGCGGCGGCCGAGGTCCGCGGACTGCGCTCGGTGCGCGGCCCCAACCCGGCGGGCGGCTGACGCCGACGTCGTCGCGCAGGGCGCTCCGACGTCGGTCGGGAGTTCGGCCCTGGCCGGCCGAACTCCCAGGTCGGGGCAGCGGCCGGCGCTAGTAGAACACCGTCCGGCAGCGGTGGCGCGGGCGCGCCTTGTAGTCCGGCGCCTGGCC
>JAXDGY010000274.1:0-3464 GCA_034664785.1 Solirubrobacteraceae bacterium
GGTCACCCCGCTGCTCGTCCTGACCTCGCAGTCGCGCGTGCACGCCGCCGTCGACCACTTCGGGGCCGGCGACTGCCCGGCGGCGACGAAGGACGCGCTGTCGTCGATCCGCTGGCTGAACGTCCGGGCCGAGCCGTACCAGATCCTCGCGTACTGCGACCTGCGTCAGGACCGCACGGCGGAGGCGGTCCGCGCGATGCGCGAGGCGGTCAGGCTCGACCCGCACAGCTGGGAGACGAGCTACGGGCTGGCGCTGGCGCTGGCGTCCGCCGGGAGCACGCCCACACGGGAGCTGCGCCGCGCGGTGCGGCAGAACCCGCGGGAGGTGCTGATCCGCGACTCGCTGCCGGGGCTCGAGTCGTCCAGCCCGGCCCGTCGGCGCCTCGCGGTCCGCGAGGCGCGGCTCGCGGTGGTGACGAGCGGGCGGCTGTCGATCGGGGCCGGCTAGGACCCGGAGGCGGCGTCTCACCCCGGGGCGGGGACGCGGCCCGCGATGACGGCGGGACCGCGGCGGCCGCGGAACGCGCCGTCGTCGCCCACGGTGACGACGTAGCGCACCGTCCCGCGCGACGGGTAGACCACCGAGCAGGCCCACGGGTTGCGCAGCGGCGCAGGCCCCGAGCCCGGGCGACAGCGGGCGCTGCGACCCCGGCGGCCGCCCGCCGGCGCGAGCGCCACGGCGCGGGCCAGCGACGCGCTGGTGACCGGGACGCGCTCCTGGGCGGCGAGGAACGCGGGGTCCGCGTCCCGCGCCCCTAGCGAGACGGCCATCGAGAACGCTCCGGCCGCCAGCGGCGGGCCGAGGAGCAGCAGCGGCGTCCAGCCAGGCCGGGAGGTCATGCGTCCAGCTGCTCGCGCAGCTTGCGCAGGCCGCGGTACACGCGGCCTTCGGCGGTCGTCAGCGAGACCCCGAGCACGCGAGCGATCTCGGGGACGCTGAGGTCGGCCCCGAAGCGCAGCGCCACGGCCTCGCGCTCCTCGGCGGCCAACGCATCCATGGCGCGGCCGAGCACGTCGCGGTCGGCGACGCTGTCGGTCCAGGCGGCGTCGGCCGAGGCCGCCGGGACGCCCGCGCGCTCCAGCGCGCGCGTCTCGGCCGACCGCCGCCTTGCCTCGTCGGTGAGGCAGTTCAGCGCGATCGCGTAGAGCCAGGTCTTCTCGCCGGCCCGGCGCGGGTCGAACCGCCGCCGCGCGCGCAGCGCACGTTCGAAGGTGGTGGCGACGAGGTCCTCCGCCAGGGCGCGATCGCCGGTGCGGTAGACCAGGAAGCCGAGCAACGGACCGGCGTGCTCGGCGAACAGCCGCTCGAAGTCCTCGTCCCGCATCGCGTGATGATCCCGCAAAAGACGGTGTACAGGCTGACGTAAACCCTGGCAATCAGGACTTTTGGGGGGTTATGCCCCGATACACCGGACGGACATACTTCGGAGGTGCTGGGAAATGCGCCCTCGGTCGCGCTGGTCCACGACTACCTCAATCAGCTCGGTGGTGCTGAGCGCTGCGCGGTCCAGCTCACGCGGATGTGGCCGGAGGCGCCGTTGTACACCTCGCTCTACCGCGCCGACTCGACCTTCCCGCACTTCCGTCAGGTGGACGTGCGCACCACGTGGCTGGACCGGGTGCCGATGGACTCGGGCTTCCGGTCGCTGCTGCCGCTGTATCCCGCGGCGTTCCACGGCCTCGGCGTCCTGGACAGCCCGCTGGTCCTGTCGAGCTCGAGCGGCTGGGCGCACGGCGTCCAGACGGCGCCGGGCAGCTTCCACGCCGTGTACTGCCATACGCCGGCCCGCTGGCTCTACGGCGCCGACTACCTCGGTGCGTCGTGGTCGGCCCACGCGGCCCGTCCGCTGCTGCGCGCGCTGCGCCGCTGGGACGTCGCCGCCGCGCGCCGTGCCGACCTCTACATCGCCAACGGCGCCGTCGTCCGCGATCGCGTCCGCCGCCTCTACGGGCGCGAGGCCGCGATCGTGCACCCGCCGGTCGACGTGGACCGCTTCATGCCGCGGCCGCGCGGCGAGCGCCTGCTGGTCGTCTCGCGCCTGCTCCCGTACAAGCGTGTGGATCTCGTCGTGGCGGCGGCCACGAAGGCCGGGATCGGCCTGGACGTCGTGGGCTGCGGGCCCGAGCTGGAATCCCTGCGTACGCGTGCCGGGCCGACGGTCAGGTTCCACGGCGGCGTGGACGACGGCGCCGTTCGCGAGCTGTTCGAGAGCTGCCGCGCCTTCGTGCTTCCCGGCAACGAGGAGTTCGGGATGACGCCCGTCGAGGCGCAGGCCGCCGGCAAGCCGGTGATCGCGTTCGCCGCCGGAGGCGCGCTGGAGACGGTGCGCGAGGGGCGCTCGGGCGTGTTCTTCCACCAACCCACGCCGGACGCCCTGCTGGAGGCGGTGCGCCGGTGCGACGACCTGGCCGCCGACCCGGACGAGCTGGCCTGTGGCGCGCGTGCGTTCTCCTCCGAGGCGTTCGTGGAGCGGTTGCGCACCGTGCTGCACGAGGCCGGGGCGCCGGACCCGGGCTGGCCGGTGGCCGCCGTGCCCGCAGGCTCCTGGTCAGGAAATGGACGCGCCGTCCGTACAAGGGAGTGATGCCCGATCACGACGACCAGCTCCCCGACGACCTGCGCGCCCTCGGCGAGCGGCTGAGGCGCGAGGCCGCGCGCCCCTCCGGCGCGGAGCTGGACGAGCTGAAGCTGCGCGCGACGCGGGGCGCCCGCGCGCCCGGCGTGCGCCGGCACGGGCGCTTCGTGGGGTCGCGGCTGGCGACCATCCTCGCCATCGGCATGCTCGGCGCAGGCACGGGCGGGACGATCGCCATCGCCGGCTCGAGCGGCAAGTCCGACAACGGCAGCGCCGCCAAGCACCAGTACAAGCCCCCGGGCAAGGGCTGCGGCGACAAGAACCACGAGCACGAGCGCAAGGGCGAGTGCAAGGACGACGACCACGGCAACAACAACGGCGGCGGCAAGGGCGGCAAGGACGACAAGGGCAAGGGCAACGACGCCCACTCGTCCAAGGACGACAAGAACAAGGGCAAGAACGACAAGGCCCAGACGTCCAAGAACGAGGGCAAGGACAAGAAGAAGTAGCGCCCGCCGCGCCGGCGGCGCTCAGCCGTCGATGGCAGCCAGCAGCAACGCCGCCGTCTCGTCCGCGTCGCCGCGCGGTCCTTCGAGGACGACCGCCTGCGCCGCGGCCCGTCCGGCGGCTCGCATCGTCTCGGCCGGCCGCGAGCGCGCGGGCACCGCATTGGCCAGCAGCGCCAGCGCGCCCTCGCCCGCGCCGCGCCGCTCCGGTGCCCAGCGGCGCTCGGGGACGTACCTCGTGACGGCGATCACGCGCACGGCGGCGGGCCCGTCGCCCGCCCGGCCGCCCAGTGCGTCCACCGTCGTCGCGGCGCCGTGCCTGGATGCCTCGGAGCGCAGCGACAGCGGCTTGGCGTACGGGTGCACCCGCCCGTCCTGGTCC
>JAXDGY010000275.1:0-2696 GCA_034664785.1 Solirubrobacteraceae bacterium
CCTCGACGTCGCGCCGGATCTCCAGGGCGGTGACGGGGCGCCGCTCGGCCATCAGGTACGAGATCAGCGACAGCTGCCGGATGAGCTTTTCGGTGTCCTTCGCCATGCTCGCCGGAGGATAGGCCCGAGATCGCGCCGGGGGGCCTGACCACCCGCTCTTTGCGGCCTTTGTTCACACTCCGGCGGTGCTCGGTCTCGCGCGCCGAGCCGTGTGTGTCGAGGAGTAGGTTGGCGTGCGAACCATGGTCAAGCTCGTCATCGTCGACGACCACGAGGCCCTCCGGGAGGCCCTCGCGCTCCTGCTGACCCACAGCGGGATGGAGGTGGTCGGCGCCGCCGGGAACGTCGCGGCGGGCATCGACCTCGTCGAGCACGCCGACGCCGACGTGGCCCTCGTCGACATCCGCCTGCCCGACGGCAGCGGCATCGACCTCACGCGCGAGTTGCTCGCGCGCCGGCCCGAGCTCGGGGTGATCCTCTACACGGGCGACAGCGACGCCGACCTGCTCCGCCACGGCCTGGACTCCGGCGCGCGCGGCTACGCGCTCAAGGCCGGCTCGATCGAGGAGCTGTCCGGCGCCATCGCGCGCGTGGCGGCGGGCGGCTCCTACGTCGACCCGCGCCTCGACCGCGTGCTGGGCGCCCCGCGCGGCGCCGCGCGCGTCACGCAGCTCAGCCCGCGCGAGCGGCAGATCATCGGGCTCATGGCGGAGGGGCTGACCGCGGAGCGCATCGGGGACGAGATCAGCGTCTCGGTCGAGACGGTCCGGACCCACGTCCGCAACGTGATCCGCAAGCTCCAGGCGCGCAACCGCGTCCACGCGATCGCCATCGCCCTCGAGCGGGGCGAGATCGCGCTGGGCTCCTACCAGGAGCCGTGACGGGGCTTCAGAAGCGGCCTCGGGATGAGGCGCCGCGCCGTTCTGAAACCGGTTCTAGGCCGCGCGGAACGCGGTGCCGGGCGCGGGGGCGTCCTGCACCGCCGGGCCGGTGACCGCCGGCCCCGGCTCGGACGCGGCGGCCGCGAACCCGAAGAACGCCCCGGACCCGAGCGCGCGGTCGAAGGCGGACCAGGCCTGCCCCGCGGGCAGCTCCTTCTCCAGGCGGTCGAAGGACCCGAGCCGGCCGCCGAGGTTGTCGAGGAAGTGCACGAGCGTCGCCTCCCGCGTGCACGGGACCACGGGCGAGCCGTGCTCGAGCGACCCGTGGTGCGACAGGATGATGTGCAGGACGGCGGCGGCCGTCGCCTCCGGGAAGCCGTCGAGCTCCTCGATCTCCCGCCGGATGCGGTAGTAGCCGAGCGGGATCTCGCCCTGCAGGCGCCCGAGGTCGGTCATGTCGATCGCCATCGGGTCGTCGGTGTAGGCGTCGAGCTTGCCGATGTCGTGCAGCAGCGCGCCGGTCACCGCGACGTCGCGGTCCACCCCGCCGAACGCCGCCGCCACCGCGCTGACGCCCTGGGCGACGGACAGGCAGTGCTCGAGCAGTCCGTGGCGGTAGGCCTGGTGGTAGTGCTTGGCCGCGGGCGCGTGGCGGTAGCGCGCCCACGTCTCCGACGCCGGGCCGAGCAGGCGCTCCAGCAGCCGGCCGAGCCACGGGTCCTGCACGGTGGCGACGAGCTCGCGCAGGTCGGCCTCCATCGCGTCCGCGGAGCGCGGCGGCCCGTCGCAGAGCTCCGCGAGCTCGAACGTGCCCGGCTGCGCGGGGCGGAGCGCGCGGAGGGTGAGCTGGCCGCCGTAGCGCGGATGCTCCCCGAAGCGGCCCACGACGCGGACGGGCTGACCGCAGAGGCAGACCTCCCTGACCTGCTCGACGCCCTCCCAGACCATCGCCGGCACGGAGCCGGTGCGATCGCCGAAGGACACCTTCAGGTACTCCGACCCGTCCCGCTTGACGCGCGCCTCGACCTGGCGCACCAGGAGCACCTGGTCGACGTCGACGCCGTCGGTGAAGTCGCGGACGAGCACGGCGCGAACCGTAGGGGCCGCGTCGGACGCACCAGGGTGGAAATGCCTGCTAGCGGCATGTTTCCGCAGGCCCGGCACACCGGCGATGCGAACGCGTCCAGGCGCGTCACGAGAAGTCGTCAGGCACCCTGACCGACTGTGCTAGCGTCGGGTCGATGAGCTCCCGCCAGCGCTGGACGCTGCTCGCCGTCTGCGTCGCCACGTTCATGCTCCTGCTCGACATCACGATCGTGAACGTCGCGCTGCCGGACATCGCGAAGGACCTCAGGTCGTCCTTCAGCGACCTCCAGTGGGTCATCGACGCCTACGCGCTCTCGCTGGCGGCGCTCCTGCTGACCGCCGGGGTCCTCGCCGACCGCCTCGGGCGCCGCGCGGTCTTCACGGCCGGGCTCGCGATCTTCACCGTCGCGTCGCTGCTGTGCGGCCTGTCCACGAGCCCGCTGCTGCTCGAGTTCGCCCGCGCGCTGCAGGGCGTCGGCGGCGCGGCGATGTTCGCAACCTCGCTGGCGCTGCTGGCAGCGAGCTTCCAGGGGCCGCAGCGCGGGACCGCGTTCGGGATCTGGGGTGCGACCACGGGCGCCGCGGTGGCGATCGGGCCGCTGATCGGCGGGCTGCTGACCGAGCACGTCGGCTGGCAGTCGATCTTCTTCATCAACGTGCCGATCGGGATCGCGGCGATCGCGGTGGCCCTGGTCAAGGTCGAGGAGTCGACGGGCCCGCCGTCGCGCC
>JAXDGY010000276.1:0-13061 GCA_034664785.1 Solirubrobacteraceae bacterium
CGGGTGTGGGGGGTGATCGCGACGGCGTCGCGGGATGCGCCGATCCCCGAGCGCGTCGAGGATCGTCTCGCGGACTTCACGGCCCTGGTCGGCAGCGCGATCTCCAGCAGCCAGGCCCGGGAGGACCTCCGGCGGCTGGCGGAGGAGCAGGCGGCCCTGCGGCGGGTGGCGACGCTCGTGGCCGAGGGGGCGACGCCGGCCGAGGTGTTCGCCGAGGTCGCACGCGAGATCGGCCTGATCCTGCAGCTGCCGCTGATCGGGATGTTCCGCTACGAGGCGGACGGCACGGCGACCGGGGTCGGCGCCACCGGCGAGCATCCGTTCCAGCCCGGCACGAGCTGGCCGCTCGACGGCGCCGGCATGTCGTCCGTGGTCCGCAGGACCGGCCGCGCCACGAGGCTCGAGAGCTTCGCCGGCGTGTCAGGGACGACCGGCGAGGCCGCCCGGTGCGCCGGCTTCCAGACCGGCGTGGCGGCTCCCATCGTCGTCGACGGTCAGGTGTGGGGGGCCGTGTGCGCCGGCGCCGCCGAGCCGCGGGCGATGCCGGTCGGCACGGAGCACCGCCTGAGCCAGTTCACCGCGCTCGTTGCCACGGCGATCTCGAACAGCCAGGCGCGCGAGGACCTTCGCCGGCTGGTGGACGAGCAGGCGGGTCTGCGGCGGGTGGCGACGCTCGTGGCCGAGGGCGCGACGCCGGCCGACGTGTTCGCCGCCGTCGCCCGCGAGGTCGGTCTTGTGCTGAAGCTGCCGCTGGTCGGGATGTACCGCTATGAGCCCGACGGCACGGCGACCGTGGTCGGCGCGATCGGCGAGCATCCCTTCCAGCCCGACACCAACTGGCCGCTGGACGGGCCGACCGGCGCCTCCCTGGTGCGCAGGACCGGCCGCCCCGCGAGTGTCGCCAACTACGCCGAGGTCCGCGGCACGCTCGGCGAGGCCGCCGCGCGCGCGGGCTTCGTCAGCGGCGTCGGCGCCCCGCTGGTGGTGGACTCCGAGGTGTGGGGGGTCATCGTCGCCTGCTCCGATCTGCCCGATCCGCTGCCGCTGGACGCCGAGCGCCGCCTGAGCCAGTTCACCGCGCTCGTGGCCACGGCGATCTCCAACACGCAGGCGCGCGAGGACCTCGGCCGGCTCGCGGAGGAGCAGAGCGCGCTGCGGCGCCTGGCCACGCTGGTGGCCCAGGCCGCCGAGGCCCGCGTGGTGTTCGATGCCGTCTGTGAGGAGACGGGCCGGGTCCTCGGCGCCGGCAGCGTCAACCTCGCCCAGTTCACCCCGGACGGCTTCAGCCTGATGATGGCGGGCTGGAGCATGCGCGACGTCCACGTGCCGGCCGGCACGCGGGTGTCGTTGGAGGGCGACTCGGTGAGCAGGCTGGTGCGGGACACGGGCGCACCGGGACGCCTCGACAGCTACGAGGGCGCGTCGGGAGAGCTTGCCCAGCTCATCCGGCGGCTCGGCATCTGCTCCCAGGTCGGTGCGCCCGTGGTCGTCGAGGGCCGCGTGTGGGGCGTGCTGATCGCCGGGAGCGACAGGGCCGACCCGCTGTCGCCCTCCACGGAGCAACGCCTGGCCTCCTTCGCCGAGCTGATCGCCACGGCGGTGTCCAACGCGGCGGCGCGCTCGGAGCTCGTCGCCTCCCGCGTCCGTCTCGTCGAAGCGGCGGACGAACAGCGCCGCCGCGTGGTGCGCGACCTGCACGACGGGGCCCAGCAGCGCCTGATCCACACCGTCATCGCGCTCGAGCAGGCCCGGGGCCACGAGCACCTGGCGCCCGACGTGCGGCCGCTGGTCCAGGCGGGCCTGACGCATGCGCACTCGGCGATCACCGAGCTGCGCGACCTCGCGCACGGCATCCACCCGCAGCTGCTGACCCACGACGGCCTGGCGGCCGCCGCGCAGGCGCTCGCCGACCGCGCGCCGCTGGCCGTGCACGTGGAGATCCCCGCCGAGCGCTACCCGACCCCGGTCGAGTCGGCGGCGTACTTCGTGGCCGCCGAGGCGCTGACCAACGTCACCAAGTACGCGGGCGCCTCGACGGCACGCATCACCGCCGCGCGCACGGCCGGCGCCCTGCGCCTCGTGATCGAGGACGACGGTGCCGGCGGTGCCCACCGCACGCCCGAAGGAGGACTCACCGGGCTCGGCGACCGGCTCGCCGCGCTCGGCGGCCACCTGACCATCAACAGCCCGCCGGGCCACGGCACCCGCATCCGCGCCGAGATCCCGCTCCCGCGGGCGTAGGCGGCGAACCGCTCAGCCGGGGTTCGGCGCGTAGCGGTGGTGGAGGTCCAGCGAGTTGCCGGCCGGGTCGACGAAGATCGCCTGGTGGCAGACGCCGCTGTCGATCAGGTCGCTGACGAAGCGGACGCCCTGCCCCTCGAGGTGCGCCCGCGCCGCGGCGACGTCGTCGACCTGGAGCGCGATCGGCAGGCTGTGCGGGCGGAACTCCTGGCCGAACGCGGTCGGGTCCATGACGGCGAGCGTGAGGTTGCCGGCCTGGAACTCGGCGGCCGGTCTGTCGCCCCATCGCTTGCCGGCCGGCAGCCCGAGCACGGTGCCGTAGAAGTGCACCGAGGCCTCGAAGTCATCGGTTGGGACGGTCACGAAGTCGACGCCGGTGATGAAGGTCGGCGGAGTGGTGGTGGTCATCGGCGGGCTCCCGGCTCGAGGTGAAGGACGATCATGCCGTTCAGACGACGCCAAGGCCACCAACTCATCGCCGTCGAGGCGAGCGGCGCGCCGCTGGGATGATCCGGGGATGAGCCGCTCGGTGGAGGTCCCGGAGTACGAGCTGCACGCGGAGGTCCGCATCGACCCCGCCCGGACCGCGCTCGTGGTCGTCGACATGCAGAACGACTTCGTCCGCGAGGGCGGGAGCCTGCGGGTGCCGGACGCCGAGGCGACGATCCCGGCGATCAGCGGGCTGCTCGAGCTCGCCCGCGCGCACGGAATGCGCGTCGTCTACACCCAGGACACGCACCGCGAGGGCGATCCGGAGTGGCGGATCTGGCCCGAGCACGCCCGCGAGGGCAGCTGGGGCTGGCAGATCGTCGACGGGCTCGCGCCGGCGGCGGACGAGACCGTCCTGCGCAAGGTGCGCTACGACGGGTTCTACGGCACGCCGCTGGATCACCTGCTCCGCGTGTGGGGCGTCGAGACGCTCGTGATCTGCGGCACCGTCGCGAACATCTGCGTGCACTACACGGCCGCCAGCGCGGCGCTGCGCTGGTACGGCGTCGTGATCCCGCGCGACGCGACCTCCGCGCTCGACCCGTTCGACCTGGAGTCCTCGCTGCGCCAGACGGCGTTCCTGTTCGCCGGCCGCGTGACGACGGCGGCCGGCGTGCGCGTCTGACTCAGCGCCCGCCGACGTGCCGCAGCGCCTCCGTCATGCCGTGCAGGTGCGCGGCCGCCGACTCGATGTCGGAGTAGTCGCGCTGGGCCGCCCGTGACTCGGCGGCCAGGACGGCGCATCGGTGGACGTCGCTGAAGTCTCCGTAGGGGAACTTGTACCGGCCCTTGGTCTCCGGGTTGGCCTCGTCGTCGACGCCGAGGTGCCAGCGTCCGTACTCGCCGTAGCCGTGCTGCTCGATGTAGGCGTTCTCCGCCTGCGCGGACGGCTGATGCTCACTCCACGCGTCGCGCTCGTCGAGCACGACGTGGCCGTCCTCGATGAGCTTGATCGCGTGGTCGTATCCCGGTCTGTGCAGCTTCACGGCCATGGTCATCGTCCGCCTTCGGTCTTTCCTGCTCCAGTAGGTCACGAGGCGGCGTTTTCGAGGCCCGGCGGTCCGCGGTCCGGTGACTCCGCCTGCTCGCGGAGCGCCTCGTTGCGGGCGTCAGGCCGGTAGCCGTAGGCCGCCTCGCGGACGGCGCGGTCGTTCTCCAGCGCCGCGCCGAGCGCGCCGCCGAGCGTGGCGAGCGACGTGACGAGCCACGCCAGGGCGAGGTAGGTCCCGACGCCGGCCGGATGGCCGATCTGGCGCTCGAGCACGCCGGTCGTGATGAGCACCAGCGCCGACGCCAGGTTCAGGACGAACAGCGCGAGGTAGAGGGTCAGCACGCCGATGCCGACCGTGATCGTGGTGGTCAGGTTGAAGAGCACGACGCGTGCGTGCCCCTCCGGCCGGTCGCTGTAGGTCCTGCGCCACAACCGGTGCGCGGCGACGAGCGACACGCAGATCACGGCGATCGACGCCACGCCCGCGATGAGCAGGCGCACCCAGCCCATCCCGTCGGCGATCATCCACACGCCGGGCGAGGCGACGCCGAAGATGTCGACGCCGAGGGCGCCGACGATCGCGCGCGAGAGGCCGGAGACCAGCCGCCACGGCCGGTTGGCGCGCACCATGCCGAGCAGGAGCCGCAGGTTGCCGAGCCCCACGGCGGCCATGAACCGGATCGTGCGGTCCTCGTTGACCTCGGGATGACCGATGGCCAGCGTCGAGAGGTCCTCGAGGCGCCGCAGCATCCGATGCTGCCGCTCCCGGTCGCGGGCCTCGGAGAGGTCGTCCACGCTCTCGCCGACAAGCCCCTCGATCAGCCGCACGACGGCGGAGCGGAGCCGGTCGTCGAGGTTCACGGGCCCGAGCGCGGGGACCGACACGAGGCCGACGCCGTACGCGGCGCTCGCGTACGCGGTCACCGGCCGGTTGCCGATGTGCACGGGGAAGTCGGTCAGGCAGACCGCGAGCGTCCAGTGCTCGGCCAGCATCCGTTGATGGGCGATCTCGATGAGGTCCACGTCGTCGTCGGACGCCGCCGCCATCGGCTCGCGCCGCAACTCCACCCGCCAGGCGACCCCGGGGAAGCGGCGGCGGAGCAGGTCCGGCAGGTCGCGGGCGAGGTCGCGCGCGAGCTCGTAGGTGAAGCCGGGCCCCGCCAGGAGCCCGACGACGAACGGCTCGGCGCCGGCGGGCGCGCCGTGCTGCTGCCTGGTGGGCCCGCGCGCCGCATCGCGGCGGCGGCGGCGCCGCGCGCGCCTTCGCCGGCCGCCCCCGGGCGCCTCCTCACCGGCCCGCTCGTGCCGCGTACCCGCCACGTCGGTTGCCAGTAGGCCACGGCGTGGCGAGCGGTACGCGGAGCGCCGGGCGCGATGAGTCGATGAGTTCAGGACGCGGGGGCCGTCCTAGTGGTGGCAGCCGAGACGAGGAACGTCCGTGGACGATGCGAGCGAGAGACCGACGACGGTGGTGCTGGTCGTCGACGACGGGACCGAGGTGATCGTGGGCCGGGTGGACGCGCGGCACCCCGACCTCGCGCTCATCGACGCGCTCGTCCGGTTGCAGCTCATCGTCCGCCGCCGGGGCTGGACGGTCCGCCTGGGCGAGGTGTCCGAGGAGCTGCGCGGGCTGCTCGAGCTCGTCGGCCTCGCCGACGTCCTAGCCCTCGAGGCGCGGCGGGAAGCCGAAGGCGGCGAACAGCTCGGGGTAGAGGAAGTGGTGCAGTCCGGCGATCCGCCCGCCTGAGAGCTCGACGACCACGATGGCCCACGGCTCGAAGGCGCCCGGCCCGGCAGGGTGGTAGACGCCGACGGCCGGCCCGCCGTTGGCCGAGGTGGAGAGCAGCCGCGAGCCCTTGCAATGGATGCCGGGACCGAGCATGAACCGGGTGATCTCGTCGTGGCCCCGGACCCACAGGGGAAAGGGCGGCATCGAGAAGCTCGCGTCCTCGTGCAGCAGCGAGACGAGCGACGTCATGTCGTAGCGCTCGAAGGCGTCGACGTAGCGCGTCAGGAGCTCCTGCTGCTCGGAGGCGAGCGACGCAGGGCCGCTGCTGTCGAGGTCGAGCCCTTCCAGCGTGGCCCGCGCGCGCTGCAGCGCGCTGTTGACCGAGGCGACGGACGTGTCGAGCAGCTCGGCCACCTCGGCGGCCTTCCAGCGCAGGACCTCGCGGAGGATGAGCACGGCGCGCTGGCGGGGTGGCAGGTGCTGCAGCGCGGCGACGAACGCGAGCCGCAGGGTTTCCCGCGAGGCGGCCAGCTCCGCGGGGTCCGCCTCGGGCGGCAGCACCCGTGCGTCGGCGATCGGCTGCACCCAGGCGTGCTCGGGCAGGCCCGCGCCGAGCGCCGAGCCGGCGGTGGAGGCGGGACCGAGGTCCATCGGCTGGGCGCGCCGCTGCGAGCCCTGCAGCATGTCGAGGCAGACGTTGCTCGCGATCCGGTACAGCCACGACTTCAGCGCCGTGCGCTCCTGGAGGCGGTCGGCGGCCCGCCACGCCCGGACCATCGTCTCCTGCACGGCGTCCTCGGCCTCGGATCCCGAGCCCAGCATGCGGTAGCAGTAGCCGGTCAGCGGACGCCGATGCGACTCGAGCTCCTGCTCGATCGGGGAACTGGTCAGCACAGCCGGACATGCTACGGACCGCGGCGTCGGCGGCGCGACGGCGCGCGGCGCCTACCGCGGCGGAGCGCGACGGCCTTCACCGGGCCGGGCGGCAGGCCAGCTCGATGGCGGCGGCGACTCTTGCCGGTCCGGGGCTGTCGCCCATGACCAGCGTGTAGTGATTGACGTTCGGGACGTTCTCGATCCGCACCTCGGGGTGCTCGGCCGCGAAGCCGCGCAGCAGATCGGCGGGGATCAGCGGGTTGTCCTCGTCGTCGAACAGGCCGCGCTGCGCGCGGAGCAGCTGCACGGGCGTCCCTGCGGGAACGCGCTCGAGGGCCAGCCGCGTCGTCTGGTCGAGCACCATCTCCGCGCTGTCGGCTCGCACCGCGGGCGCCGAGGCGCCGCACCGCGTCCTGTGGTCGTCCTCGACCAGGTCATAGCGCGCGTAGGCCTCGACGTCGTCGTTCCAGGCGTCCGCGAAGGCCGGGTGCGCGCGCCACCCCGAGATGTAGTCCTCGGCCGACGGGAACGTGATCTGCAGGCGCATGATGGCGCTCGCCACCGCCGACTGGAGCATCTCCTCGGGCTCCTCCGGGGCCGGGAGCGGCAGGCCGGCGTCGAGGAGCACGAGCGCGGCGACCCGCTCTGGATGCTCGGCCGCCATGCGCGCCCCGACGTAGGCGCCGAGCGAGTGCCCGACCAGGACGGCGCGCTGCGCGCCGACGTGGTCGAGCACGTCGATCAGGTCGTCGACGTGGGCCCCGATCCCATAGGGGCCGGGCAGGGTCGCGCTGCGCCCGCGCCCCCGCAGGTCGGGAGCCAGCAGGCAGACGTCGCCGAGCGGGGGAACCGCGCGGGCGACGGTTCGCCACGTCATGAGCGAGGCGGTGACGCCGTGGACGGCCAGCACGACGCTCCCGGCGTCCTCGGGCCGGACCCCGGCCCGGGCGACGTGGAGCGATCCACCCTTGACCGCGATCTCGTCGGTCTCCTCGAACGGGTCGCTCGACGCGCTGGGGTCGTCGCTCGTCTGGGGCGGCCTAGGTCGGGAGCTCACGCCTCGCCAACGATGGCGCACCGCGACCGGTCCGGGACCGGGCCACCGGGACGGGCCCCCAGGGTCCTTGGGGCAGGTGGCCGCGGGCTCCGGGCCTGCCCCGCTACGACCGCAGCGTGGCCGTGGCCGTGGCCGCCCGCGCCGCGGCCTTGACGGCGCGCGTGAGCGTGTCGACGTCGTAGACGCCCTGGTGCCGCCGCCCGTTGACGAAGAAGGTCGGCGTGCCCGACACCCCGCTTGCGTCCGCGCTCTGCACGTCCTCGGCGACGCGCGGCGCGTGCTTGCGGTGGCGCAGGTCCTCCGAGAAGCGGTCGAGGTCCAGGCCGAGGGCGTTGGCGTGGCCGTAGAGGTCGGTCGGCGTCAGCGCGTCCTGGTGCTCCAGCAGCCGGTCATGCATCTCCCAGAACGCCCCCTGCGCGCCGGCGGCCTCGGCCGCCTCGGCCGCGACCTGCGAGTTGGGGTGCACGTCGTTCAGGGGCAGGTGGCGGAAGACGTAACGCAGCTCGCCGGCGAGCTTGTCGAGCAGCTTGTCGATGACCGGCGCGGCGTGCCCGCAGTAGGGGCACTCGAAGTCGCCGTACTCGACCAGCGTGACCGGCGCGTCGAGGCGCCCGCGGATGTGGTCGCGGTCGACGTCGATGTCGTCCGCGAGGTCCACGATGGTCTCGGCCGTGGCGCCGAGCTGGCGGGCGCGCGTCTCGGCCGGCAGGCGGAGCATGACCCGGAAGGCGAGCCAGGCGAGCGCGGGGGAGACGACGGCGGTCGCCAGCACGCCGATCTTGGCCTGGTCGAGCAGCGCGCCGTGGAAGGCGAGCGTGGCGATGAGCAGTGAGACGGTGAACCCGACCCCGGCTGACAGCGCCGCCCCGACGAGGGCCGGCCAGGTGATCGTCAGCCGCGCCCCACCGAGCATCGGGCGCGTCGCGAGCCACGATGCGCCCAGGATGCCCAGCGGCTTGCCGACGACGTAGGCGGCGAGGATGCCCAGGGTCACCGGTGAGGTCACCGCCGCCGACAGCAGGTCGCTGCTCAGGTGGATCCCGGCGTTGGCGAGCGCGAACAGCGGGACGATCACGCGGCTCGTCCACGGGTGCAGGCGGTACTGCAGGCGCTCGTTGGGCGAGATCGCCGACGCGAGGCTGGCGCGCGCGGAGTACGCGAGCTCCGGGGTCGGCTGCTCGCGGAACGAGCGGGTCAGCTCGGTGCTGCGCTCGAGGTCGTCGCGCCCGGGCGGGTAGGCGACGGTGATCAGGCCGATGGCCAGCCCGGCGATCACGGCGTCGACACCTGACTTGAACATCGCCAGCCAGATCCCGATGCCCACCAGGACGGCGGCCGGGATGCGCCAGGACCCGGCGTAGCGCAGCGCGATGAGCACGCCGAACAGCCCGATCGCGATCGCGAGCGCGGTGACCGAGACGCGATCGGAGTAGCCCAGCGCGATCACCAGCAGCGCGACGAGGTCGTCGATGACCACGAGCGTCAGCAGGAACACGCGCAGCCGGAGCGCCCGGCCGCGCGTCACGAGCGCGAGCGCGCCGAGCGCCAGCGCCGTGTCGGTCGACAGCGCCGCGCCCCAGCCGACAGCCCCGTCGCCACCGGCGTTGATCGCCAGGTACACGCCCGCTGCCCCCGCCATGCCGCCCAGCGCGGCGACCACCGGGATGGCCAGCCGAGAGCGCTCCCGCAGCTCGCCGAGGTCGAGCTCCCGCTTGGCCTCCAGGCCGACGACGAGGAAGAAGAGCGTCATCAGCCCCTCGTTGACCCAGCCGCGCAGGTCGGTGGCCAGCTCGTGGCCGCCGAGGACGATCGCCAGCCGCGTCTCCCACACCGAGGTGTAGGAGTCGGGCGAGATGTTGGCCCACAGCAGGGCGGCGACCGCCGCGGCCGCCACGACCACCGCGCCGCCGGTCTCGGCGTAGAGGAAGCCCCGGATGGGCGCGGCGAGGTTGCGCGCCCATGCGGTGCGGCCGCCGTTGGCTGAGGCGCCCGAGGTGTCGGCGGGGGCGGCGATCAGGAGATCCTGACGGAGCGACGCCTAGGGGAGGCGTGGATCGTCGCGACGCCGCGCCGTGCGACTACGTCGCGACCTTGCGCCACTCGACGCGACGCATCGGCGCGGCGAGGCACTCGAAGTTGTCGAGCATGACGAGGTACTCGCCGCCGGCCTCGTCGATCCCGACGATCTTGCCGAAGCGCCCGAGCTTCGAGCTGGATCGGTGGTAGTCCTGGAAGTTCACCGTGACCTCACAAGCGCGCGGAAGCGGATGGTCCGCGGCGACCACCTTGACGAACGTCCCGTCGGGCACGGACGGCGGCTCGATCGCCAGGACCGCGTCGGGCACCAGGAGCGTCGGTGGCGCGACCGGCTCCGTCATCACGTGGCGGTCGTCGGCCTGACGCTCCGACCGCGTCGCGTTCATGAACTCCGCACCAGCCGCCGTCTCTGTCTCCATGCGCACGACAGTAGCCCACGGCGGAAGGGGGTCGGCCTCCTACGCGACGGTGCCGACGACCGCCCCGATGCCCGCGGTCACCGCCATCGCGACGGCGCCCCAGGCGACGACGCGGAGCGTCGCGCGCCGCCGCGGCGCACCGCCCAGGTGCGCGCCGAGGTCGCCGAGCAGCGCGAGCGCGACGAGCGTGACGAGCACGGTGGCCGCCACCCGGGCCGAGGCCGGGGTCACCGCCACGGCGACGAGCGGCAGCGCGGCGCCGCTGGAGAATGACAGCGCCGACGTCCACGCGGCCTGGAACGGCCGCGCCAGGCGGGCCTCGTCGAGGCCCAGCTCGTCCCGCGCATGCGCCTCCAGCGCGCCGCGGCGCGACAGCGCCAGCGCGACGTCGCTCGCCAGCCCCGGCGGCAGGCCGCGTCGCTCATAGATCCCGGCGAGCTCGCGCAGCTCGCCGCTCGGGTCGCGGCTGAGCTCGCGCTGCTCGAGGCGGAGGTCGGCCTGCTCGGCGTCCCGCTGCGAGCTGACCGACACGTACTCGCCGGCGGCCATGGACAGCGCCCCGGCCACCAGGCCCGCGACCCCGGCCGTGACGATCGCGGTCCCCGACGCGCCGGACGCCGCGACGCCCAGCACGAGGCTCGCCGTCGACAGGATGCCGTCGTTCGCGCCGAGCACGGCGGCGCGCAGCCAGTTGGAGCGGTGGCTGAGATGGACCTCGGATCGGGACACGGACGCGCGCACGTCGCGCCGACCGTACTCCGCGCCCCCTCCGGCCCGGGGCCGCCACCGGCCGCGCCCGGCGGACGCGACGGATCGAGCCCGGCGGCGCCCGGCGCGTGCGGCGGCTAGCGACAGGGAGTCGTAGACTCGCCGAGGACTGCCGTCGCGGTCCGGACCGAGGTCATGACGAAGCCAGAGACAGCGGTCGCACGGTTCGAGGCCACGTCGCTGGCCGCGCTCGATGAACCCGTACGTCGCTACCTGACGCACGCGATCGACCAGGGCGCCGTGCTCGACACCAACGTGCGGCTGACGATGCGTGGCCGCATCAAGGTCGGGCCCTGGCTGTCGTTCACTGCCCAGCAGGAGTTCGACGACCACGCGTTCACCTGGCGGGCGCGAGCCGGATGGGGGCCGTTCAAGCCGCTGCACGTCGTCGACCGCTACGCCGACGGCGCGGGGAGCATGGACGGCCGGCTCCTGGGACGGGTGCGGTTCCTGCGTGCCGCGGACGAGAACACCACGCGTGCCGCGGCAGGGCGTGCAGCGGTCGAGAGCATCTGGGTCCCGGCGAGCCTCCTCCCCGACCGTGGCGTACGTTGGCGCGCCGAGAGCGAGGAGGTCGTCGTCGCGAGCTTCGCCGTGGCGCCGGAGCGCCCCGTGGTCACGTTGCGCATCGACGAGCGCGGGGCGGTCCGGAGCGTCATGGTCATGCGCTGGGGCAACGTCGGCCAGGACGGGTTCGGCTACATCCCGTTCGGCGGGGACATCCACGCCGAGCAGCGCTTCGGCGATGTCACGATCCCCAGCCGGGTGACGGTCGGATGGTGGTTCCGGACACCGGGCTTCGCCCCGTTCTTCGAGGCGAGCATCCTCGACGCGCGACCCGTCGCGAAGCGCGACTCGGTGATCACGTCGCGGTCGTAGCGGTCGGAGTCCTCGGCGGCCCGTCGACGGGCTCAGCGGCGGGGAGCGCCCGCGGACCGCTTGCGCGACCGCCCGGCCCGCGCACGTCGCAGCCGGCGTCCGGACAGCAGGTGGTCGGCGCCTGCCCAGGTCGCGAAGACCAGCCCGCCGACCGTCCCGGTGACCGTCATCAGCACCCCCGCCGCGGCGGCGGCCGCGACCCCGTCGCTGCCGAGGATGAGTACCGCGGCCGCGGCGCCGACGCCGGGGCCGACCGGGAGCTGACCGAGGGTCACGACCGCGATCAGCACGGCGATCGCATCGAACACGGAGGCGTGGACGCCGACCGCGTGCAGCAGCATCCAGTTGCGCGCGATCTGCGCGGCCACGGCGACGAGCACGAAGCCGACCAGGCGGCTTCCTCCGCTCAGGCTGCGGACCACCGCCAGACCGCTCCACAGCTCGCGGCCGGTGCGGACGGCGAGGTGCCGCAGGCCGGCGCTCGCCAGGCCGATCACCGCGATGCCGATGAGCGGCGCCCACCACGGCAGGCCGAGGGGACCGATCAGGGTGAAGGACGCCAGCGCGGCCAGCACCGCCTCCACGGTGAGGATCGGGAACTCGGCGGCGATCAGCGTCGGCACCTGCGGGGTGACCGCCGGCGACGAGCGCCGGAGCGCGGTGATCCGGGCGGCGACCCCGAGGTTCCCGTTGATCACGCTGCCGAGCACCTGCATGCTCGACGCGCGGTACAGGACCCGCCGAGCCACCGTCCCGCCCGCCGCCTGGATGCTCACGTGCCACGCCTCGCTGCGGGCGACGAGCGCGACGATCTGCAGCAGCGCCGTGACGCCGAGCACCCAGGCCGCGGGGCCCGAGAGCGCGGCGCTGAACTCGTCGCGCCGCTGCGCGAGCACCAGCGCCAGGACCGCGGCGGTCGCGAGCGAGCCGACGATCGTGATGAGCACCCGCTGACGGCGGCCGAGCTCCCGGAGCGCCGCGAGCCCGCCGGGCGCGCCCGTCCCGAGCGGGACGGGCGCCGGACCGGCCAGGCCGCCGGACGCCCCCGCCGAGGGCAGGTCCACGGACGGGTCGGCCTCAAGCATCGAAGGCCTGACGTCGAGCGGTCACGCTCGCGGCAGTGCGACCAGATGTGCCCCCGGCGCGCACGTGCGGCGCGGCCGGCGGCTTGGGCGGCGGACCTGGGTCATGGGCGACCCCTTCGATTGAAGCCCCGAGGCGCCAGTCTAGCCCCGGGCCGCTGGTGCTCGGGCCCGGCGGGCCTAGTGGAGGCCGTGACGTCGATCAGGTTTCCTCCAGGAGGTAGGAGAATGCCGCCGGACGTCCGGCCCCTTGCGACCGTCCCCATCCCGCCCGACCCCGAGGAGGTCGCTGCGGCGGGGGCGCCCGCGGTAGCGCGGATCCCCGCGGAGACGCGGCTCGGCGCCGTCCACCTGACGGTCGCCGACCTGACCCGCTCGGTGGCGTGGTACGAGCGGGCCGTCGGCCTGCGCCTGCACGAGCGCCAAGGCGGCCGCGCCGCGCTCGGCACGGGCGGCGAGGACCTGCTCGTGCTGGTCGAGGAGCCGGGCGCGC
>JAXDGY010000277.1:0-7260 GCA_034664785.1 Solirubrobacteraceae bacterium
GGCCTGATCAAGAACCGGTACGTCGCCCGCACGTTCATCCAGCCGGGCCAGGAGCTGCGCAAGCACGGCCTGCGGCTGAAGTTCAACCCGTTGCCCGAGATCGTCGGCGGCAAGCGGCTCGTGGTCGTCGACGACTCGATCGTCCGCGGCAACACGACGCGCCAGATCGTGCAGATGCTCCGCGACGCGGGCGCGGCCGAGGTCCACATGCGGATCTCCGCGCCGCCGATCAAGCACCCGTGTCACTACGGCATCGACATGTCCACCCGCGAGGAGATGATCGCCCACGGGCGGACGGTGGAGGAGGTCGCGGCCGAGCTGGGCTGCGACACGCTCGCCTACCTCTCCCTCGCGGGCGTCTACGAGGCGGTCCGCGGGGACCGCGGGAAGCACTGCGACGCCTGCTTCTCCGGGCAGTACCCGCTCGCGGGCACGGACGACCACCAGGGCAAGTGGGCCCTGGAGCAGGGCGCCCTGCCGGTCCTCCAGGCGTAGGCCGTGCCCGATCCGGCGGCGCGCTGGCGGGTCGCCCACCAGGCGTCCTACGCGGCGCTCGCCCTGGCCGCGGCCGACGGCGTCCAGGCGTCCTTCGCCGACGGTGCGGTGCTGGCGACCGCCAACCCGGCGATCCCGGACAGCGTCTGGGTCAACGCGGTCACCTGGACCGACGCCGCCGCCCTGATCGCCGAGCTGCCCGCGCTGGCGCGCTTCTACGCGCGGGCGGGCGTGCGGGCGTGGACGGTGTGGGTGCCGCCCGGCACGCCCCACCCGGTGCGCGCGGCGCTCGCGGCAGCGGGCCACGCGGTCGGCAGCACGCCCGAGCTCATGGCCGCCGAGCTCGCCGGACTGCGCCTCGAGGACGGCCACGCGCTGGACGTCGCGCCCTCCGGGGACTGGGCCGGCGTCGTGGCGTGCAACGACGCCGCCTACGAGCTGCCGCCCGCGATGAGCTTCGCCCACCAGTTCCGCCGGGCGGACGCGACGGAGATGCGGCCCTGGGTCGCCCGCGTCGACGGCCGCCCCGCCGCCGCGCTGGTCACCCTCGCGGTGGACGGGCACTGCTGGGTGGGCTTCGTCGCGTCGGTGCCGGCGGTGCGCCGCACGGGGACGACCACGGCGCTGCTGCGGCGCGCGCTGGCCGACGCGCGCGGGGCCGGGGCGACCAGCACCTCGCTGGAGGCCTCACGCGACGGCCGCCCGGTCTACGAGCGCGTCGGGTACGTCGCGCTGGGGCCGCTGGAGATGTGGGAGCGCCGCGCGCCACGCGCTCCGTGACCGGGCGGTCACGTCCTCGCCACGCCCCCGCACGACCCCCCGCCGGCCGCCGCCCCCGCCGCTATGGTCGCCCGGCGATGGACCCCCTGGCAGCCCTGCACGAGCACTTCGGCTTCGACGCCTTCCGGCCCGGTCAGGCCGATGCGGTGGCGGCGGCGATGGCCGGCCGCGACGTGCTCGTCGTCATGCCGACGGGCGCCGGCAAGTCGCTGTGCTACCAGCTGCCGGCGCTGATGCGCGACGACCTCACGCTCGTCGTCTCACCCCTCGTCTCGCTCATGCAGGACCAGGTGCAGGCGCTGGAGCGCCGCGCGCCCGGCTGCGTCGCGCTGGTCAACGCCCAGCAGGACGCTTGGGCCAACGACGACGCCGTGCGCCGCGCGGCGGCCGGGGAGCTGCGGATGCTCTACGTCGCGCCCGAGCGCTTCTCGTCGCCCGGCTTCGCCCGCGCGCTGGCCGGCGTGCCGATCGGCCTGTTCGTGGTCGACGAAGCCCACTGCGTCTCGCAGTGGGGCCACGACTTCCGGCCGGACTACTTCCGGCTCGCCGACGCCGCGCGCTGGCTCGGCGCGCGGGCCATCGTCGCGTCGACGGCCACCGCGACGCCGCAGGTCGCCGCGGACATCGTGGAGCGCCTGGGCCTGCGGGACCCGGCCCGCGTCGCGACCGGGTTCGACCGGCCGAACCTCTCCTTCGGCGTGGTCGCCTCCCGCTCGCCCGCGGCCAAGGCGCGCCGGATCGCCGCGGCGCTGGCGGAGCCCGGCGCCACGCCCGCGATCGTCTACGCGGGGACGCGCAACGGCACCGATCAGCTCGCCACGCGCCTCGCGCAGGAGCTCGGGCGGGAGGTCGTCGCCTACCACGCCGGCCTGGCGCGTGACGCCCGCGCCACGGCGCAGCAGCGCTTCATGGGCGGCGAGGTCGCCGTCGTCGTCGCCACCAACGCCTTCGGGATGGGCGTCGACAAGGCCGACGTGCGCACCGTGGTGCACGCGACGGTGCCCCAGAGCCTCGAGGCCTACTACCAGGAGGCCGGGCGCGCGGGGCGCGACGGCCGTCCCGCGCGGGCGCTGCTGTTCGCATCGCCTCGCGACAAGGGCCTGCACGTCTTCTTCATCCAGCGCGGCGAGGCCGACGACGCGCTCGTCGAGCGGGTCGCGCGGCGGTTGGAGGCCGAAGCTGCCGTCGACGGCCGCTTCGACCTGCGGCTCGACGAGCTCGGCGGGGCGGACGGCGCGGAAGGCGTCCGCGTCATCCTCGGCGCGCTGGCGCGGGCGGGCGTCGTGCAGCCCGCCCCGGCGCCCGTCGACCGCGTGCGCGGCCGGCTGCTCGCGCCGTTCGACGTGCGGGCCCGGGCGACGTGCCGCCGGCTGGCCGGCGAGGCGCAGCGCGCCCGCTGGCGCCAGTACCGGGCCGTCTGGGCGTTCGCCGAGGGGGACCGCTGTCGCCGCGCCACGATCCTCGAGCACTTCGGCGACCCCGCGGCGCCCGCGCCGCAGGTGCCGTGCTGCGACGTCTGCGACGCAGGGGTCGTCCCCGCCGCGGTCCGCGACGCCGCGCGGGTCGGGCGCGCCGGCCACGCGGGGTCGACTGCGAGCGCCCCGGCCGACCTCGACGCCGCGATCCTCGCGATCGTGGAGGCCGCCGAGCCCCCCGTCGGCCGCACGCGCGCAGTGGAGATCGTGCGCGGTGGCCGCTCGAAGGCCGTGGTCCGCCACTCCTACGACGGGCTGCCCGGCTACGGGACCTTCGACCACCTCGGCGCGGGCGAGGTGCTCGAGCGCGTGGACGAGCTCATCGCCGCCGGGCGCCTGGCCTCCACGGGCGGGAGGTACCCGACGCTGCGGGTCCTCGCCGCCCAGACCAGGCTCGTGGCATGAGGCCGGGCCGATGAGGGTCGGCGTGCTCGCGTCGGGCGCGGGGACCAACCTGCAGGCGCTGCTCGACGAGGTGCACGGCCGCGAGGCGGACGTCGTCGCCGTCGGCTCCGACCGGCCCGAGGCCCCGGCGCTCGCGCGGGCCAGGGGCGCGGGCGTGCCCACGGCGGCGTTCCCGCGGTCCGCGTACGCCGACCGCGCGGCGCGGGACGCCGCGATGACGGGCTGGCTGGAGGAGCGGGGGGTGGAGCTCGTGGTGCTCGCGGGCTACATGGCGATCCTCGACGAGGCCTTCGTCGCGCGCTGGTCCGGGCGCCTGGTGAACGTCCACCCGTCGCTGCTGCCCGCGTTCCCCGGCCTGCGCGCGATCGAGCAGGCGGTGGGCTACGGCGTGAAGGTCTTCGGCGTGACGGTGCATCTGGTCGATGCCGGCGTCGACACCGGCCCGGTGATCTTCCAGCGCGCGGTGGAGCTGCCCGATGCGCGCGATCCCGAGGCGGTCCACGCCGCGCTGCGACCGATCGAGCACGCCCTGCTGACCGAGGCGGTGCGCTGCTTCGCGCGCGGGACGGTGCGCCCGGACCCCGACCACCCGCGCCGGATGCTCACCGACTAGCGCTCCGGGTCGTCCTTGCCCTCGCCGGCGCCCGCGGGGTCCTCGCCGCCGGTCTCGTCGTGGACCTCCTCGTAGTCCCCGACCGCGTCGTCGACGCCGGCGTCGTCGCGGCGCCGGGCCTCCGCCTTCTGCTCGGCCTCGTCGATGTGGTCGCTGAGCCGCCCGAGACGCTCCTCGAGCTCGTCGGTCGTCCGCTGGAGGTTCGTGTCGGGATCGCGCTGCGCCATGGTGGCCGAGACGTGCCCGCGCGGGGGCGGCTTGAACCGCGCGGCGGCCGGAGGGTCGCGCTGCGCCATTGCGTATGCTCGCGCGGTGGCCGACCAGCAGACCGGGCAGGAGCCGATCGCGCCGGGGGAGGTCCGCGTCAGGCGCGCGCTGCTGTCCGTCTCGGACAAGCGCGGCATCGTCGACTTCGGCCGCGGCCTCGCCGACCTCGGCATCGAGCTGCTCTCCACCGGCGGCACCGCGGGTGAGCTCACCGCCGCCGGGGTCGACGTCCGCTCGGTGGAGGACTTCACCGGCTTCCCGGAGATCATGGACGGCCGCGTCAAGACGCTGCATCCCAAGCTCTACGCGGGGCTGCTGGCGCGCCGTGACGATCCCTCGCACCTCGAGGCGGCCGGGGAGCACGACGTCGAGTGGGTCGACCTCGTCTGCGTGAACCTCTACCCCTTCGAGCGCACCGCGGCCACGCGCGGGGCGACCGAGACAGAGATCATCGAGAACATCGACATCGGCGGCCCGACGATGATCCGCGCCGCGGCCAAGAACCACGCCTACGCCGCCGTGGTCGTCAAGCCGGAGGCCTACGACGCCGTCCTGGAGGAGCTCCGCGAGAGCGACGGCCGGCTGTCGCTGCCCACCCGCGAGGCGCTCGCCGGCGACGCGTTCGCCTACACCGCCCGCTACGACACGGCGATCTCGCGCTGGTTCGCCGAGAAGAGCGAGGACTTCCCCTCGCTGTACGTGCGCGCCTTCGAGAAGGTCATGGACCTCTCCTACGGCGAGAACCCGCATCAGCGGGCCGCCTACTACTCACAGGTCGGCGCCCGGACGCACCTGCTGTCGATGGTCAAGCAGCACGGCGGCAAGGAGCTGTCGTTCAACAACCTGCTCGACCTCGAGGCGGCGCGGACGCTCGCCCGCGACCTAGAGGTCCCGGCCTGCGTGATCGTCAAGCACAACAACCCGTGCGGCGTCGCGCTCGCGGACACGCCGCAGGCCGCCTACGAGGCCGCCTTCGCCTGCGACCCGATGAGCGCCTTCGGTGGCGTCATCGCGCTCAACCGCCGCGTCGACCTGGCGACGGCCGAGCGGCTGCACGAGCAGTTCATCGAGGTCCTGATCGCCCCGGAGTACGACCCGGACGCCCTGGAGCTGCTGTTGACCAAGGAGAACCGGCGCGTGCTCGAGGACGGCGAGCGCCGGCTGCCGCCCTTCGGCGAGCCGGAGATCAAGCAGGTCAGCGGCGGCGTGCTGATCCAGGACCGCGACTCCCAGCGCGACGAGCGCGAGGGCATGGAGATCGTCACGGAGCGCCGCCCGACCGAGCCGGAGTGGAGCGACCTGCTCTTCGCGTGGCGCGTCTGCCGGCAGGTCCGCTCCAACGCGATCGTGCTCGCGCAGGACCTGGCGACGGTCGGCATCGGGGCGGGCCAGATGAGCCGCGTGGACTCCGTGCGGCTCGCGGTGGAGAAGTCCCGGCGCGAGTCCCTGGAGGGTGCCGCGCTGGCCTCCGACGCGTTCTTCCCGTTCGCCGACGGCCCGGAGCTGGCCATCGAGGCGGGCGTCAAGGCCATCATCCAGCCCGGCGGGTCGGTGCGCGATCCCGATGTGGTCGCCGCGGCCGACGCGGCCGGCGTGGCGATGGTCTTCACGCACCGCCGCCACTTCCGCCACTAGGCCCGCCGTGGAGATCGAGCGTCTCGGCTCCGGCGGACCCTTCGAGGCCCGGGTGGGCTACTGCCGCGTCGTGCGCGCGGGCGCGCACGTCTGGGTCTCGGGCTGCACCGCCATCACCGAGGACGGCGTCGTCCTCGGCGCGGGCGACGCCTACGAGCAGGCCCGCGCCGCGCTGGAGGTCCTCGTCACCGCCCTGCGGCGCGTAGGGGCCGCTCCGGCGGACGTCGTGCGGACCCGCATGTACCTGACGGACGTCACGCGCTGGGAGGAGGTCGGCCGCGCCCACCAGGAGGTCTTCGGCGCCGCACCGCCGGCTGCCGCGATGCTCGGCGTCAGCGGTCTGATCGACCCGCGGATGCTCGTCGAGATCGAGGCCGACGCCTTCGTGGCGCACGGCACGACCCCCGTCTGAGCCCGCGTCCAGGGCGTCTTCCGACCCGTCCGGCGGATGTCGCAGGATGCCCCGTCCGTGCCCGCCGTCCGCAGCTCCCCACCATCCTCCTCGCTGCGGGCCTGGCAGGTCCGCGCGCTCGAGCAGCTCCGCGACTGGCGCGGCGGTCCGTTCCTCATCTCGGCCGCTCCGGGCGCCGGCAAGACGCGGCCCTCGCTCGAGCTCGCGCGGCGCCTGCTGCGCGAGCGGCAGGTCACGCGGATCGCGCTGGTCTGCCCCACCGCCCCGCTGACGCGGCAGTGGGCCGTGGCGGCGGCCAAGCTCGGCGTGCACCTCGTGCCGGACGCCGAGAGCCCGCGCCCCCCGAAGGACTTCGACGGCGTCGCGGTGACCTACGCGCGCGTGGCGATGGCGGGGGAGCGCTGGTCGCGGCTCGTCTCGCCGGGGACGCTCGTGATCGCCGACGAGGCGCACCACCTGGGCGAGGATCTCGCGTGGGGCGACGGCTTCGCCACGGCGTTCGCGGCTGCGCCGCGCTGGCTGATGCTGTCCGGCACGCCGTTCCGCTCGGACGCCACGCCGATCCCCGGCCTGCGCTACGACCGCGACGGCGTCGTGGAGCCCGACGTCTCCTACGCCTACGCCGAGGCGGTGCAGGACGGCATCTGCCGGCCCGTCTCGTTCGTCACCTACGACGGGACGCTCTCCTGGCGCTCGGGCGACGACGTGATCGAGTCGACGTTCGACACCGTCCTGACCGGCCGCGAGGCGTCGCGCCGCTACCGCACCGCGATCTCGACCGAGCTGCCCGACGGCCTGCCGCGGATCCTCAACGAGGCGCACATCCGGCTCATGGGCATCCGCGACGCGGGGCACCGCGACGCGGGCGGCCTCGTGATCGCGGCGGACGGCGCCCACGCGCGGCAGATCGCCAAGCTGCTGCGCGAGGCGACGGGCAAGGCGCCCACCGTCGTGCTCCACACGGAGGCCCGCGCCGCCCAGCAGCTCGCCGACTTCACCGCGTCCAAGGACGCGTGGCTCGTGGCGGTCAACATGGTCTCCGAGGGCGTCGACATCCCCCGGCTGCGGGTCGGCGTGTACGCGACCGCCGCCAAGACCCCGCTGATCTTCCGCCAGATCGTCGGCCGCTTCGTCCGGACGATCCCGGGGCGGCCCGCCGAGCCGAGCTGGCTCTACCT
>JAXDGY010000278.1:0-7145 GCA_034664785.1 Solirubrobacteraceae bacterium
CAACCCGATCGACGGTACTCGGATCCGGCGGCCTGTCGAGCGTCTTCAGGGGTGGTGTTCACCGGCGTCCCCCCGGGGCGCCATCACCAGGCCGGCATCTGTCCGCCCGACGAGAGCCGACGGCCCCCGCCGATCCGGTCGAGATCGTCCTCGATCTGCGCCATGCGCCGCTCTCCCAGCCGGGCCGCCCACTCAGCGCGCAACGCGGCGAAGATCTCGGCGCTGAGCGCCAGGAGCTCCTCCCCGCGGGCGGTGCGGCGCACGAGATGGGCGCGCCCGTCGGCCGGCGCGGGGCCTGTGGCCACGTAGCCGAGTCGCTCGAGCGCCGCGACGGTCTTCGCCGCGGCCTGCTTGGTCACGCCGAGACGGCGCCCGAGCTCCGACGTCGTGACCCCGACCGGGCCGATCGCCTGCAGCGCGAAGCCGTGCGCCGGGCGCGCGTCGGGATGGCCGACCGCGACGAGCCGCTCGTGGAGCTCGTCGACCAGCGCGTGGAAGGCGGCGAGGAGCAGCAGCGGTAGCGCGAAGCCCGGTCGTTGATCGTCCATGCCCGGCATGGTGCTTGAACGGGCGATAGGGCGAATGCTAGGGTTAGACAACCAGGTTGTCTACACCGCCGGAGGTCCTGATGTTGTCCGTCGTTTCCCGAGCGCAGGCTCGCACGACCGTCACGCCCAACGCCACCATGACGACGCTCGCCTCGCCCAGCGTCGGCGGCGCGACCCGGCTTTCGTTGTGGCAGGTCGAGATGAAGGCCGGGCAGCAGGGTCCATGGCATACGTTCGACACCGAGCAGCTGTGGACGGTCATCTCCGGGAGCGTCACCGTCGCGTCGCTCGACGGCGACGCCGCGCTCCGCCCGGGCGACACGGTTGTCGTGCCAGCCGGAGCGGAGCGCCGGATCACCGCCGTGTCCGACGCGCGGCTGATCGTCTGCGGTCAGGCGGATGGCGTGGCCACGGCTCGTGGCGACGAAGCGCCGAGGGGCACGCCCGCATGGATCAGCTGACCGACCGCGACGCTCGAACAGATCCTCAGACGAGGATGTCGACCGCTCCCCGGTGGTCGTCGACGCGATCCAGCGTGCTGCCGTAGGCGAGTGAGCGCGGATCCATGCGATGGCGACCTGGCCCGCGCTCGCGCCTTGTTGGTTCGCGACGGCGTCGAGCCTGTCGCCGGTCGGCACGTCGCGCGCAGACGGCGCGCGCTGCTCGT
This sequence comes from Solirubrobacteraceae bacterium, assembly GCA_034664785.1. GTDB lineage: Bacteria > Actinomycetota > Thermoleophilia > Solirubrobacterales > Solirubrobacteraceae > Paraconexibacter. The sequence continues at coordinate 1,216 of JAXDGY010000278.1, forward strand.
ACGCGCCGGCGATGTCGGCCACACGGCTGTCGCCCGGACGTGCGCGGGTACCGTACCCGGCAGCGCATCTCCCCCATCAGGCGAACAGCAGCGCCGCCGCGGCCACGACCTCGTCGTGCGGCACGTCGCGCACGCGCTCGGCGACGTTCCAGCGGTGCCCGAAGGGGTCCTCGAGCCGGCCGTGCTTGTCGCCCCAGAACATCTCGCTCAGCGGCTGGAGGACCTGGGCGCCCGCGACGACCGCTTGCGCGAACGTCGCTTCGGCGTCCGCCACCTCGAGCGCCAGGACGACCGGCGTGCCGCCGACGGACGGTGGCGCGAGCACACCCATCTCCGGGAACTCGTCAGCCAGGTGCAGCTCGCCGTCGCCCATGCGCAGCCGCACGGACATGAGCCGCCCGTCCGGGGTGGGGATCCGGCTGAGCTCCTCGGCGCCGAACGCGTCCGCGTAGAAAGCCGCGGCGCGCGCGGCGCCCCGGACGACGATGTGTGGCGTGATGTGCATCGTCCGAAGCTAGGCGCCGAGCCTGCGCCGGTCTTGCACGTTCTTGCACCTCCTAGCATGCAGCCCGTGGCCGACGATGAGGTCCGGATGTCGCGCCCGGACGACGACGCCCGCGTCCTGCTCATGACCGGGCGCACCACCCGCTACGCGATCGAGCCACGCGGCGAGTACGTGTTCGGCATCGTCGCCGGCCACCCGATGCGCTCCCGCCGCGGCCGCGAGCGCCGCATCGTCCGCCCCGGTCAACTCGTCGCGTGGGATCCGTCCGCCGCGCACGCCGGAGCCGCCGTCGACGGCCGTCCCTGGTCCTCACGGCTGATGGTCATCGAAGTCGCCGGCCTGCGCGCGATCGCCGGCGACGAGGACGCGATGCTCGCCGGCGACATCAGCTTCCCCGAGCCGGTCATCGCCGACCCCGGCCTCGCGCGCGCCTTCCTGGCCCTCCACCGCGCGTTGGAGGCTCCCTCGACGCGACTCGAGGGCGACGAGCGGCTCGCCGAGTGGTTGCGGGCGCTCCTGCAGCGCTCCTCAGCCGTCACGGGGCGCGTCTCCACGCTGACGCCTCGCGACGACCGCGCGCTGCGGCTCGCCTGCGACTACCTCGGCGACCATCCGGCCCGCAACGTCGGCCTCGACGAGCTCGCCGCGGCCGCCGGCATCGGCAAGTTCCGCCTCATCCGTCTCTTCCGCGAACGCATCGGCCTGCCGCCCCATGCCCTGCACCTCGCCCACCGCATCCGCGACGCCCGCCGCCTCCTCGAGCACGGCCGGAGCATCGCCGACGTCGCGGCCAGCACCGGCTTCACCGACCAGAGCCACCTGCACCGCCACTTCCACCGCAGCCTCGGACTCACCCCGGCGGCCTACCAGCGGCGCTTCCAGGCTCGCTGACTCCCCGGTCGCGGGCGGAGCCACACCTGAGGGGCTCCTCTGTCCGTCCCCCCGTCCAGCCCTCCCGCGACGCCACGCCGCCGGCGCGATCCGGGCTCCTGACTGACGGATCCAGGGCCAGCGATCATCATCGTCGTATGAGACGGCCGGTCCGCCGGCGTTTGAGCGGCTGGTTTGTGAGCGTGGCCCTGGTCGCGGCGGTGAGTGGCGTGCTCGGGCTGCTGGAGGGTGACCCTGCGGCGTCGACCGTCGCGGCGCTCTATCTCTTCGCGGTGCTGCCGGTCGCAGTCGTGTGGGGCACGGAGCTCGGCGTGGTGGTGTCGGTGGCCAGCACGGCGGCGTATGACTACTTGTTCGTGCCTCCGCGGCATTCGCTCGTGGTCTCCGACCCGCGAAACTGGCTGCGCCTGGCAGCGTTCGCGGCGGCGGCCGTGGTGGTGAGCCAGCTGGCGGCGCGGTGGCGAGAGGCAGCACGCCTCGCGGCAGAGCAGGCCGCGGTGCGGCGCGTTGCCACGCTGGTCGCGCAGAGCGTGTCCCCCGCCGACGTCGTCGCAACCGTGACCCGCGAGGTCGGGCTGCTCTGTGGTGCCGATCTCGCGCGCATGGAGCGCTACGAGTCGGACGGCACGGTGACCGGCGTCGCCGGGTGGAGCGCCGGCCACGAGCTCGAGCTGGCCATCGGCACGCGCTTCGCGCTCGAGGGGACGAGCATCGCCGCTCTGGTGCGGGAGACCAGCGGTCCGGTCCGCGTGGACAGCTTCGCGCACGCCTCCGGCCCGCTGGCGCAAGAGGCTCGAGCCCTGGGAATCCACTCGTCGATCGGCTGCCCGATCGTCGTCGCGGGCCGCCTCTGGGGCGTGATCGCCGCCTCGTCGAAGAGTGAGGCGCCATTCCCCGCGAACACGGAGTCGCAGATCGCAGAGTTCACCGAGCTCGTGGCCACGGCGGTTGCGAACGCGGAGAGCCGCGCCGCGCTCACGGCTTCGCGCGCCCGCGTCGTCGCCGCCGCCGACGAGACCCGCCGCCGCTTCGAGCGTGACCTGCACGACGGCGCTCAGCAGCCGCTGATCCACACGGTGTTCACGCTCAAGCTCGCTCGCCAAAGCCTCGGCGACGCGAGCGGGCCGGCCGTCGAGCTCGTGGACGAGGCGCTCGGGCACGCCGAGCGAGCGATCGCCGAACTGCGCGACGTCGCGCACGGCATCCTCCCATCCGCGCTCAACCGCGGCGGCCTGCACGCCGGTGTCACCACGCTGCTCTCCCGCATCCGGCTGCCGGTCACCGTCGAGATCACCTCCGAGCGGCTGCCGCCGGCGCTGGAGGCGACCGCCTACTTCATCGTCGCCGAGGCGCTGACGAACACGCTCAAGCACGCCGACGCCGACAGCGCCCGCGTCACCGCCCTCGTCAGCGATGGGGTCCTGCATGTCGAGGTGCGTGACGACGGCGTCGGCGGAGCACGGACCGACGGCGGCTCCGGGCTCCTCAACCTGCACGACCGCGCCGCCGCCCTGGACGGCGAGCTACACGTGCAGAGCCCGCCGGGCGCCGGCACGGTGATCGCCGCCACCCTCCCCGTCGAGGGCTCGCCGGCCGGTGGCTGAAGGACCGCAGCACGGTGTCCACGGGCGTCGCGCTGCCCGTCGCCCTCGAGCTCCTCGTGAACGTCGCGAGTCCGACAGAACGTGCGTCTTCCGCCGACGCGGCCGGCGGGCGTAGACTCCATCGGCCGTTGCGGGGGTTCCTGCTCCGGCTCACGCCCGTGTCTGAGTCAGAACTCGAGTCCACTGCAGCGGTGCTGTCGGCGAGCCAGGCGCTCGAGTTCATCGCTGAGGCCAGCGCCGTGTTGTCGAGCTCGCTGGACTACGAGCAGACGCTACGCCGCGTCGCGCGCCTGGCGGTCCCTGAGCTCGCCGACTGGTGTGGGCTGTACCTGGTCGCAGACGACGGTTCTGAGTCGGAGATCACGAGCGGCTACGCCGACTCCGAGCTCGATGCGATGCTCAGCGAGATCCGGCAGGCGCGACGCGAGCAGGACGACGCCTCGGAATCGCGACGCGTCGCGCAGTCGGGCGAGGCGATCCTCGCCGTCGACGTGCGCCAGGCCGTGGCCGACGACCTCGACGAGCGTCAGCGCGGCCTCGTCGCGCGGCTGGCACCGAAGTCGTACATGGTCGTGCCGCTCCTCGCCCGCGGACGCGCCATCGGGTCGCTGACGTTGCTCTCGACGCGGGAGGGCCGCCACTACCGCGACACAGACCTCGCCTTCGCGCAGACGCTGGCCGGCCGTTGCGCGCTGGCGATCGACAACGCGCGTCTGCATGACGTCGCCGAACGGTCACTGAGCCTGCTCGACACCGTGTTCGCCACGGCACCGGTCGGGCTGGCGTTCTTCGATCGCGACCTGCGGTTCGTGCGCATCAACGAAGCGCTGGCCGCCTTCAACGAGCGACCGGTCGCCGAGCACCTCGGCCGGACGGTCAGCGACGTCCTCGGCGCATCAGCCCGCGAGCTGGTCGACATCCTGCGACGGGTCATCCGCACCGGCGAGCCGGCCCTCGATCTCGAGCTGAGCGGCCCGGCTCGCGCCGACCCCGCCCGGGTGCGGTACTTCAATGCCTCCTACACCCCGGTCCACGGTGCCGACGGCGACCTGCTCGGGGTGAGCGCCGCGGTCATCGACGTCACCGAGCGGCGCGCGCTGCTCGACGCAGAACGCGAGGCGCGTGTGCGCGCGGACTTCCTGGCGCGCGCCGGCTCGCTGCTGGATGAGTCGCTCGACTACGAGACGACCCTGCGCGGCGTCGCCGAGATCGCCATCCCCGAGGTGGCCGACTGGTGCGGCGTGAGCATGCTCGACCAGCAGGGCGCCCTGACACAGGTCGCCGCCGCGCACGTCGATCCGGCCCAGCGTGAGCTGGGTGAGGAACTCAACCGGCGCTACCCGCCTCACCCGGCCTCCGAGGGCGGCACGGCGCAAGTCGCACGCACCGGCGACACGCAGTTCGTGCGCGAGATCACCGACGAGATGCTCGTCGCCGGCATCCCCGATCCCGAGCAGCTGGCGCTCGTACGCCGACTGGGACTGCGCTCGGTGATCATCGCGGCCCTGCGGGCCCACGGCCGGACGTTCGGAACGCTCACGCTGGCCAACGCACAGTCCGGCCGCTTGTTCGACCACGCCGACGTGCAGCTTGCCGAGGAGCTCGCGCGCCGCGCCGGGGTGGCGATCGAGAACGCCCGGCTGTACACGGAGCGCACGCGCATCGCGCACACGCTCCAGGTCAAGCTCCTGCCCGAGCGACTGCCCGACATCCCCGGCGCGCTGCTGGCGGCGCGCTACCGCGCCGCGGGTGAGCTCAACGAGGTCGGCGGTGACTTCTACGACGTCTTCCCGCGCTCGCCGCACGAGTGGGCCATGGTCGTCGGCGACGTCTCCGGCAAGGGAGCAGAGGCCGCCGCGATCACCGCGCTGGCGCGCTACACGCTGCGCGCCGGCGCGCTGGACGACGACCATCCCGGCAAAGCGCTTCGGCGACTCAACGGCGCGATGCTCAACGACGAGACCTCGCAGTTCGCCACCGCCGTGCTTGCCTACGTGTCCTCGGTCGATCACGACCGGATGCGCGTGCGTCTGGCGCTTGCCGGCCATCCGCCGGCGATGATCATCCGCCGGAACGGCTCGGTGGAGAGCAGCGGCGCCTACGGCACCATGCTCGGGCTGCGCGACGACGCCGTGATGTACGACACCGAGCTCGTCCTCGACCGCGGCGACGTGCTGCTGCTGTACACCGACGGGGTCACTGAGGCCGGCCCGCGTGACGCGCCGTTCGGCAACGACGGCTTCGCGGCCCTGCTGGCAACGCTGGTCGGACGGGACCCCCAGGAGGTCGTCGACGCCGTCGAGCGGGCCGTCGTCGACGCGCAGGAAGGCCAGCCGCGCGACGACGTCGCGCTGCTGGCGCTCGCCCTGAGCGCCTGACTGGTCGGGGCATCCTTGACGGGATGTTCGCGCAGAGCTGACGAGGGACTTGAACCTCACCTGTACGAGTCTCTCCTGAGCGCCTGCGGCGACCACCCGCGACGCTGCTCCAGCGCCTCGCGGCCGAGGCCAGCGCGTGGTGCGATGAATGACTTCGTCGACGACGGCGAGGAGTGACGCGCAGCCTCCCGCGAGAATCATCTGGGCGGATGTGCTGACGCGGCCGCGGATGACGGGGGTCAGGTGCCACGAGCCAAACGCGGGCACGAAGCGCCTCAGCAGCCCAAGCGTCGCGCGAGAGCCCGGTCGGTGACGTACGGGGCGAACCGGCCGGTCGCCTCGGCGACGCGTTCGCCGTGGACGTAGAGCCTCACGCGGACCGTTGCCCCGATCCGCGGGTGTTTGAGCAGCCTCGAGGTGCTGAAGCTCTGATCGACCGGCTCCGCGTAGCAGTGTCGCGCCCGGGTGCCGAACGACCCCACGTAGACGTCGCCACCTGCGTCGGCGACCCTGATGGCGGCTGCGATCTCGCCGTTGCGGAACCGGGGAAGC
>JAXDGY010000279.1:0-2909 GCA_034664785.1 Solirubrobacteraceae bacterium
CACGGCGGCGGGCCCGTCGCCCGCCCGGCCGCCCAGTGCGTCCACCGTCGTCGCGGCGCCGTGCCTGGATGCCTCGGAGCGCAGCGACAGCGGCTTGGCGTACGGGTGCACCCGCCCGTCCTGGTCCAGCACGGCGAACTCGTCGGAGAAGTACGTCGCGCCGGCGCGGACGAGGGCGGCCACCAGCGCGCTCTTGCCCGCGAAGCTGGGGGCCGGGAGCAGCAGCGCCCGCTCCCCGAGCGCGACCACGCCGGCGTGGACGAAGATGCGGTCGGCCGCGAGCAGCGCGATGCGCCCGCGCAGCTGCGCGTCGAGGACCTGGACGGCGAGGTCCGCCGACACGCCGCTCGCGACCGGGCCGCCGTCCAGCAGGACGTCGTATGCGTGGTCGCCCGAGGCGGCCAGCGTGAGGTGCCCGTCCTCGGGAAACCGGTCGGAGGGCTGCCAGCCGGGGGGTAGGATGCGCTCGACGACCGGCAGGAGGCCGGCGTCCTGCACTTCGACGTCGAGGTGGACGCCATGGCTCTCGAGGAAGATGTGGGTCACGACGGATCCATCCGGGGGGCCCTTTGAGCGACAGACGGGCACGATGAGCGAGCACCGGCCGTGAGCACCGCGCTGATCCTCGCACGCTTCGCGCTGGCCGCGGTCTTCGCGGTCGCGGCGATCGCAAAGCTGGCGGACATGCCCGGGTCGCGGCAGGCCCTGGAGGACTTCGGGATCCCCGCGCGCCATGTGCGCGCCGGCGCCGTCGTCCTGCCGGCGGTGGAGCTGCTGGCCGCGGTCCTCCTCGTGATCGCGCCCGCGGCCCAGGCCGGGGGCGCGCTGGCCGCGGTGCTCCTGGCCGCCTTCGTCGTCGGGATCGCGCGGGCGCTCGCCGGTGGCCGCGCCCCGGACTGCCACTGCTTCGGCCAGCTGCACTCCGCGCCGGCCGGGCGGGAGACGATCGTGCGGAACGCCGTCCTCGGCCTGGTGGCGCTGTTCGTCGTCGTGGCCGGCCCGGGCCCGTCCCTGCCGGGCTGGGTGGCCGACCACGACGCGACGGAGGTCGCCCTCGTCGCCACCGCGGCCCTCGCCGCGGCGCTGGCGCTCGCCTGCGCGGCGCTGTGGCGCGAGAACCGCCGCCTGTCGGGCCGCGCGGGTGCGGCCGCCGCGGCGCCGCCCGCCGTGCAGCCCGGCGAGCCCGCCCCGTCGTTCTCGGTCACCGCGCTGGACGGCGCGGCGGTGTCCTCGGAGGCGCTGCTGGGCGGCCGCCGGGCCGTGATCGTCTTCGTGAGCTCCTCGTGCGGTCCCTGCGTCGCGCTGCTGCCCGTGCTGTCGCAGTGGAGGGACCTGCTGGGCGCGCGCCTCGACGTCCACATCGTGGGCGCGGGCGACGGGGAGGAGCTGCGGCGCCTCGCCGGCGAGCACGAGCTGCCGATGCTGCTGGACGACGGCGCGGCGAGCGGGGCCTTCGGGCAGCCGCCGACGCCGTCGGCGGTCGAGATCGACCCCTCGGGCGTCGTCATGACCGGCCCCGTGGCCGGGGCCCCGGCGATCGAGGCCCTGATCCGGGTGGCGCTGAAGCGGCCGGAGCGCTTCGCGCTCGACGTCCAGCCCGCGCGGCCCGCCGCGGCCGCGCCTCCGCGCTGAGGGCGCCGCCGCGGGCGGTCCGTCCCGGACGACCGGTCGCGTGCCTCACGCCACGGGGAGCTTCTGCGCCGCCAGCCAGATGCTCATCTGCGGCGCGGACGACGCGCGCGCGCCCGCCAGCCGCGCGGTCTGCCAGAGGAAGTCGCGGGGGCGTCCGCCGTGGGGGTTGGTCCCCTCGTAGAAGCGCCGGAAGGCTCCGAGCCCCGCCAGGCGGCAGTCCCGCTTGAGTGAGCGGACGCCGATGCCCCGTTCGACCCAGCCGAGCTCCTTGGTGGTGCGCCGGGCATGGGGCGAGAGGGCATGCAGCCAGGAGGGCTCGCCGAACAGGACCCAGCCGCCGGGCCGGAGGTGGGCGGCGATCCGCCGGACGGCCTCGCGCTGCCGGGTCGTGTGATGCAGCGCGTCGAAGACCAGCGCGGCGTCGAACGCCCGCCCGAGGTCGAGGGTGTCCATGTCCGTCGCGGCGAACTGCGCGGCCGCGCCGTAGCGCTCGGCACGCTCGGTGGCGATCGCGACGTTCGCCGGGGCGATGTCGATCCCGGTCGGCGTGAAGCCGCTCTCGGCGAGGAAGACCGTCGTCCAGCCCTGGCCCATGCCCACGTCGAGGACGGTCGCCCCGGGCTCGATGCCCAGCGCGAACAGGGCGTAGGCGATCGTCTGCCACTTGCCGAAGTAGTCGCTTCCCCATTCCGGCCCGAACGGCTTGTAGTGCGCGTGGCGGGAATGCCGGGCGCCTTCGGCGCTCTCGAGCTCGAGTTGCTTGTGCCGCTCGGTGTAGTCCATCGGCGCCGGGCTCGGGTCCTTCCGATGTCGCGTCACGGGATGCCGGCGCGAACCGCCGGGGACTGGTGCATCGTCAGCGAAGCCTAGACCCGGCCGCGAACCGCGGCCCCCTGGTCGTTCGATGGGTCTTTGGCTCCGCCGCCGCGCCGCAGCCGGCTCCAACTGCGCAGCGCGGCGGGGCCTCGCCACAGGAGCTGCAGGGGCCGCACGGCATAGGCGGCCGCGAGCCCGCGGCGGCTGCGCCGGGCCAGCGGGGAGCTCAGGCGCATGGTCGACGGCCGCGGCACGAGCAGCCCGGCGAGCAGCCGCGCCCTGGCGCGCATGCCGGGCTGGCGCAGGACGGACTCGATGAACGTCGATCCCCACGGCGCCCCGCCCCACAGCAGGCGCAGGGCGACGCTCGGCTCGGTCCGCAGGCCGAGCTCTCCGGCCAGGGCGCGCCCGCGGGGGTCGAGGGCGAGCCCGACGCCCATCGCATCCTGCGCACCCAAGGC
>JAXDGY010000280.1:0-4274 GCA_034664785.1 Solirubrobacteraceae bacterium
CGTCGCGCGCGAGATCGAGCAGGAGCTCGAGTACCCCGGGCAGATCAAGGTGACGGTCATCCGCGAGTCACGGGCGGTGGAGTACGCGAAGTGACGGCGGACGGGACCGCGGACGGCGGGAGCACGCAGGCGGACGACTACCCTTCGGGGCGCCCATGAAGCGCTACCACGTGACCACCTTCGGGTGCCAGATGAACGAGCACGACTCCGAGCGGATGAAGGGGATGCTCGAAGGCCTGGGCTACGCCGAGGCGGCCGAGCAGCACGACGCCGACCTCATCCTCTTCAACACCTGCTCGATCCGCGAGTCCGCCGACTCCCGCTTCCTCGCGCACCTCGGCAAGGCCAAGAAGGTCAAGTCCCAGCGCCCGGACGTCGTGGTCGGCGTGGGGGGCTGCTGGGCCCAGTCGGTCAAGGACGAGGTCTTCGCGCGCTTCCCGTTCGTCGACGTCGCGTTCGGCCCCGGGCAGGTTCACCGCCTCGCCGAGTTCCTCTCGTCCGACTCGCTCACCGCCCAGGGGTACTTCGAGTTCGAGGGCTTCGCCGGGCACCTGCCGATGAAGCGCAGCCGCGAGCACCAGGCGTGGCTGCAGATCAGCGTGGGCTGCAACTGCAACTGCTCCTACTGCATCGTCCCGTCCACCCGCGGGCGCGAGGCCTCGCGGCCGTTCGAGGAGCTCGTCGCCGAGGCGCGGCGCCTGGCCGGCGAGGGCGTCCGCGAGGTCACGCTGCTCGGCCAGAACGTCAACGCCTACGGCCGCGACCTCCGGCCGCAGCGGCGCTCGTTCGCCGAGCTGCTGCGCGCGCTCGACGCCGTCGACGGGATCGACCGCATCCGCTACACCAGCCCGCACCCGAAGGACATGCGCGAGGACGTCATCCGCGCCCACGCCGAGCTGCCCAGCGTGTGCGAGCACATCCACCTGCCGCTGCAGTCGGGCTCCTCACGGATCCTCAAGGCCATGCGCCGGACCTACGACCGCGGGCGCTACCTCGACCGCGTCGCGCTCATCCGCGAGCACGTCCCCGACTGCGCCCTGACGACCGACATCATCGTGGGCTTCCCCGGCGAGACCGAGGCCGACTTCGCCGAGACGCTCGAGGTCTGCGAGGAGGTCGGCTACGACGGCGCGTTCACCTTCGTGTTCTCGCCGCGTCGCGGGACGGCGGCCGCTGAGCTCACCGAGGGCCTCGTCCCGCACCCGGTCAAGGTCGAGCGGATGCAGCGCCTCGTCGAGGTGGTCCAGCGCCGCGCGCACGAGCGCGCGCAGCGCTTCGTGGGCCGCACGCTCGACGTGCTCGTCGAGGGGCCGTCGCGCACCGATCCGATGCGGCTGCGTGGGCGCTCGCGCCACGGCAAGGCCGTGAACTTCGCCGGCCTGGCGCAGCCGGGCGAGCTCGTGGCGGTGGAGATCGAGAGCGCGACGTCGCAGACGCTCATGGGCCAGGAGTCGCCGACGCCGTCGGGCAGAGCCCTCCGCCGTCGGTCGGGAGTTCCGCGATCCGGCTGCGCCGGATGAGGAACTCCCCGATCGGGCGGCGCCGATTGGGAACTCCGGTGTCGGCCGGCTAGCGGAGCGGCCGGAAGAAGGCGCGCACGTCGTCGAGCAGCAGCGCGGGCTGCTCGAGGGCGGCGAAGTGGCCACCGCGCGGCATCTCGGTCCAGCGCGCGATCGCGTAGTGCGGCTCGACCCAGTGCCGCGGCGGCCGCACGATCTCGTGCGGGAACGCGGCATAGCCCACGGGCACCTCGACGCGGGGCCGGCGCGCGATGCCGTCCGGGTCCTGCGCGCTCTCGTAGTAGATCCGCGCCGCGGACGCCGTGCTGTTCGGCGCCCAGTAGAACATCAGGTTGGTCAGCAGCACGTCCCGGGCGAAGGCGCGCTCGACGTCGCCGTCGCAGTCGCTCCACCGGCGGAACTTCTCCACCACCCAGGCGGCCAGCCCGGCCGGCGAGTCGGACTGCGCCATCGTCACCGAGTCGGGCCTCGTGCTCTGCAGCTGCTGATAGGCGGCTTCCCGGCGGCGCCAGTGGCTCAGGCGCTGGAGCGCGTCGGCGTCCTCGGGGCCGGGATGCTCGGGCGGAGGGGCGCCGATGAAGTTGAGGTGGATGCCCGCGACGCGCTCCGGGAACGTGGCGCCGAGCTTCGCGGCGATGAACGACCCCCAGTCGCCGCCCTGGACGCCATAGCGCGAGTAGCCGAGCTCCTCGCTCATCAGCGTGTCGAACGCCGCCGCGATGCGCGAGACGCCCCATCCCCGGTCGCGGGGGCGGCCGCCGAAGCCGAAGCCCGGGAGCGCGGGGACCACCACGTCGAAGGCGTCCGCCGGGTCGCCGCCGTGCGCTGCCGGGTCGGTCAGCGGGCCCACGAGCTCGAGGAACTCGGCCATCGACCCGGGCCAGCCGTGCAGCAGCAGGAGCGCCATGGGGGCCGGGCCGGCGCCGCGGAGGTGCCAGAAGTGCACCTCTGTGCCGTCGACCTCGCACAGGAACCCGGGGATCTGGTTGAGGCGGCGCTCCCATTGGCGCCAGTCGTACCGCTCGCGCCAGTGGTCGCACAGCTCGCGCACATAGTCGACGGCGGCGCCGTAGTCCCAACCGGCGCCGTCGATCGGTTCCGGCCAGCGCGTCCGCGCGAGGCGTTCGCGCAGATCCTCGAGGACCGCGTCGGGCACGTCGATCGCGAACGGCCGCGGGGGCACGGACGCAGACGCTACCGCGCGTCCGTCCGCCCGGTGTGCGAACATGTGTTCGTGCGATGGGACAACCTGAAGATCGAGGCGGAGGAGGGCACGCGGCTGCCCGGCTACCGCGACCCTGCCGTCGTCCGCCGGTTCGACGCGCCCGAGGCGCTGGACGTGCGCTTCTACGAGGTGCGCTCCAAGTCCGTGCTCAACCGCGTGCCCGAGGCGTCGGCGATGCCGTTCCGCTGGACGATCAACCCCTATCGGGGATGCACGCACGCCTGCGTGTACTGCTTCGCCCGGCCGACCCACACCTACCTCGACATGGACGCGGGGCGGGACTTCGAGCGCGAGATCGTCGTGAAGGTCAACGCGCCGGAGGTGCTCCGGCGCGAGCTCGGCCGCCCGTCGTGGGCGGGTGAGCACATCGCGATGGGGACGAACACGGACCCCTACCAGTGGGTCGAGTCCAAGTACAAGCTGATGCCGGGGATCTGGGCGGCGCTGCGCGATGCGGCGAACCCGTGCTCGGTGCTGACGAAGTCGCCGCTGGTGCTGCGCGACCTGCCGCTGCTCCAGGAGATCGCGGCGGTCGCCTCGGTCAGCGCCAACCTCTCGGTGCCCACCCTGGAGCCGAAGGCCTGGCGCGCGAGCGAGCCGCACACGCCACACCCCAAGGCGCGCCTGGAGGCCGTTGCCGAGCTCAACCGGGCCGGCATCCCGACCGGCGTGCTCGTGGCACCGCTGATGCCCGGCATCAACGACGACCCGCGACAGGTCGAGGCGATCCTCGAGGCGGCGGCCGAGGCAGGGGCGACGGGCGTCGGCGGGATCGCCCTGCACCTGCGCGGCGAGGTCCGCGGGGTCTTCATGGAGTGGCTGCGGTCCTACCGGCCCGATCTCGTCGAGCACTACGAGCAGCTCTACCGGCGTGGCGCCTACGCGCCGCCGGAGGAGCGCAAGCGTCTGAGCCGCCTGCTGAAGACCAGCGAGCTCACGCGACCCATGCCCTTCTCGCGCGACCCCGCCTGGCGCTCGCGGAACCCCGGTGGCTCCTGGCCGGCCCCGGCTCCGACCACCCGCGACGCCCGACCCGCCCCACAGCGGGGGACGGGCGCACGCGATCAGCAGCCGCGGGAGCTGCCCCAGACGTCGCTGTTCTGACCAGCTCTGGCGGGCTTCGAGGCCGCCGTATCCGTCCGGCGGCCGCGTAGTCTCCGGTGGCGGTGGCGCGCACGTGGCTGCAGGTTCGGGTTGATCTCGTCGAGGGGCTTGGCGAGCGGCGGACGCCATCGCCAGGGCGGGTCTTCATCGTGGGCCCGTCGCACACGTTCTCCGGGCTGGGCGAGGCGATCAACCAGGCCTTCGCGCGGTGGGACCTGCTGCCGCGTGATGCGCGAGAAGGCCGACCCGCGCCAGGAGTGGGGGCCGGGCCGCGCTGCCCAAGCAGCCGGTGGTGATCCGGGGGTGGGGGACGATCCCCGATCGGTATGGCCGTCAGTCCGCGGAGGAGCTCGACCTCGAGCCCTGACGATCAGATTCCGGGTGGGACCGGCGCGCCACAGGCCGCGGATGGCCACGCGGACCGT
>JAXDGY010000281.1:0-10493 GCA_034664785.1 Solirubrobacteraceae bacterium
TCGACCCGCGAGTTGACGTCGAGCTTGGCGAAGACATGGCGCAGGTGGCTGCTGACGGTGTGGGGTGAGACGAACAGCTGCTCGGCCACCTCGCGATTGGTGAGCCCCTGCGCCACCAGGCGCGCGACGGTGAGCTCGGACTCGGTCATGGCCGCCCACCCGCTGTCCGGCCGTTCGGGGGTGACCAGGCGGCGGCGCACGCCGAGTGCCCGGAGCCGGCGGCGGACCCTGCCGGCATCCCAGACGGCGCCCGCCCCGGTGTAGAGCACCAGCGCGCGGTCGAGCGCCTCGACGCTCTCCCCGGTGGCGGCCGGACGGCACGCGGTCACGCCGAGGTCCTCCAGCGCGGAGGCCAGCGCCAGCGGGCGCGGTCCGTCGGCGAAGAGCTCCACCGCTCGGCCGAGCTCCGCCGTGCTGCCGGTCACCAAGCCGCGCGCGTGCGCCGCGATGGCGGCGAGAGAACGCACCTCGGGATTGAGCTCGGCGCGGCGCCGGGCGGCGTCCACAGCATGGTCCGCCAGCTCGCGATCCTCGGCTGCGACGGCGATGCGGACCAGCTGGATCTCATCGGTGACGTCGATCGGATGCAGCGGCAGGACGGATGTCCGTTCCTGCTCGCCGAACGTGCACAGCCATTCGCGCGCGCGGGCCGGATCGCCGTCGGCCATCGCGTGCAGCGCAAGCAGCCATGCGCCGTTGCGACGCATGCTCGGTGCAGGCTGGTCGAGCATCGCCCGGGCGATCTCCGCGGCCTGTCGCTTGTGCTGCTCGTCCGCGGTGTGCAGGGCGACCCGTCCGAGGGCGATGACGCCGAGCGCGTCCATCGGAGCGGCCACCAGGTGCGCGTCCTCGGCGCTGTACCTGCCCTCGAGCGTCGCCGCGGCATCGGGCAGGCGACCGGCCTGCAGGAGCTGCCAGCCCTGACAGACCTCGAAGAAGTTGAGCGCCCATTCCTGGCGGTCGCGCTGCGAGGCCGTGATGCCGTCGCCCGCCTCCCGGAGCGCCTCGTCGAGGCGATCGACCGCGGCGAGGAGGTGGCAGCGCCACTGACGGGCGACGCGCTCACGCGTGTCCTCGCGCTTCGGGAAGCCGATGCGCATGGCGGCCTCATGCATCTGGAGCGCGCGTGCGAACCGGCCGCCGAGGTACTCGAGGAGACCTTCGGCGACCGTCAGCGCGACGCTCGCGGCCGCGTCGCCGCTCGCCGCAACGCCGGTCTTGGCCTCCGACAGCAAGGCTTGCGCGTCCTCGGGCCGGCCCGCTTGCACCAGGTTGTACACGAGCCGAGCGAGGTGCCGGGCGCGGATCCTCGGCGAGAGACCGGTCAGCGCAAGCGCGCACCGCCCGGCCTCCGCCCGGAGGTCCGGCGAGAGCGCGATCATGCCGGCGATGCTGAGGCGCACCTCGGCTTCCTGCTCCGGTGGGAGGACTTCGCGCAGCGCGGTGTCGACGAACGCCTTTGCCTCCTCAGCGCGTCCCGCCGCGTGGAGCAGCACGGCCCGCAGCGCCACGAGGGGTCCGCGCAGGGGATGCCGGGGCGGTGCCAGCTCCAGCGCCCGACGGCTCAGGTCGGCCCCGGTTCCGGGGTCGGTCTGAGCGAGCTCCTCCGCGGCCTTCAGCAGCGTCGCGATGGCGGCCTCGTCCCCGGCATCGGCACTCACCGACAGCTGGACCGCGACCTCGACCGGCAGCGCCCCGGCGGCGAGCAGCACGTCCGCTGCCTGGCGGTCGAGCGCGCGGCGGGCGGAGAGCGGCAGGCTCCCCCGGACGGCCTCGCGGATGAGGTCGTGGCGAAACGCGAGCCGTCCGCCGTCCTCGATCAGCAGGCCGGCGTCGATCAGCTCCTTGATGGGTGCCAGCAGCTGCGACGGCGGCACGTCGAGCATCGTCGCCACGTCGCTGACCGCGAACCGGCACCCGAGCGACGTGGCGACCGTCGCCAGCTGGTCGGCGGACTCCGACATCCGCCCCAGCCGCTCGCGCATACTCGCGCGCACCCGGTCAGGGAGGCCGGTGCCCACCAGCTCCGCCCGTCCGGACCGGACGCGCACCAGGTGCTCTTCACGGAGACCCAACAGCAGCTCGAGGAGGAGGAACGGACTGCCGTGCGCACCTTCGGCGAGCTCGAGCAGCGCCGGGTCGGGCTCTGCCTGCATCACGTCGGCCGTCACCTGCGCGACCGCTTGCCGGCCGAGCGGACCGAGCACGATCCTCACGGCGCCGTCGCGCTGGACGTGCTCGGTCATGCCCTCGTGCTGCGCGGGCCGGTGATCCGGGCGAAACGCGACCACCCAGGCGATCGGCAGCTCCGCCAGTCGCGGCGGAAGGGTCCGCAGCGCCGCGGCCGTGCCGCCGTCGGCCCACTGCAGGTCGTCGAGGCACACGAGCAGCGGCGACTGGAGCGCGGCGCGCTCGAGCAGCGCCTGGAGATCCTGCAGCAGCCAGTACCTCTGCTCACGGCCGGGCCGCAGGTCGCGCAAGGCGGAGCGATCCAGCACCGGCTCGGCGCCATCGAACAGCGCCGACATCAGCACGGACAGCTCCACGACGCTGTCGCCCGGCTGCGCCACGCCCTTGCCGACCGCGAACGACAGTCGCCGTCCCATCCTCGCCGCCTCCTCCAGCAGACGGCTCTTGCCCATCCCGGCGCCTCCCACGAGCTCCACGACGGCACCGACGCCCGAGCGGACCCGGTCCAGCTGCTCGCTCAGGACGGCCAGCTCGGCGTCGCGGCCGCGAACCGCTGGGTCTGGAGCTCTCGCCATCGCAGCGGCCGAGACTTCCGCAGCGGCCTCGCCCGCGCCAGCGACGTTCGGCCAGCACGGACAGGCCGCAGGGCCATGCAAGGCGCGCGGAGCGTCGGTCCGGGCCGTGCCGGAGCCGTCGGATCGGGTCCGGAGCCCGCGAGCCCGCGCGATGCGGGCAGGATCGCTCCAGCGGCGATGAGTTCCCGGCCCGCGGCGAGTCCGGTGGGGGAGTCCGGCGATCGCAGGATCGTCGGGCAGCTTGGGTGATGCGGAGTGCTTCGAGGAGAGGTGAGTGCTGATGGCCAAGGTCGTCGCAGGAATCACGATGTCGGTCGACGGATACATCACGGGGCCGGACGACGGTCCCGGGAAGGGGCTGGGCGACGGCGGCGAGCGGCTGCACTCCTGGGTGTTCGGCGGCCCTTGGAGCTACGCCGACGGGCCGCGGGGGGAGCCGGCCGGCGAGGACGCGGCGTGGCTCGCGGAGGTCACGTCCCGGGTCGGCGCGGTCGTCGGGGGGCGATGGACGTACGAGGCGGCGCGGCACTGGGGCGACGAGAACCCGTGGGGCCTGCCGTTCTTCATCGTCACGCACAGGCCGCAGGAACAGCCCGAGGGCGGGGCGTTCACGTTCGTGTCCGGGGTCGAGGCCGCGGTCGAGCGGGCCCTCGACGCCGCAGGCGGCAAGGACGTCAACGTCATGGGCGGAGCCGACGTCATCCGCCAGGCGCTCGCCGTCGGGATCGTGGATGAGCTGACGATCATCGTCGCGCCGGTCGTCCTCGGCGGCGGCAAGCGGCTGTTCGAGGGCTTCTCGCAGTCCCTGGACCTGGAGCACCGCGGGGTGCGGCAGTCGCCCTTCGCGACGTTCATCGACTACGCCGTGGTCGGGGGATCCGGATCGGCACGTCACGCGATGACGTCTCGCGCCGACACGATGACCTCGGCGGGACCCGACCCCAGCTCCACCAGGCCAGGTTGAGCCAGGACATGGTCGAGACGGGCCGCGTGGGCCGGGGAGAGGTCGTTGACCGAGCTCGACCGCGTGCGCGCCGGCTACGCGCCGGCGGTCGCCGGGCTCTCCGTACCGGTGTCGGCGCACCTCCGCGGATCGCGCACGGCGATCACCACCACGGCCAGCGCGGCGAGCACGAACCCCGCCGCGACGCCCCAGGCGAGCTGGAACCCGCCGACCAGCGCCGCGGCGTCGCTGACGCCGTCAGCGCGCAGGTGGTCGGTGCGGGTCGCGGCCAACGCGGCGAGGATCGCCAGGCCCAAGGCTCCCCCGACCTGCTGGGAGGTGTTGATGAGCCCGGAGGCCACGCCCGCGGTCTGCGGCGTGGCCCCCGCCATCGCGATCGACATCACCCCGGGCAGCGTCAGCCCGCAGCCGACGGCGAACAGCGCGATGCTCGGCGCGACGTCGGCGAGGTACGCGCCGTGGATCGGCACGCGTGTCAGCAGCGCGAGTCCGCCGGCGATCGCCAGCAGGCCGGGCAGCAACGCGAGGCGCGCGCCGAAGCGCTGCTCCACGCGCGGGAACACCAGCAGCGACATGGCGCCGATCCCCGCGGCCACCGGCAGGACGCCGAGGCCGGCCTGCACCGGCGTGTAGCCGAGCACGCGCTGGAAGTACAGCGTGATGAGGAACTGGAAGCCGAACATCGCGCCCACCATCAGCGCGTGCACGGCGTTGGCGCCCGCGACGACGCGTGAACGGAGGACCGCGAGCCGCAGCAGCGGCCGACGGGCGGTGGCCTGGCGCCGGACGAAGAGCGTCACCAGGGCGATCGCCACCACGCCGACCCCGCGGACGCGGTCGTCGACGATCGCGACGATGGCCAGCATGACGCCGGCGACGAGCAGCAGGGCGCTCATCAGGTCGGCGCCCTGGCGCAGCCCCGGGCCGCCCTCGGCGGCGAGGACGCGACGGCCGAGGGCGATGGTGAGCAGGCCGATCGGGACGTTGATGAAGAAGGCCCAGCGCCAGCCGGCGAGGTCGGTGATCACGCCGCCGCAGAACACGCCGATCGACGCGCCCGAGGCGCCGACGAACGAGTAGATGCCGATGGCCCGGGTCCGCAGGCGCGGGTCGTCGAACAGCGCGACGACCATGCCGAGCGCGACGGCGCCGGCGAGCGCCGCGCCCGCGCCCTGCACGAAGCGAGCTGCCACGAGGGTGGCGGCGGAGGGCGCCGCGCCGCAGAGCGCCGAGGCGGCGACGAACAGCGAGAGCCCGATGAGCAGGACGCGGCTGCGGCCGACGAGGTCGCCGATCCGCCCGGCGAGGAGGAGCAGCCCTCCGAAGCTGATCAGGTAGGCGTTGACCACCCACGACAGATCGGCCGCGGCGAAGCCGAGGTCCCGCTGGATGCTGGGCAGCGCCACGCTGACCACCGTCTCGTCCACGATCGTCATCAGCGTCGCCGCGCACACGACGGCGAGCGCGAGCCGCTGCGACCGGGGGATTGCAGGGCGGGCGGCGGCGGTCATTGTGCGACCGTAGCAGATCGTCCTGTATCGGACGATCTAGTTCAGTCTGATCCCATGCGGCGACGAGCGCCGAGGGCTACGCCTCGCTGGGCTGCCGCCGCCGGCGCGCCGGCTTCTCCATGTGGAACGGGCTCGCCAGCGGGCCGGCCACGAGCTGCTCGAGGACGGCCACGAACTCCGCGCGGTGCTCGGTCCCGACCGCTCCGAGCACCTCGTCGTAGACGCCTTGCACGATCCGGTCGGCCTTGGTGACGAGGCGCCGGCCCTCAGGGGTGATGGTCACGACGCGGACGCGGCGGTCGGTGGGGGAGAGGCGCCGCTCGGCCAGTCCGCGCTGCTCCATCTCGTCCAGCGTGACGACCATCGTGGTCTTGTCCATCCACGCGAGCTCCGACAGCCGGCGCTGCGTGTACTCGCCCTCCGCCGCCTTGGCCAGCGCGCAGTAGACGCGCACGGACATGCCGAGGCCGGCGAGGGCGGCCGTCAGCCGGTTGGCGAGCGCGTAGGACGCCTGGTTGAGCAGCATGCTGAGGTCGACCGGCGGAGCGTTGCGCTTCTGGGGCACCCCCTCAGCGTATCCGCGTTCTCGTCACGGATCGGACGATCTGCCACGGGACGATCCGCGGCGTGTCCGCACGCTTCGTGGGCGAGTTCGGCGACGACGGCGCCAGGATCCACGGCGCTGGGAGAAGCTGTCCGCCGACCGCTCGACGTGGGAGCACGACGCCGACCTGACCTACGTGAAGGTCGACCTGGGGGACGTCCAAGCTGGTCAGTGAGGACGGTTCGTGGGGACAGTTCCTCGGGCGCCGCGGCCACGGAACGATGCGACGCGTCCAGTATCGAACAGATGAGGAAGGTCCGACCATGATGTCCATCCGTACCCGCCTTGCCGCGGTGGCGACCGTCACCGCGGCGCTTGCCGTCGCCGTCCCGGTTGCCGGCGCCAACGCGTTCGTCCCGATCGGGCTCCCCGGCTCGGCCTCGAACGCCAACCTGTGCCTCTCCGGGGTCGCGGACCCGGGGCCCCTGGGCCCGTCGGGCCCGTACGGCGTGAACGGCCCCTACGGCCCCAACGGCCCGCTGCACGGGGCCGCCAACCCGATCGGGAACGCCGCCACGTGCGGCGGCGGTCTCACGTACCTGCTGCGCGGCGGCGACGTCTCGTCGTTCGTCAACGCCAACCTGGCTTCCGTGGGCATCACCTCGCCGTCCGCCGGTGGGTGACGCACGGAGCGGTCACGGGCCCGCCCGGTCGGCGCGCAGCGCCGGCCGGGCGGGGCCCCGGACGGGACCACCGCAAGGAACGCGCGGCTTCGACGGCGCGCCGAGCCATCCCGGCACGAGTGGCGACACTCACCACGAAAGGCAGTTGCAGATGATGATCCTCTTGTGCTCCTTCTCGGCGTTCATCGTCGGCCTCATGGTCCTCGCCCAGCTTCGGCTCCGTCTGCGTGAGGACAACCGGCAGCGAGCGCTGCAGGAGCTCATCCGTGAGCGGGTGCGGAGCGTCAACTAAGGCCCGCCGGCGGGGTCGCCGCGGTGACGCAGCGCCGCGGCGTCGAGGTGGTCGAGGAGTCCGAGCGGCCGCGGGTCGCGATCGTCCTCGAGCAGGATCGCGCCGCCGGGCCAGTAGGGGTGTGGTGCCGAGGCGTCGTGCAGCAGGAGCTGCTCGTGGACCCACGAGCCGGTGTTGGCGATCTTCGGCACCCCCTCGGGCCCCTGCCAGAGCCGGGGGTCGTCCCCAGCGAGCGGGCCGCTGCGGTGCACGTGCCCGAACACCACCCAGTCGGCGTCGACGCCGAGGCGGTGGACGACCCTCGCGATCGCGGGGATGCTGGCCCGCTGCATCTGGAACCCGAGCAGCAGCGCGGTCAGCGGCGCGAAGCGATGGCTTCGCAGCGCGCGCGGGACGCCGGGCATCGTGGCGGCGCGCAGGTACTCCGCGGCGTCCTGCGCCAGCGCGGCGAGCGGCCGGGGCAGCCGGCGGCGCAACACGTCCTCGACACGTGACAGCGACGTGCTCCTCGGGTGCTCGTACTCCGACGGGCTCACCCGGTCGCGCGGCCGGCGCCGCAGCGGCCCGCGGGTCATCCCGTAGGCGCTGTCGGGCAGGAGGTGGCGATCGAGGTAGTGGCCGTGCGTGGCCCAGACGCGCTCCGACAGCCAGACGCCCGGATAGTGGACACGGACGTCGGCCGGCGCGAGCCACGCGGTGACATGCGCGAGCATCGGCGTCGCATCCTGCGGGATCCGTGCGTCGACGGCGGAGGGGACCCCGTGCTGACGCAGCCACGGGCGGATCAGCTCGCCGTCGTGGTTGCCCGGGACCCAGATGACCTCGCGGCCGGGGCCGAGCCGGGCTCCGATCGCTCGCAGGACGGGGCCGGCCACCTCGATCATCTGCCGCGCGCGGCCCTCCTGCAGCTCGACGACGTCGCCGAGCAGCACGAGCCGGTCCACGGCGTCGAGCGCGTCGAGCAGCGCGTCGAGGGCCTCGGGACGCCGGAGCACGTCGCGCTGCAGACGGGCGCCGAGATGCAGATCCGACACGACGAGGGTGCGCACCGCCCGCGACCCTGTCACACGCGGCTGCGCGACCGCGCCGCCGGCCCGTCTACCGGGCCGACCCGGAGCTCACCAGGCCGCCCGAGCCAAGACCCAGCGCACGGGCGTACGGCTCGTCGCCGTCCGCGGCACCGCGGCAGACGCGCCTGATCTGGAACTCGGCGTCGAGGACGGCCTCCTCGCGGGAGAGCCGGTGCGGGCGCAGCCCCTCCCGGTCGACCATGACGCGCGCCTGCTCGCGGAACGCCCCGGTCGTGTCGCGCATGTGCCCGCAGGTGTAGCCGGCGGCGCCGCTCGTCGTCCCGCCGCACCCGCCCTGGGCGAGGGCCAGGGATGCCAGCAGCACGGGGAGGACGCGTCGGCGCATGGCTCAGCACGCCGCCTTCGCGGCGGAGCGGGGTCGCTCGCGACCCTCGGCGCTCGAGGTGTCCACGAGCCGGCGGCCCGCCGTCTCCGGCGCCCAGAGCTGGGAGATCATCGCGCCGGCGACGCAGAACGCCGCGCCCACGAGCATGCTGGGGCCGATGCCGATCGTGTCCAGCCCGAGCGGCAGCAGGAAGGTGCCCAGCGCCGCCCCGATCCGGCTCGCGGCGGCGCCGACGCCCACCGCCGTGGTGCGCAGGTCGGTCGGGAAGAGCTCGCTCGGGTACGGACCCGTGAGGGTGCCGCCGATCGCGTTGAAGAACCCGAACGTGACGAAGCACCCGATGATGATCGCGACCGGCGCCGCAGGCCACACGCCGATGATGGCCAGCGCGGCCGCGCACACCCAGAACGGGACGATCAGCAGGGGCCGCCGCCCCAGGCGGTCGATGAGCACGACGCCGGTGACCGCGCCCGCGACCGCCATCGCGTTGGTCGCGATCGTGGCCGCCTGCTCGTCGAGGGCAAGCGCGCCGAACACCTGCGGGGCGAACGTGACGATCGCGAAGTAGGGCGCGACGTTGCACGCCCAGAAGCCGCAGACGAGCAGCGTCCGCCGGCGGTAGGCGGGTGACAGCAGGCCGCTGACCCTGCCGCGCGTCAAGGGCTCGCCCGCGATCTCGCGGTCGAAGTGCGCCTCGTCGCCGAGATGCTCGAGCGAGACCTCCCGTGCTTCCCGCCGGCGTCCGCGGCTCATCAGCCACCGCGGCGACTCGGGCATGCCGCTGCGGAGGATCAGCGTGATCAGCGCCGGCACCGCACAGCCGGCCATGATCCAGCGCCAGCCGATCCCGAGCACGTCCAGCATCACGTAGCCGGCCAGCACCGAGACCAGGAAGCCGATGTACCACGACGCGATCAGCCACGCGCTGAGGCGCCCACGCCGCTCCGCGGGCGCGAACTCCGCCAGCAGCGGTGAGCCGATCGCGTACTCGGCCCCGATCGCCATCCCGAGCAGGATCCGGAGGACGAAGAGCTGCTCGACGCTCTGCACGAACGCCTGGGCGACGCCGAGCGCCACGAAGCAGACGATGTTGACCATGAACGGCCGCCTGCGCCCGAACCGGGCGGTCACCCGGCCGAACAGCGGGCCGCCGATGAAGATGCCGATCAGCGACGACGCCCCGAGCAGGCCGGTCCACACCGTCGAGACCTCGAGGTCCTCGCTGATCGACAGCAGGACGACGCTGATGATCCCCAGGTCGTAGCCGTCCAGGCCCTCGCCGCACGCGGTGGCGAGGGTCACGCGCCGCAGGAACCGGCGCTGACGGCGACCAGCTTGGATCTCGGTCTCGGTCGTGCTGGACGGGGGCATGGTCCGTCTCCGGCGCGGCTGTCCTGTCCGGTAGGCCGCAGGAGGTCGCGGAGTAGCGGCCGCTCCGGCGCGACGACGAGACCGGGTGGTCGTGGCAGGTGGCGCGCGTCAGCCGCGGATGCCCATGTCGGGCTCGGCCTGGGAGCCGTTCGGCGTCGCCGCGGCCGGTGGCCGGCTGACGGCGAGCAGCTCGTCGATCGCGGCCTCGATGTCCGTCGCCAGCAGGTCGACGTCCGGCAGCGCCTTGCGGTCGGCGTAGAGCCCGAAGCATGCGCGCCCCGCGGTCGTCGTCATCCCGATCGAGACCGAGTGGCGCTCCGCGAGCGGGACGACCGGGTAGGCCTCGGTGAGGCGGCAACCGTGCATGTAGAGCGGCTCGGTGGGCCCCGGGATGTTCGAGACGACGACGTTGAACGTGCGCGGGCTGGCGACGAGCCGCGCGGTCGCGTGCTGCAGCGAGCGCGGAGCGTGGGCGACGACCTTGAGCACCATGTCGGCGCCCTGCGGCTCACCGCTCTGCTTGCGCTCCATGCTCGCCCGGTTGATCGCACGCAGGCGCCGCACCGGGTCCGGCTCGTCGCACGGCAGGTCGAGGAACATGAACGAGATGCGGTTGCCGAGCTCCGAGGCGGCGGCGGCCGCGCGCACGCTGACCGGCACCATCGCCTTCAGGCGGGCGGCGGGGTCGCCGTGACGCAGCAGGAAGGTCCGCATGCCGGCGGCGGACACGGCCAGCACGACGTCGTTGATCGTCGTGCCGTGGAAGGCCTTGATCGAATGGAGCTCCTCCAGCGGCCGGCTGATCGTGCCCAGTCGGCGAAGCGGGGAGCTCGGCACGTCGAAGCGGCTGATCGGGGCGCGCGTGCCCACCGAGTGCCCGAGCGCGCGCGCGGCGCGCCCGGTCTCGACCGCGAGCTCGCCGAGCTTGCGCCGCGGCGAGGCGAGCA
>JAXDGY010000282.1:0-4022 GCA_034664785.1 Solirubrobacteraceae bacterium
GCCTCGGGGACGACGGCGATCGCCGGCTTCGCCGTGCTCGTGCTGTCGGACATCCGCATGCTCCGCGACTTCGGCGCGGTCACCGTCGTCGACCTGACCGTCTCGCTGCTCGGCGTCCTGGTGGTGCTCCCGTCGGCGCTCGTCCTCGCCGAGCGCGGCGCGTTCGGCGCCGTGCGCCGCCGCGTCGGGCTGCCCTGGCGGCGCCGGCGACGCTCGGCGGGCGACGTCGGGGCCGAAGCGGCCTGAGGCCGGGAATGGGCGCGCGCGACCCCGGCGACGAGGGCCCGCTGGGCTTCGATCCCGCACCGGACGAGCAGGACGGGCCGGATGCCGCCCAGGAGAGATGGGCGCACCGCGAGGACCCCGACCTGGCCCGGATCCGCTCGGAGCCCGCGCCGCGCGGCGGGGGCGGCGGCGGACCCGCCCGCATGGCGCCCGGAGCGAGCCGCTACGGATGGTTCCTCGGCGTCGTGCTGGTCCTCGGCCTGGGCTACGTGACGCTGAACACGGTCCGCACCAACGGGCCCGGCTCCCGCGGCGTCGCGACCGGCAAGCCGGCGCCGCCGTTCGCGGCGCCGCTCGCGCTCAGCGACCTGCAGGGCGACGTGAACTTCGCCACCGGCAAGGGCGGGGGGGACGCCGGGAAGGTGCCCGCGTGCTCCGTCCGCGGCCCGCGGGTGCTGAACCTCTGCGACCTGTACGCGCGGCGCCCCGTCGTCCTCGCGTTCTTCGCGAGCCCCGGGGCGGCCTGCGTGCGCGAGCTCGACGTCCTGGACCGCGTCCGCGCCGCCCACCCGGGGGTGGCCTTCGCGGCGGTGGCGCTCGGCGCGCGCGAGCGGTCGGGCGAGCGCGAACGCGTCCGCCGCCTGATCCGGACCAGGGGCTGGCGGCTCCCCGTCGCCTACGACGCGGACGCCGTGCTCGCCAACCTCTATGGCGTGGCGGTCTGCCCGCAGATCTCCTACCTGCGGCGGGGCGGGCGGATCGCGGGGACGACGTTCGGCGAGCTCGACGCCGCGGGCGTGACCGGGCGCGTCGCGGCGCTCGAGCGCGGGGCGGCGCTGCCCGGATGACCGACCCGGCGATCGAGGAGGGCTGGATCGCAGAGGCCGTGGCGGCCGAGCACCCCGAGCTGCGCCTGCGCTGGATCGAGGCCCACGGCGGGACGGCGCGCAGCTCGCCGGCGCTGCAGGAGCGCCTCGCGCTGCTCAGCGACCGCTTCCGCGGCGCGCAGGCGGTGACGATGCGCCGCGAGCCCGTCCCGCATGCCTACCGCGCGTTCTTCCGCTCGGTCGGGCTGGACCCCGACGAGACGCGCACGCCCGTCGAGGCCGCCGCGCTGGAGCGCCTGGTCCGGGGCGGGTTCGCCGCGCGCGAGCGCGTGGCGGACGCGCTGCTGCTGGCGCTCGTCGAGACCGCGGTCCCCCTGTGGGCGGTGGACGCCGGCGCGCTGGACGGCCCGCTCGGCGTGCGCGAGGCGCAGCGCGGCGAGCGGCTGGGGCGTGGCGGCTACGCGCCCGACCTCGCGCCGGGCCGCCTCGTGGTGGCCGACGCCGAGCGGCCCGTCGCCGTGCTCTTCGGGGCGGTCGCGGCGAGCCATCTGCCCGGGCCGGCGACGCCGGCGCTGCGGGTGTTCACCGTGCAGGTCGCCGGCGTGCCCGAGCTCCACGTCGAGGAGGCGTTGTGGACGTGCGCCGAGGCGTTGGACCGTGACCAGGGGCGGCGGTAGGCTGCCAGTCCAGGCAAGGAGGAGTGACCGTGGCGCTCGTCGACCAGCATCGCGTCCCATCCCGCCCGGAGCCGGGTGCGGCGCCGGGCACCACGCCGCTCGACGAGCGCGACGCCCGCCGCGCGCTGCGCGCGCAGATCGCGCGCCTCGAGCGCGAGCTCGGCGAGGCGCTGGTCGCGGCCTTCCCGTTCGCCGCCGTGGACGTGCGCGTCCCGGCGCCGGTGGCCGGCCCGCGGCTGCTGGGCCTCGGCGAGCTCGAGGCGCTGCGCGACGCCCTGGCGGAGCGCCTGGCCGGTGCGCGCGCGCAGGTGGCGCGGACGGGGGAGGCCCAGGCGCGCAACCGCGCGCTGCTGGAGGACATGCTCCTCGAGCCCGGTCGCCACAAGTTCGCCCGCCTGCCCAACCGCGCGCTCGGCGAGGGCGGCTGCGGGGTCTGGGAGGTACGTCCGCGCCTCGGCCTCATCGGCATGCTGATGGGCTGGTGGCACGTCAAGCTGTCGAGCGGCTGCCCGTTAGCGCGGGCCTGACGCGCGCGCGTCAGGCCGCAGACTAGGATCGGGCGCCGTGGGCAAGCGCAGCCGCAAGAGCCGTCCGGGCGCAGCGGGCTCGCCGTCGCCGCCACGCGCGCCGGCTCCGATGCCCCCGAGGCAGGCCGCGAGCCCCGGCCGCCGCGCGGATCGCCGCGCCCGGATGGAGGAGGCGCCG
Organism: Solirubrobacteraceae bacterium; assembly: GCA_034664785.1. GTDB lineage: Bacteria > Actinomycetota > Thermoleophilia > Solirubrobacterales > Solirubrobacteraceae > Paraconexibacter. The sequence goes on from JAXDGY010000282.1 coordinate 2,435, forward strand.
CCGGCCCCGTGGTCGCCGTTCCCCCTCGTCGAGCTGTGCATCCTGCTCGGCATCGTGCTGATCGTGTGGGGCTTCTTCGACGCGGGCCGCCGCGGCGTGCTCCTGGGCTGCGGCTTCGTGCTCGTCTCCCTCTCGGGGCTCGAGCTCGCCCTGCGCGAGCACATGGCGGGATTCCGGTCGCACAGCCTGCTGCTCGCGGCCGTCTGCGCGCTGGCGGTCATCACGCCGCTGTTCCTGCTCACGAGCCTGCCGCAGGTCGTCCTGCTCGTCGTCGGCCTGGCCGTCCTGGCCGCGGTCACCGTCGCGCTGCGCCGCATCTTCGCGCGCCGCAGCGGGGGCCTCGGGTTCCGGGCCTGAGGCCGCGCCGGCCCATCGCCGACTATCGTCCGCGGCTTGTCCCACCCAGAGACGACACCGCCCCAGGCCCCGCGCCGGATGCAGCTCACCGGACTCCACCACGTGACGCTCATCGCCTCCGACCTGGAGCGGACGACGGCCTTCTACCGGGACACGCTCGGGCTCGCGCTCGTGCGCGAGGAGGCCAACCCGGACGATCCCGGCGCGCGGCACTTCTGGTTCGGCGACGCCGACGCGACCCCGGGGACGCTCGTGACCTTCCTCGAGTACCCGGGCATGGACGAGGGCCGCGTGGGGCGCGGCTCCACCCACCACCTCGCGTTCGGCGTCGCGACGCGCGAGGAGCAGGAGGCATGGCGCGACTGGCTGACCTCGCGCGGCGTGACGGTCACCGACGTCTTCGACCGCGGCGCCCTCCGGTCGATCTACTTCCGCGACCCCGACGGCCACATCCTGGAGATCGCCACCGCCTAGGAGGGCGCCTCCGCCCGGTCAGGCCAGCACGGCCTCGCGGGCGGCGTCGCGACGATCGTCCGTCCCGCTGAGCATCGCCGCGACGGCGGCGCGCTGGCGGTCGGTCATCGTGCCGATCGTCTTGGCCTCCGACATCGGGATCGCCTGCAGGAACTTGCGGCAGCGCGTGCGACCCCAGCGGCGCTGGCTCAGCAGCAGGTCCGCGACGGTCATCGTCTCGGCCTCCCAGGGCGACTCGAGCACGACGTCGGCGACGGTGACCTCGCCGTCGCACACGCGGCGCTTGAGCTCGGCTCGGGCCAGCCGGACCTGATTGGCACGGGCGAGGGCCTGCAGGTGCTGCGGCCCGCGGGCGATCGTCGCTGTTGGGGTCATGTGTCCTCCTCCCGGCTCGCGCATCCGAGCGGCCGGTCATTCTTGTAGTGGGGTGTGGCGGCAAAGCGCCGACGCGCGTTCCAGGACGTCCAGCATCGGCCCGCGGACAACGGCGCGGACCTCCCACAAGGTCCGCCGCCCGTGTCCTGGTCCCTCCCCGGCGCCGGCGTCAGCGCTTCCCGAACGTACGCGTTCCGGCGTCGCCCGGTCAACGTCCGGAGCCGCACAAGATTCGCTCAGAGCGCGCTTTTTCTCCGCACGCCGCGCGCGGCCTTCTTGTGCTAGCCGGCAGCGGTCCGCGAGCCGTGCGCGCCGGGCCCGGGAAGCGGGCCGTGCTCGGCCTCGAAGCGCGCCTTGACGGCGGCGAAGACGTCCAGCGCCC
>JAXDGY010000283.1:0-3718 GCA_034664785.1 Solirubrobacteraceae bacterium
TCGACGACCTCCCCCTCGCCGAGCAGCGCCAGCGCGCAGTGGGCCAGGGGCGCGAGGTCGCCGCTGGCGCCCAGCGAGCCGTGCTCGGGCACGACCGGCGTGATCCCGGCGTTGAGCAGGGCGAGGATCTGCTCGGCGACGACCGCCCGCGCGCCGCTGTAGCCCATGGCCAGCGTGCGGGCGCGCAGCACCATCATCGCCCGCACGACCTCCCGCTCGACCGGTGGGCCCATCCCGGCGGCGTGCGAGCGCACCAGCGCGCGCTGCAGCTCCTCGCGGCGCTCGGGGGCGATCACGACGTTGGCCAGCGACCCGAAGCCCGTCGAGACGCCGTACGCCGGCTCGTCGGCGTCCACGAGCCGGGCGACGACGCCGGCGGTGACCGCCATCGCCGCGCGCGCCTCGCCGGTCAGCGTCGCGGGCGCGTCGCCGCGCGCGACGGCCAGCACCGCGCCGGGGCCCAGGCCGTGCGCGCCCACCTCGATCGTGGGCGTTGCGCTGTCCACCCCGCCGACCCTACCCCGCGCAGTGTGGCCACTGTCACCGACGAGAAACGCGCGCCGCGGGAGTCTCAAGGGGCATGCAGGCAGCAACCCGTCATCCCGACCTCGCCGACGTCGCCCTCCCCACGCTCGACCTCCGCGCGCTGGCGCGGCGCGCCGTGGTCCCCGGCGCGATCGCCGCGGTGGCCGCGGCCGTGCTCGTGGCTGCCGGCGGCCCGGCCCAGGCCTTCGCGCATGCGCTGAGCCGTGCCGTCGAGGCCGACCCGCGCTGGGTCGTGGCCGCCGCCGGCTTCGAGATCCTCTCCTTCGCCGGCTACGTCGCGCTGCTGTGGCTCGTCGCCGGCCGCGCGACCCCGAAGATGGGCGTGCGCGAGAGCGTCGAGGTCACCCTCGGCGGTGCCGCCGCCACGCGCCTGATGCCGACCGGCGGCGTCGGCGGCGCGGCCCTGACCCTCTGGGCGCTGCGCCGCACCGGCCTCGACGCCCGCCACGCCGGCCGCACGCTGCTCGCCTTCCTCGTCGTGCTCTACGCCGTCTTCCTCGGCGCCATCGCGGTCTCGGGCTCGCTGCTGGCGCTCGGCGCGGCCGACGCGCACGGCCCGCTGGCGCTGACCGCCGTGCCGGCTGCGCTCGCCGCCCTGGCCATCGCGACCGCCGTGGCGCTCGGCCTGCGCCACCGCACCCGCAGCGCCGCCGGCCGGACCGCCGCCGCGCCCGCGACGGCCGCCGGTCGCCTGCGCGCCGGCGCCGCGCTGCTCGGCGAGGCCGTCGACGACGCGCTGCGCCTCGTCGCGGCGGCGGACGTGCGGCTGCTCGGCGCGCTCGTCTGGTGGGCCTGCGACGCCGCCGTCCTGTGGGCGATGCTCGACGCGTTCGGCGCCCACGTCCCGCTGCTCGTGGTCGTGCTCGCCTACTTCGTCGGCCAGGCCGGCAACCTCATCCCGATCCCGGGCGCCGTCAGCGGCGGGATCGGCGGCGTCCTGCTCGCCTTCGGGGTCGACGCCGACCTGGCGATCGTCTCGGTGCTCGGCTACCGCGCCGTGGCGATCTGGCTTCCGGCGCCCGTCGGCCTCGCCGCGCTGGCGAGCCTGCGCACGACCCTCGCGCGCTGGGACCGGGAGACAGCCGCGGCCTGAGCGCCGCGGCGGTCAGTCGTAGAACCCGGGCGCCTGCCGGAAGCCCGGCCAGGCCTCGGGGTCGTGGCCGGTGACCACGGTCGAGCCCGAGCGGGCCGCGATGCGGCGCAGCTTGCGCACCGAGCGCGCGCTCTCGACGGCCGAGGTGAGGAAGCCGGGCAGCGCCTTCTCCTCCCAGTGGTCGGTCGTGTAGGCGGCGTCCACGGTCAGCAGCACCGAGCCGGTGTTGGGCAGCGTGATCTCGAAGGACTGGTGGCCGGGCGCGTGGCCCGGGGAGCGCCACATGCGGATGACGCCGTCGCCGTAGAGGTCGTAGCCGTCGTCCGTCTCGTCGAGCAGCGCCCACGGGACGCCGGGCTTGTCGAAGTCGGCCCGGATGTAGCCGCCGGCGGCGAACCAGTCGGGGGCGCGGCTGTACTCGTACTCGGTGCGGGTGGCGACCACCTCCGCGTTGGGGAACTCCTCGAGCGCCGCGAGCGCGCCGGTGTGATCCAGGTGCAGGTGCGACTGCAGGATGAACGCGACGTCGGCGGGGTCGAAGCCCGCGGTACGCAGCGCCGGCGCGCACGCCTGCTCGGGCGTCATCCGGGGGTAGTAGACCTCGCAGGTCGCGCCCCAGTGGCCGACCGGGTCGGTCGCGCACTCCGCGGCGTTGCCACCGTCGATCACCACGTTGCCCTTCGGATGCGTGATGAGGAACCACGGCACCGGGATCTCGTACTCGTCGCCGAGCCCCTGGTTCATCTTGATGTTCTCGACGTGGCACTGGAGCGTGCCGCACTCGAACATGTACAGGCGGACGTTGTCGGCCATGCTGCTCTCCACTCACCAGTTGGTCATCGACGCGTTCAGGATGTGGGCGATGTCGGTCTCGGTGACCTCGCGCGGCGAGCCGACGAGCAGCCGCTGCTGCTTCATCGTCCCCTCCACCAGGGCCGGCACGTCGTCCTCGCCGTAGCCGAGCTCGGCGATCCCCCGCGGCGCGCCGACGTCGCGCATCAGCTCGCGCAGGACGTCGGGCAGCGTGTCGGGTCCCGGGTCCTCCAGCGGCTCGCCGGCGAGCAGCTCGGCGACGTGGTGGTGGCGCTCGGGCATCGCCTCGTAGGTGAAGCGGAACGCCGCCGGCGCCGTGACGATCACCGAGTGGCCGTGCGGGACGAACGGGTGGTCGTCGGGGTAGCCGGGCGGCTGGTAGGAGTGCTTGAGGCTCGCGATGGGGTAGGCGCAGGAGTGCGGGATGTGCACCCCGGCCGAGCCGAACCCGACGCCCGCCATGCTCGCGCCGAGCATCATCGCGCCCCGGGCCTCGACGTCGTCGCCGTCGGCGACCGCCCGGCGCAGGAACCTGCCGCCGAACTCGAGCGCCTTGGCCGACCACACGTCGGCGACCGGGTTGGAGCCCTGGTAGGGCGGGCGGTCGTCGGGGGTCGCGGGGCGCTCGCGCTGGTCGTAGGCGCGCGCGAGGTAGGACTCGGCCGCGTGGCAGACGACGTCGAGCCCGGCCGACGAGGTGACCTCGGGGGACAGCGTGCGGACGAGTTCCGGATCGACGATGCCCTGCGTCGCGCGCAGGTACCGGTGCGAGATGCCGCTCTTGACCCGCTGGTCGGGGATGTCGAGGACGGCGACCGTGGTCGCCTCCGAGCCGGTGCCCGAGGTGGTCGGGATGGCGAGGTGCGGCCGCAGCGGCGCCGGCGGCTTGCGACCCCCGCCGACGGGCGCGTTGACGTAGTCCATGACCGGTGCCGGGTGCGTGGTGATGAGGTTCGCGACCTTCGCGGTGTCGATGCTCGATCCCCCGCCGACGGACACGAAGCCGTCGACGCCGGCCTCCAGCGCGAAGTCGGCCGCGTCCTGCATGGACTCGACGGTCGGCTCGACGCGCGCGCGGTCGTAGACGATGACCTCGATGCCCTCGCGCTCGATGAGCTCCCTGACCCGGTCGGCGTGCCCGAGCGCGCGCACGCCCGGGTCGGTGACGAGCAGCGCCCGCGTCACGCCGAGGCGCTCGAGCTCCCAGCCGGCATCGCCGGCGGCCCCGGCCCCGAACTTGATCGGCGTGGCCTCGAGCGTGAAGAC
>JAXDGY010000284.1:0-6913 GCA_034664785.1 Solirubrobacteraceae bacterium
GACGCCGACCTCCTCTCGCCGCCGGCCGGGCGGGCGCGACGACGAGTCAGAGCGCAAACCTCGGGCATGGTTGTTCCATCGCGCCTCCGATGTGTGGCGGAAGACCCCGTTGTCGGCTTCGCGAGCCGTCGCCCGAGGGTCCCGGGGGAGCGGGTCGCGCACCCGGCGGTCGACCGCCAAGGCGCGCGGACGCTCAGCTCAGTGCGTCGCAGAAGGCCTGATCGCCCTTGGTGAAGGTGTCGTGGACGCCGTGGAAGATCACCGGGTTGCCGTCCTCGTCGAACTCGACGCGGGCCGTGTCGTGCAGCACGACGCCCTTTCCGGGCCGGTTGGCGACGTTGAACTCGCCGGTGATCGCGTACGTCCCGAAGCTCCCGTCGGGGTTCAGGTCGGCGTGCACCGTGATGTTCGTCTGGACCTCGACCGAGAGGCCCGTCGCGAGGTTCGTGTCCGTCTCGTACGAGTGGATGTGCCCGACCTCGCGGACGAGGTTGCCGGCGTTGTCGTAGTAGTCCGTGATGCGGCCGCGGTCCTGGCCGCTGTACTCGGCGTCGAACCCGTCGCAGCCGAACGAGCCGCTGAACGGGTCGGCGAACGTCTGCACGTCCGGCGGCATCGCCGATGCGACGCCGGTCCCCGCCAGCGCCATCACCGTCCCCGCCACCCCGGCCAGCACGGCCCTCCGGAGCTTGCCCATCGTCCCTCCTGGCGTTCGCTTGCACAGACCGTAAGCCGCCGGTCGCGGGCCGGTCAACGGTGCCAGCACTGAGCTGTCACGCCAACGCAAGCGCTGATCTGGGCGACACCGACTCACCGCGTCTGCTCTCGCCCTCGAGTGCCTGGCCGATTCTGCCTGCTGCTGCGCGAGCGGTTGGGCGAGCGGCTCACGAGGTCGCCTGTTCGGCTCGGCGGCTCGGGGGACATGTGGCCGGCGCACTCGCCGATGCACTCCGAATAGACCTTCTCGTCATCACGTGGGCACAACTCCCCGGCGTCGAGCAGGAGGAGTTGCACGACGAGACGTACTCCCTGTACCTGGAGTGCGGTCCCGCGCTGCTGCTTGTGCCTCAAAGGAGCAGTCGGGGGTTTGTCCTACGGCCCGTGTTTGCCCTCGCGCCCTCCTGGGGGCGACGGCGCGATGCGCCGCCGAGGCTGAGCCCGATCGGGCGGCCGACACGGGACGCCGGTCATGGCAGGGCCGTCACTCACCGCACGCTGTCATGGCGCCGAGCCGGTGCAGCGCCACTTCGGTCGGCGATCCCTGGTCCGGGGTGGCCAGCAGAAGCGTCAGGCCTGGGTCTGCTCGCAGTTCCGCTGCCTCGAAGACGAGATCGAGGTCGCCGACGACGGGGTGGTGAAACCGGTGCAGGCCCGATGCGGGCAGGCGCACGTCGTGCTGTGACCAGACGGCCCGAAACTCGTCGCTGGTCTGCGACAGCTCCTCGATGAGTTCTGCGGGTCCGGGATCGTGCGGATCCCGCCCGGTTTCGGAGCGCAGGATGCGGGCCGTGTCGTGCGCTACCGCCGGCCAGTCGTCGAAGAAGGCTCGGGCGCGGTCGTCGAGGAACACGTATCGAGCGTGGTTCGGCGGGCCGGTCCGGCCGTCGAAGACTTCTGCGTACACCGCACGGCCCACTGTGTTGGCCGCGAGGTAGTCCCATTGCCGATTGCGCACGAGCGCCATGCCGCCGGTGAACGCGTCGAGGGTCCGCTGCACGCTCGGGCGGATCGGGCCGTGGAACGACGCCAAGCGTGATGCTGCCTCGGGCCGGGCGAGGTCGAACAGGTGCAGACGTTCGGCATCGTCGAGGCGCAGTGCGCGCGCGACGGCGCTCAGCACGCTGTCGGACGCTCCGTCGACGTCCCCGCGCTCAAGCTGGGTGTAGTAGTCCGCGCTCACGCCGGCGAGGTCCGCCACTTCCTCGCGGCGTAGCCCGGGCACCCGTCGAACGTCGCCGTCCAGCACGTACAGCCCGGCCTGCTCGGGCGTCACCCGCGCCCTGCGCGACATCAGAAACTCTCGGATTTCGCCTCGGCGGTCCACGTGCCCGAGGCTAGCTCGGGCACGTCGCCGAGGCGGTGTCGCGTGGGCGCTGAGGGGGGTTCACAGCCCCCCTTTCCGAGCCATGCGCGGATCTAGCTTCATTGGCATGACAAAGACCTGGCTCATTACCGGCGCCGGTCGCGGCATGGGCGTCGAGTTCGCCCGCGCGGCCCTGGCCGCCGGCCACAACGTTGTGGCGACCGGCCGCAACCCCGACACGGTCCGCTCGGCCGTCGGCGAGCACGAGAACCTGCTCGTGACCGCCCTCGACGTGACCGACCCCCACAGCGCCGAGGACGCCGTGGCCACTGCCGTCGAGCGCTTCGGCCGCATCGACGTGCTGCTCAACAACGCCGGCAGCTTCCTGGCCGGCTTCTTCGAGGAACTCACCACCGAGCAGGTGCGCTCGCAGATCGAGACCAACCTGTTCGGCCCCATGACGGTCACCCGGGCAGTGCTGCCGGTGATGCGCCGGCAGCACGGCGGCCAGGTCATCTCGATCTCCTCGGGCGCCGGCGTGATCGGCAGTCCCTCCGGTTCGGCCTACGCGGCGTCGAAGTTCGCGGTGGAGGGCTGGATGGAGAGCCTGGCCGGCGAGGTGGAGCCGTTCGGGATCCGCACGATGATCGTCGAGCCCGGCTTCTTCCGCACCGAGCTGCTGACGCCCGAGTCGACCACGTTCGGCGAGCTGTCGATCGGCGACTACGACGAGGCGCGAGCCGGGATCAACTCCTTCTGGGCCTCGATGAACGGCACGCAGGCCGGCGACCCGGCCAAGCTCGCCCGGGCGCTGGTGCAGTTGGCCGACTCGGATGAGCCGCCGCTGCGTTGGGCAGCCGGTGAGGACGTCGTCGAGGGCGTTGAGGACAAGGCGCGACTGTTGCTCGCGCAGGTCGACGCGCACCGCGATGTCTCGGTCAGCCTGTCCCACGAGGACGCAAAGGCGGCCTCGTGATGCGCGGCGCCGTGATGCACGGCCCCGGCGCGGTGCGGGTCGAGGACCGCGAGGCCCCGCAGATCGTCGAGCCGACCGACGCGATCATCCGCGTCTCGGCCGCCTGCGTGTGCGGCTCAGACCTGTGGCCCTACCGAGGGATCGGCGTCGAGGACTCGATGTGGCCGATGCCGATGGGCCACGAGTACGCCGGCATCGTGGAGGAAGTCGGCGACGCCGTCACCACCGTCAAGCCCGGCCAGTTCGTCGTCGGGTCGTTCTGGGCCAGCGACAACACCTGCCCGGTCTGCCGGTCCGGCTACCAGAGCGCGTGCGTGGACCGCGTCCCCATGGGCGCTCTCGGCGCCCAGGCCGACCTGCTCCGTGTCCCGCTCGCCGACGGCACTCTCGTCGCCACCCCCGACATGCCGTCCGACGACCTCATCCCGAGCCTCGTCGCGGCCTCCGACGTCCTGGGCACCGGCTGGTTCGGTGCCGTGGCCGCCGAGGCCGGCCCGGGCAAGACCGTCGCCGTGGTCGGCGACGGCGCGGTCGGGCTGCTCGCGGTGTTGGCGGCCAAGCAGCTCGGCGCTGAGCGGATCATCGCCATGAGCCGCCACGAGTCGCGCCAGCGACTCGCCCGTGAGTTCGGCGCCACGGAGATCGTGGCGGTGCGCGGCGACGCCGGCGTGGCCGCGATCAAGGAGATGACCGACGGGCTCGGCGCACACTCGGTGGTCGAGGCTGTCGGCACGCAGGAGTCGATGAACCAGGCGCTGCACGCCGCGCGTCCCGGTGGCCACGTCGGTTTCGTCGGCGTGGCGCACGGCGTCGCGATCGACGGCATGGACCTGTTCTGGAGCCTCGCGCACGTCCACGGCGGGCCAGCCCCGGTGCGGCGTTTCCTCCCCGAGCTCATCGACCTCATCTGGACGCGGCAGATCAACCCCGGCGAGGTCTTCGACTTGGAGCTCCCGCTTGAAGAAGCGGCAACCGGCTACCGCGCGATGGACCAGCGCGAGGCGATCAAGGTGCTGTTGCGCCCATGAGCCGCTTCGACGGGAAGGTTGCCTTCGTGACCGGCGCGACGAGCGGCATCGGCCGCGCCACGGCGCTCGCGCTCGCCCGCGAGGGCGCGAGCGTTGTGGTCGCCGACATCGCCGCCGACGGCGCCAAGGAGACCGCCGGCCTCATCGAGCAGACGGGCGGGCAGGCGCTCGCCGTGGCCTGCGACGTCACGCGCGGCGACGACATCAAGGCGGCACTCGACGCGACGGTCGAGCGGTTCGGCCGCCTCGACATCGCCTTCAACAACGCCGGCATTGAGCAGGCGATCAAGCCGGCGCACGAGATCAGCGACGACGAATGGGACCGTTTGGTCGCCGTCAACCTCCGTGGCGTGTTCATCGCCATGAAGCATGAGGTCGAGCTGATGCTCCCCCGCGGCGGCGGCGCCATCGTCAACACCTCCTCGGGCGCCGGCGTGAAGGGCTTCGCCGGCAACGCCGCCTACGCGGCGACCAAGCACGGCGTCATCGGCCTCACGAAGTCCGCCGCGCTCGACTACGCCGACCAGGGCATCCGCATCAACGCGATCTGCCCCGGGATCATCGATACCGAGATGATGCGCCGGTTCACCGGCGACACCAACGAAGGCCGCGCCGCCGTCATCGCCCAGGAGCCGATCGGCCGCATGGGCCGCCCCGAGGAGATCGCCGCCGCCGTGCTGTGGCTGTGCTCCGACGAGGCAGCGTTCACCGTCGGCCACGCGATGGTCGTCTACGGCGGCCAGACCGCCTGAGCGCGGCGACCAACGCGCCACTGGTGAGGGTGGCCGACACGACCACGCCCAACGGCGTCCGCATACACACATCCAACTTCACAAGGAACAGCGAGATGCAGATCACCCGCAGCACCGACGAGACGCAGAAGGGCCCCGACGGCTGGTTCACCGGCGACGTCTACATCGACGCCGTCGCCGCGCCCGAAGCGACGTCGACCTTTGCCGCCGCGCTCGTGCACTTCACGCCCGGCGCCCGCACCGCCTGGCACACCCATCCTCACGGTCAGACGATCTTCGTCACCGAGGGCGTCGGGCGCTGTCGGCGCGAGGGCGGGCCGGTCGAGGAGCTCCGGCCCGGCGACCGGGTCTTCTTCGAGCCGGGCGAGAACCACTGGCACGGCGCGGCACCCGACCGCTTCATGGTCCACATCGCCATGCAGCAGAACGACGAGTCGGGCAGTCCGGTCACGTGGGGAGAGCGCGTCAGCGACGAGCAGTACAGCGGCGGGCGATCGTCATGAACCCGACGCCCGGACAACGGCGGAGTCTTCTTCAGAACGGCGCTCCGTACTCAGGTGCGGCATGCACCAACTGTATGGTCGCCCGATGTCCAAGGGGAGAGAGGGACGGATGAGGACGAGGATGTCGTTGGTCGTGGCCGTGGTGCTGATGGCGTCGTGGACGGCTTCGGCGCGAGCCGAGGACATCGTGGTCGCGTCGTTCGACGGCACTCCGATCGTCGCCCACTGGTTCCCGAACCCGTCGCTCGTCCCGGGCCAGCGCGCGCCTGTGGTGTTGAACGGCCCGGGCTGGAGCGCGTCAGGAGAGACCGACCCCTCCGCGGGGGCCATCAAGCGACTGCACGACCTCGGGTACAACGTCCTGACCTGGGATCCGCGCGGCTTCGGTGCGTCGGGCGGCGAGGTCAACGTCGACGCTCCTCAGGTCGAGGGCCGCGACGTCAAGGCGCTCATCAGCCAGATGGCGCAGGAGCCGCAGGTCAAGCTCGACGCGCCCGGCGACCCGCGCGTGGGCATGACCGGCGGCAGCTACGGCGGAGGGATTCAGCTGTCCACGGCGGGCATCGACCGCCGCGTCGACGCCATCGTCCCGGTCGTCGCCTGGCACTCGCTCGAGACGAGCCTCTACAAGGACCGCACCTTCAAGGAGGGCTGGAACACGCTCCTGTACACCGGCGGCCTCCCCGCCGCCACCAACGGCGGGCTCGCCGGCGGCCCGGCGGGCGTCCAGACCGGTGGGCTCGACCGGCACATCACGTCGTCCTACGACAGCGCCACCGCCACCGGCGTCCTCAGCGCGGAGGACGAGCAGTGGTTCCGCGACCGGGGGCCGGGCGACGCCACCATCCGCCGGATCAAGGCCCCGACCTTGGTCGTCGGCGGCACGGTGGACACGCTCTTCCCGCTGGACGAGGACGTGAAGGTCTACCGGCTGCTCAAAGCACGCGGCGTGCCCGTCAAGATGTTCTGGTTCTGCGGCGGCCACGGTCAGTGCGGCGCCGGCAACGGCGGCGCGCCGGGGGCCGGCCTCGACGTCGGCTCGATCCTCGGCAGCGGCGGCGGCGACCCGCGCCTCCTGGCCGCCAGCGCCGCCTGGCTTCATCGCTATCTCGATGGGGATCGCAGCGTGAAGGGTCGACCCGGCTTCGAATTCCGCTCGGACGACGGCAAGTACCGCGTCGCCCCGCAGTACCCGGTGGCGCCCGGAAAGCCCATTCGCGCGCACGGTTCCGGCACGCTCGCCATCACTCCCGGCGCGACCTCCGGCAGTCCCACCGCCGCGACACCCGCCACGACGGCATCCCTGGACGTCCCGATCACGGTCAAGCACGCCAGCCAGCTGCTCGGCGCCCCGAAGGTGACGATGAGCTACTCGGGCACCGGCGCGCCGTCCGGCGCCCGGGTTTTTGCGCAGCTCGTCAACGTCGACCGCGGCGCGGTCGTGGGAAACCAGTCACTGCCGATCCCGGTCCGGCTCGACGGCAAGCGCCATACGGTCACGCGGCGGCTCGTGCCGGTCGCCTCCACGGCGCCCGCCGGCGGCAGGTACGTGCTGCAACTCGTCGCCGGGTCGGCGATCTGGGCCAGGCAGCGCGCGAGCGCGACGCTGCAGGCCGCGCGGATCGACGTCG
>JAXDGY010000285.1:0-17865 GCA_034664785.1 Solirubrobacteraceae bacterium
AGATCGACAGCGAGAAGCGGGTGCCGCTGAACGACGCGCCGGTCAGTCCGAAGCCGTCGAGCTTCGTCCACGTCGCGCCGCCGTCGGTGCTCTTGTAGATCGCGTCGCTCAGGAAGGACGCGTAGAGGACCTTCGGGTTCTGGGGGTCGATCTCGATGTCCGTGGCCCCGTGCTCCTCGTCGGCCTCACGGATGAGGGTCCAGGTGGCCCCGCCGTCCTTGGACTCCCAGACGCCGAAGCGCGAGTGCGTCGTGGGGCTCGTGCGGCGCGCGCCGCCGCGACCGCGGAGGGCCGCCGCGTAGAGGTGGTCGGCGTTCGTGGGATCGACGACGACGCGCGGGATCGAGACGCCCTGGAAGGTGTCGCCCGACACCGTCGACCAGGTCTGCCCGCCGTCGGTCGACTTGAGGATCCCGTCGCCGAAGTAGCTGTCGCCCGAGAGCGCGCCCTCGCCGGTGCCGGCGTAGATGACCTTGTCATCCGTCGCGGCGACGGCGAGCGAGCCGATGGCCTGCGTCTCCTGGTCGTCGGTGCGCGGCGTCCACCGGCCGGTGGACGCGTCGTAGGTCCAGATGCCGCCCTGGGCGCCGCCGAGGATGATCTGACCGGTGCTCGGGCGGATCGCGAGCGCGCCGATGCGCCCGTTCATCTCCGCCAGGCTGGAGGACGAGCGGGTGATCTCGCCGATCGGGCGCTGACCGACCGACGACCATCCGCCGGTGAAGGTCGACGGCCCGGTCGCGGGCGGCGGGCTCTTGGCGAGCCCCTTGGCCGCCTTGGCCGACTTGGCGCGCAGCTGCCCCGCATGGGCGATGTCGAGGGGGTTGTCGCCCGCGGTGCGGTCGGCGACGAACTCCTGGTCGCGCTCCAGCAGCTGCTGCTCCTGGACCTCGTCGAGCTTCGGGAACGGCGTTCCCGGAACATAGGTCGGGTCGTCCGGGCCGAGGCTCGCCACCGCGAGGCCGCCGCCCGTCAGGACCGCGAGGACGAGCACCATCAGCGCGCCGACGTACGCCCAGCGCTTCCGCAAGTTCCGCAACTTCGCCCCTTCGTTGTTCGGCCCGTCGACAGCGCGGGCCAGATGAGACCGCCGGACCACCCGCGGTGGGCGGACCCTAAGCAGATGCGACGTTCAGTCGCACGGCGATGACGGCTTTGTTCACCTACGCGGCGCGAACCGCGAACTCGGTGAGCGTCACGGGGCCGAACGAGGTGATCAGCGCGACGTCCACGGCATCGCGGCCGCGCCCGACGACCACCCGGCCGACGCGGCGGCGGTTGTTGCGGGCGTCGAACGTGTGCCAAGCGCCGTCGAGGTAGACCTCGAACCAGGCAGCGAAGTCCATCGGCTCGGCGGGCAGGGGGACGTCGATCTCCGGGATGTAGCCGAACACGTAGCGCGCGGGGATGTTCAGCGCCCGGCAGAACGTGATCGCCACGTGCGCGAAGTCGCGGCAGACGCCCTGCCCGGCGCGGTGGGCGTCTGCGGCCGTGGTCCACGGGTTCGACGCGCCGGCCACCCATTCGAGGTGATCGTGCACGAAGTCGGTGATCGCCTGGACGCGCTCCCAGCCAGGGGCGAGGTCGCCGAAGCGCTGCCACGCCTCGTGCCCGAGCTCGTCGGGGAGGCAGAAGCGGCTCGGCATGAGGAACGCGATCTGCTCGTCCGGCAGCGCCATGATCGGCGTCTCGGGTGTCCCGAGGGCGATCCGGTCCTCCGGCGACGTCAGCACGACCTCGGCCTCGTAGACGATCCGCGACGCTCCCGCGGCGATCGTCACCCGCTCGCAGCGGTTGCCGAAGAGGTCGGTGTAGCCGTGGTGGTCGGCGGCGGTGTCCCAGCGCTCGGCGCGCAGCTGACCGCCGGCTGCCAGCGGCGCGACCTGGAGCACCGCGGACACCGGCTGCGGCGTCTCGAAGCCGAAGCTGCATCCCACGGTGAGGGCCAGCGGCCTGGTGTCGTCGACGGAGACGCTCTACAAGCTAGCTCAGCCCCGCTTCAGCAGCACCGAGTACTCGCCCGGGAGCTGCTGCTTGATGTCGAGGAACTCCGGCTCGGGGAGGACCTCGCGCAGCACGGCGAGCACCGCCCTGGCGTGCTCCGCCGCCAGCCCGCGATCGACGTCCTCGCGCTGCGCGATCTCCTGCAGGAACGCGTCGACCGACAAGGGCACGGCGCGCTCGCCGCTCACGCTCCGGCCGCGCTCGAGCGCGGGGCGCAGCTCCGGCGGCAGCAGGGGCTCGATGTCCTCGATCTGCCCGCCCGAGATGCGGATCGCGAGCACCTCGAGGACGGCCTCGGCGGCGCGGAGGGCCCGGTCCCGGTCGAGGCCGGTCTGCTGCCCGAGGCGGTCGAGCAACGCGTCGATCGTCACCAGCGGCGGGCGCAGCCCGTCCGGCCGGATGGGCGCGGGGCGGGCGGCCTGGTCGAGCAGCGGGTCGAAGTCCGCGGGCAGCTCGGAGCGCATGTCGGCGAACTCCTCCGGGCCGACGGCCTGCTTGAGCGCGACGAAGACGGCGCGGGCGTCCCGCTCGGCGCTCGCGTCGTCGATGCCCGTCCGCGCGGCGATCCGGTGCAGGAACTCGTCGACGTGGAAGCGCCGGGCGGTGTCGAGGTCGGGGACCAGGCACGAGCGCAGCTGCTCGGGAAGCCGCTCGGCGAGATCCTCCGTCTCCCCGGACGAGAGGCGGTCGGCGAGCGTCTTCAGCGTGGCGCACGACACGCGCTCGGCCTCCTGGTCGGAGATGTGCGCGCCCTCCTTCACCGTGGTGACGAACTCCTCATAGCCCAGCGTCATCGCGCGCCTCCTGGTGCGTCTCGGGGTCGGTCCCCCTACCCAGTAGGCCACGCGGCCGCGGCGTCCACGGCCCTCAGCCGCGGCGCATGAGGCGCCCGACGGCCGCCATGAGCTCCTCGGTCTTCTCCGGCCGGTCGTCAGGGCCGGCGCCGAGGACGCAGTGGCGCGCGTGCTCGTCGAGCAGGCCGAGCGCGACCTTGTCGAGGGCCGCCTGCACCGCGGAGATCTGCGTGAGCACGTCGATGCAGTAGCGCTCGTCCTCGACCATGCCCTCGATGCCGCGCACCTGGCCTTCGACGCGCTTGAGTCGCTTGAGCAGCTGGTCCTTGGTCGCGCTGTAGCCGCGGGTGGGCGTTGTCGCAGTGGGAGCCATGTCCCCATCATACCCCCCAGGTGTATCTCTACGATGTGCCTCCGCCACCACTGGCCTCGGCGCATGACGATCCGCGATCGCGCCCTCGCCGCCCACCTGCTCGGGGCCGCGCGGTCCGTCCGCTGACCGTCGGGCGCCCGGCCCAGTTCGGCCGTCCCGCGACCGGGCAGGTGCCCCGGATGCGCTTGCTGCTCCTGGGCCTCGTCGTCGCCGCGGTCATCTACCTGGCGACCAGCGGCCACGTGCTGTTCCTCCCGCTGCTCCTCTTCCTGCCGCTCGGGTTCGCCGGCGGGCGGCGGCGCCGGCGGTCGCGGCTGTAGCCGGCTCACTCTGTGACGTGGATCACACGGGGCGAACGCCCGTTTGCGTCCGTCTCGGCGGGGTACGGCCTGGAGTGAGGCAGCGCACCGGGCGTGACACCGACCGCCCGCCGCGCTCTCGTCCGTCCACCGCCTTGGGCCCTGTTCCGGGCCCCGCAGCGCAACCGATCGATCGGAGCTCCCATGGACGCAGCCCAGCAGAAGGTCGTGCAGTACCTCAACGAGGCCCATGCCAGCGAGCAGGCGCTCGTGCGCGTGCTGCAGTCGCAGATCGCCATGACGCCGCGCGGCACCTACCGCACGGTCCTCGAGCGACACCTCAACCAGACCCGTGACCACGCCGCGCGCGTCGCCGAGCGCCTCGGGCAGCTCGGTCAGGGCGGCAACCCGATCCAGGCCGCTGTCGGCTTCGCCGAGACCGTGATCGGCCAGGCCCTGGCCCTCGGCAAGACGCCGCTCGACCTGCTCCGCGGCTCCGGCGGCGAGGAGAAGGTGCTCAAGAACGCCAAGGACGCGTCCGCGACCGAGGCGCTCGAGATCGCCACCTACACCGCCATCGAGCGGCTGGCCCGTTCGGTCGGGGACGACGAGACGGCCAGGCTCGCCGCCTCGATCCGCTCGGACGAGGAGAAGATGCTGCAGCGCGTCCTCGCCGAGATCCCCAAGCTCACCGAGGCCGTGGTCCGCGCCGACGTGCGGGGCGACGGGTCCTACGACGTGACGACCACGGGCGCGGCGGACGCCGCCCGCGGGGCCGGCCGGGCCACCCGCACGGCGGCCCGCAAGACGGCCACCCGCACCAGGCGCACCGCCCGCCAGGCCCGCAAGGTCCCCGGTGTCGCGCAGGTCGAGGGCGAGATCAAGGGCGCCGTCGCCGGCGAGGGCGACCTCGCGATCGCCCGCTACGACGCGCTGACGGCCGACGAGGTCATCGCCCGGCTGGCGGAGCTCTCGCAGATCGACCTCGCGAAGGTCGACGCCTACGAGCGCAAGAACCAGAACCGGCGGACGGTCACGAGCCGGATCAGCTCGCTGCGCGGCGACGAGCCGTGGGCCGGCTACGACGAGCTGAACGCCTCCGAGGTCCAGGCGGTCCTGGCCGAGGGCGACGACGAGCGCGCCCAGCAGGTCCGCGACTACGAGCGCGCGCACAAGAACCGCGGCGGCGTGCTGCGCGCCGCGGAGCGCGAGCGCACCAACGCCTGACCGGCGGACCGGGGGCACGGCCGAGCGGCCGTGCCCCCCGGGGCGGGGCGCTCCTGGTCGCCGCTAGGCGGCCATGCCGCCCTGGTGCTGCTGGTCGCCGGAATGCCTGCCGCGCCCCGGGAGCCGGTCGCGGTTCTTCACCGCGAGGCCGGCGAGGCCGACGAGCGCGAGGCCGCCGCCGACCGGCTTGCGCCCGGGCGAGGTCCGCTTGCGCTTCGCGGTCCCCGGCCGCCTCGAGGTCAGCGCTCGGAGCATCTTGTCCATGCCGGACGGCTCGGACCTGCGCCTGAGACCGCGTGTGCGGGCTTGCCTGGTCTTGCTGGTCATGTCGTCCTCCTGGTCGGTTGGGTCGCGCGTATCCCGACGATCGGCGCCGAAACCGCCCGCGTCCCGGGTCGATCAGTCGCCACGGCGCCCTGACCCGCCGGCGCCTCCGACGGCCGCGCGCTCGGACCCCGGCTCCAGCGTCGCGTGGACGTCGAGGTCCTCGATCCGGGGGGCCGTGACGCCGGGGTGGCGCGCGGCGACCGGGAACACGCGGGCCTCGAGGAACGCGTCGCGGGCCCCCCGGTCGGTCCAGCCGTCGGCGACGATCCAGCCGCCGTCGTCCCGCGGCCCGTTCACGTGGTAGAGCAGCTCCGCGGGCACGCCTTCGGCCAGGATCTCCGCGTCCATCGCGTCGAACCCCGGCTCGTCGAGCCCGGAGAACTGCACGACCTGGAAGAAGCCGACCGCGGCCCGCCGGCCGCCCTGGTCGCGGATGTTGTGGACGTCGAAGCGGTGGATGTGCGGCTGCCCGAGGCCGAGCTCCTGCGCGAGGGGCCGGATCCGCTGGGCCGCGAACGCGCCGAAGGCGTCGTCGTCCTCCCATACGTCGACGACGCGCAGCCCGCCCTTCGGGCCGTTGCCGGCGACGTGGAAGAGCGCGTGCTCGGGCAGCCCGCCGCCGAGGCGCATGCGCTCGACCACGGCGTCGTACTCGTCGACGCCGCCGCCTGGGAAGTCCTGGATGAAGCCGACGGCCACTGGGGACCACTCCTCTCGATCTGGTGCACGATGAGCTTGGGGACTGCGGGCGATCGTCCTCCGTCCACCGTGCGCCGGACCTCCCCGAACGGCCAGACCTCGGGCTCGTGCGCCCACGCCCCCCGGTCCGGCGTGGGGCGCCATGGTGATCGCGACCCGCGACGCCTGATCCCGGTCGAACGTCGAGTATCCGATCCGCGGCGCCATCTATACGGTCCTCGGACCGCGCGGGACCCCGGGTCGGGTCCCCGCGGCCGAGCAGGCCCCCGGCATGGCCGAGTCAAACGCATCCCCCGGCAGGTGGGCCCGGCGCATCGCGTCGATGCTGGTCGGCGCGGTGCTCGTGCTCGTGCTCGCGAGCTGCGCCCTGACCGACCCGGCCACCTCCGTGACCGACACGACGGCGACGCTCAACGGTCGCATCAACCCGCAGGGCGTGGCGTCCACGTGGTGGTTCCAGTACGGAACGAGCACCACCTACGGCAGCGAGACGCCGCATCGCGACGCCGGCGCCGGCAACCAGTTCACCGCGGTCAGCGAGCAGGCCAGCGGGCTGAAGAGCGGCACCGCCTACCACTTCCGCGCCTGCACGGCCACCGCGACCACGAGCTCGTGCGGCGCCGACGCGACCTTCACGACGACCGGGCCGCCGCCGCCGATCGCCGGGGGCTTCGCCGAGCGCGTCGCGTTCAGCGGCCTGACGGAGCCGACCGCGGTGCGGTTCTCCCCGGACGGGCGCGTCTTCGTCGCCGAGAAGAGCGGGCTGATCAAGGTCTTCGACGGCCTCGGGGACACGACGCCGACCGTCTTCGCCGACCTACGCACCAAGGTGCACAACTTCTGGGACCGCGGGCTGCTCGGCCTGGCGCTCGACCCGCAGTTCCCGGCCCGCCCGTTCGTCTACGTCCTCTACACCTACGACGCCGCGATCGGGGGCACCGCGCCGCGGTGGGGCACCGCGGGGGCGACCTCCGACGGCTGCCCGTCGCCGCCCGGTCCCACGACCGACGGGTGCGTCGTCAGCGGCCGTCTCTCGCGGCTCACCGCCGCCGGGAACGTCGCGACCGGGCCCGAGCAGGTCCTCGTCGAGGACTGGTGCCAGCAGTTCCCGAGCCACTCCGTCGGCTCGCTTGCCTTCGGGCCGGACGGCTCGCTGTACGCCTCCGGCGGGGACGGCGCGAACTTCAACGCCGTCGACTACGGCCAGTTCGGCAACCCGGTCAACCCATGCGACGACCCGCCGACGGGCGTGGGGACGTCGCTCTCGCCGCCCAGCGCGGAGGGCGGGGCGCTGCGCGCCCAGGACATCCTCAGCCCCGGCGATCCGGCCGCCCTGAACGGCTCGGTCATCCGCATCGATCCCGACACGGGCGAGGGCCTGACCGGCAACCCGGGCGCGGCCAGCACCGACCGCAACGTCCGGCGCATCGTGGCCAACGGCCTGCGCAACCCGTTCCGCATCACGACGAGGCCCGGCACCGACGAGGTGTGGGTCGGCGACGTGGGATGGGACCGCGTGGAGGAGATCAACCGGCTCTCCGCCCCCAAGGACGCCACCGTCGACAACTTCGGCTGGCCGTGCTGGGAGGGAATCAACCATCAGCCCGGCTACGAGAGCACCGGCCTGTCGCTGTGCCAGAAGCTCTACACGGCCGGGACGGCCATCCCGCCCTACCTCTCCTACCGCCACCCGGACCACATCGTGCCGGGCGAGACCTGCAGCGTGGGCAGCTCGGCCATCGCGGGCCTCGCGTTCGGCTTCTACGGGGGCGGTCCGTACCCGGCCGCCTACGACGGCGCGCTGTTCTTCGCCGACCATGCGCGCAACTGCATCTGGGTCGCGCAGCGCGGCACGGGCACGCTGCCGAGCCCGTCGAACGTCACGACCTTCCGCCAGAGCGCGTCCAACCCCGTGGACCTCCAGGTCTCCCCGAGCGGGGAGCTGTTCTACGTCGACTTCGAGGGCGGGACGATCCGGCGCATCGTCTACACGGCCGGCAACCAGCCGCCCGTCGCCGTCGCGACGGCCGACCGGACGTCCGGCGCCGTGCCGCTCACCGTGGCCTTCGGCGCCGCGACCTCCAGCGACCCGGACAACACCACCGCGTCGCTCACCTACGCGTGGGATCTCGACGGGGACGGGCAGTTCAACGACTCGACCGCCGTCAGCCCGAGCTTCACCTACACCGCCGCCGGGACGTACCGGGCGGCCGTGCGGGTCACCGATCCCGGGGGTGCGAGCGCGACCGACGCGGTGACGGTCACCGCGGGCAACACGCCGCCCACGGCGGTCATCGCGAGCCCGAGCCCCGGCGTGTCGTGGAAGGTGGGGGACGTGATCGCCTTCAAGGGGTCGGCGGTCGACGAGCAGGACGGCGCGCTCCCGCCCTCGGCGCTGTCGTGGTCGCTGATCATGCATCACTGCCCGTCGAACTGCCATACGCACCCGCTGCAGACCTGGGACGGGACGGACGCCGGCAGCTTCGCGACGCCCGACCACGAGTACCCGTCGTACCTCGAGCTGCGCCTGACCGCGACGGACGCGGGCGGGCTGACCGACACGCAGTCCATGCGCCTGGATCCGCGGACGGTGGCCCTGACGCTGGCCTCGAGCCCCAGCGGCCTGACGCTCGCGCTCGGCCCGACCTCCAGGACGACGCCGTTCACCACCACGGTGATCGAGGGCTCGCTGAACTCGATCACCGCGCCGTCGCCGCAGACGCTCGGCGGGACGTCCTACAGCTTCCGCTCGTGGTCCGACGGCGGCGCCGCCGCCCACTCGACCACGGCGAGCGCCGACAAGACGCTCACGGCGACCTACGGGTCGCCCTGACCCCGGCCGGCCGGCGCCGGACCGTCGCTCAGGAGTCCTCGCGCGGCGGGATGCGGTTGCGCGCGAGGGCCACGAGCATCCGCGGGTCCCGCGCGACGGCGTCGGCCCCCAGCTCGTGGGCGGAGCGGCTGGCCTCCGCCGTCCAGAACTGACCGCCCACCACGACGAACGGGCGCGGACGCAGCGGGCGCAGGCGGCCGAGGACCTCGGCGATGCCCGGCACGGAGCCGGCCGTCGACGTCGACAGCGCCACCAGGTCAGGGCACTCGTGGTCGACGAGCTGCGCCAGGTCGGGCGCCGGGGTGGAGGCGCCGAGGTGCAGGACCTCCCAGCCGTCGGCCTCCAGGAAGTCGGCGACGATGCGCGGCCCGAGCGCGTGCAGCTCGCCCGGCGTGGCGGTGACGACGGCCAGCCGGCCCCCGCTGGGCGCGACGCGCATCCGGGCGCCGAGGAGCGCGAGCACGCCTTGGGCGACGCCGGTGGCGTAGTGCTCCTCGGCGACGTTGAGATCGCCCATCGCCCAGTGGTGGCCCACGTCGTACAGGGCCGGCTGCACCACGTCGAGCTCGATGTCCCCGGGCGGGACGCCGGCGGCCACGCCGTCCTCGACGACGGCCCGTGCGCGGGCCGCGTCCCGATCCATCAGGGCGGAGAGGAACTCGTCCCGGAGCGCGCCGATGCCTTCCCCCGTCGTGGTCACCGGCGCGAGCATGGCGCGCGCGGGCGCGAGCGTCAACGCGCCCACCGCCCGCCGGGCGCTGGGCGGACGCGGGTGGACGCCGGGATCGTCACGCCGCGACGAAGTGACGGCAGGCCGACGGGTCCCCCGAGTCGAACCCGAGCAGCCACGCGTCGCGGCGCTCGGTGGGGGTGCCGTGGTGCTGCTCGGCGCCGAGATCGAAGTCGCCGACCGCCAGGACGGTGCCGACCGCCTCCTGGACGTCGCCGGGCTGCAGCGCGCCCGCGCGGTAGACGGAGTTGCCCCACAGGCCGGCCATGCAGTCGGCCTGCAGCTCGAACGGCTTCGCCACGCCGCCGGCACGGGACGACAGGAACCCGAGCTCCTGCTGGATCTGGTGGGCGTACTCGTGGGCGACGATGTAGGCGACGCCGAAGTCGCCCTGGGCACGCCCCGCGCCCGCCTGCTGGCCCGGCAGCCCGCGCGCCACGCCCTGGTAGACCTCGGCAGCGAGGGCCTGCCCGACGTAGATGACGTCGTCGGCCGGGCAGTAGAACCCGGCGTGGTCGTCGGCGGTGGCGCCGCAGCCGGTGCGGACGACGTCGCCGGGCGCGACCCAGTCGTAGCCGACGCGCGGCGCCGGCCGCCCGGAGGCCCGAAGCGTCCGGGTCCAGTAGGCGTCGACGCTGCGCAGCACGTCGGTGAGGAAGTCGTCGATCGTCCCGCTGTCCGTGCGGCCGGCGGCCTGCGGCGCCCGGGTCGCCGGGCCCGCGGTGGGCACCGCCTTGCGCAGGCCGTCGAGCGCCTTGCGGACCCGGTCGGCCAGGCGGGTCCCGACGCGCTCGGCCTGCGCGCGGGCGCGCCGGACGCGCCGGCCGAGGTCGCGGGCGCGCTCGCGGGCGTCCTCCACGCCGGCGCGGACGCGCTGCGCCTGCGTCTCCGCGCGCCGCCGCGCGTCGTCGCCGGCCCCGCACGAGGCCGCACCGACCACCCCGAGGGCGAGCACGGCGAGGAGCACGAGCCGGGAGCGCATCGCCGCACCCCCTACCCGGTGCCGCGGGGCGTCAGCCGGGTACGGTCGCTCCGGTGAGGGCGTTGGTGGTGCACTCCGCGCTTCCCGCGGCGCTCGGAGCGGCCGCCGGCGCCGTGCTGCACGCGGCGGGGGTCGCGCACGTGGCCCACGGCGATGCCGAGCCGCTCGCGGCTGCGGAGGCCGCGGCCGGGGACGCGCGGGCCGTCGCGCTGCTCGGGCCGTTCCGCTCGGCGGACGTCGCCGAGGCCGTGGAGGTCACCGCGCCGGCGGGCCTGCCGCTGCTCGCTCCCGTGGCGACCTGGGCAGGCGTGACACGCGACGACGAGCCCGGCTGCGACGACGCGGCGCGTCACCGTGGGACCGTCCTGCGGCTCGTCGGGCGGGACACGGTCGTCGCCGCGCGCGTGGCGGAGCACGTTCACACGTCCGCCCTGCGTGCGCTCGTCGTGGCCGGCGCCCACGAGTACGGGCGCCAGCTCGACGCTCAGCTGCGCCTGGCGGGCCTGCGGCGCGCCGTCGACCTGCACGACGCGGGGGTCGTGATCCTGTGCGGGCTCGCCGGGTCCCCGGAGGCCGGGCGCGCGGCCCGGACCGCGCCGCTGCCCGTGGTGGCCTTCGACGGCATCCAGGGCGCCGAGCTGGGGCAGGAGCACCGCTCCGTGCTGCTCGCGCTGCCGTTCGCCCCCGTGCCCGGGATGGACGACCGCGCGGTGCTGGCCGGCGAGGACCACGCCGCGCGAGCCGCCGCGCTCGTGGTCGCCGCGCTCGCGGGCGGGGCGCGGGCCCGCGCCGAGCTGCTGGCCGCCGTGCGCGTGCTCGGCCGCTTCGACGTCCACGGCGATCCCGCCGGGCCGCCCGTGTGGCTCTGGCGCGTCCGGCCGGGCTGGCGCCTGGAGCCCGAGCGGCCGATCTAGTCCGCGGCCACGGCGCCGGGTCCCAGCACTTCCCCAGGGATCTCGCAGGGGCCGCGCAGCGGCCCGGCGGAGGGTCCGCACCATGACCCCCCGCCTGATCATCCCCGCCTCGCTCGCCACGGCCGCCCTGCTCGTGCCGCTGGCCGCCGCGCCCGGGAGCGCCCACGCCGCGCCGCGGCCGGACCGCCTGCACCGCGCCCCGCGCCACCGGCCGGTCGCCACGGTCCCGACCGCCCGCACGAGCGAGGCGTCCGCTCCCACGCTGGTGACCGGCACCTAGCGCCGGTCACCGCGTGAGCACGGCCTTGCCGCGGATGCGCCGCTCGCGCAGCGCGGCGAGCACCTCGGGCGTGTGCTCCCAGGAGCGGATGTCGCCCAGCAGCGGGCGGACGCGGCCGTCGGCCACCAGGTTCGCCAGGACCGCGAGGTCCTCGCCGCGGGTGGCCTCCGGCACGGCGAAGAAGTGCCCCACGACCTTGGCTTCCGGCGCGTGCGCGAAGTCGGACAGCCCGAGCTCCGCCTTGCCGCCCAGGGTGCCGTAGGTGACCGCCGTCGCCCCAGGGGCCAGCACGTGGACGGCCTGCGTCAGCACGCGCCCGCCGACGCCGTCGAGGACGAGGTCGAACGGTCCGAGCCCGTCCTGCTCGAGGTCGTGGGTCACCGCGCGGGCGCCGAGCGACCGGGCGACCTCGGCACGGTCCGGTCCGCCCACCTGCGCGGTGACGTGCGCGCCGGCCGCGGTCGCGAGCTGCACGGCGAACTGGCCCACGCCCCCGGTGGCGCCCGTCACCAGCACCCGCCGCCCGAGCAGATCGCCGCCGACCCGCAGCGCCCGCAGCGCGGTGAGCCCCGCGACGGGCAGCGCGGCGGCCTGGTCGAAGGGGACGTCCTCGGGCAGCGGCGCCGCCCAGCGCGTCGGCACGTCGACCCGCTCGCTCCAGCCCGCGCCGTCGACCACGCCGACGACGCGCGCACCGGCCGCGGGGCCGCTGCCGTCGGCGGCCGCGCGCGCGACCACGCCCGCGACGTCCTGCCCCGGGCGCCAGCCCTCCGGGCGCTGCTCGAGGAGGGCGAGCTCGCCGCGGTTGACGGCGTAGGCCCAGACGCCGAGCACCAGCTCCCCGGGCGCGGGCTGCGGCTCGGGCAGGTCGGTCGCGAGGCGCAGCCCGCCCGGGGCCCTCGGATCCGTGATCCAGCCGCGCATGGTCGGTCAGCCCGCCGCGCCCGGCACCTCGGTCGCCATGGGCGGCGGCTTACCCTCGCCGGCAACCTTCAACCGGCGCGGCGCCGCTCGTGGCGGACGGCGTGAGAGGATCGACACGCATGGCCCTCGACCCGAGAAGCGTCGCCGGCCAGCAGCGGACCGCGGTCGTGTCGATCATCGCGGCGGGGCTGCTCGTCGTCCTGAAGCTGGGGACGGGCCTGCTCACCGGCAGCCTCGGCCTCATCTCGGCGGGCATCGAGTCCAGGGGCGCCGTGGTCGCCGCGCGGGTGACGCGCTACGCCATCCGGCTCGGCAGCCGGCCGGCCGACGCCCAGCATCCCTACGGCCACCGCCGCGCCGAGAACCTCTCCGCGCTGGCCGAGGCGACCATCCTCCTCGCCGGCGGCACCGTCGTCGTGGTGGAGGCGATCGGCCGGCTCGGCGGCAGCGGCTCGGAGGCGGTCGCGCGCTGGGAGGTCTTCGCCGTGCTGCTCGTCGCCATCGCGGTGGACGCGGCCCGCGTCGCCGTGTCCTTGCGGACCTCACGTCACTACGGCAGCGCGGCCCTGCGCTCCAACGCCTTCCACTTCGCCGGTGACATGGCCGGCTCGTTCGCCGTCCTGATCGGCCTGGTCGCCGTGCGAGCGGGCTTCGAGCAGGGGGACCCGATCGCGGCCCTGGTCGTCGCCGGCCTCATCTTCGCGGCGGCGGCGCGCCTGGTGACCGAGAACGCCAGCGTGCTGATGGACACCGCACCGGCCGACGCCCAGGCCGCGGCGCGGACGGCGATCGACGGGCTCGGGCCGGACATCGAGCTGCGCCGCCTGCGGCTGCGCGAGTCCGCCGGGCGCTACTTCGCCGACGTCGTGGTGACCGTGCCGCCCGGCAGCGCGGTGGTCGAGGGCCACGCGGCCGCCGACGAGGTCGAGGACGCGATCGAGGAGGCGCTGCCGGCGACCGACGTCGTCGTGCACGTCGAGCCACGGCGGCGGGGCCTCGACCTCCGCGACCACGTGCTGGTCGCGGCGCTCTCCGAGCCCCTGGTCAAGGAGGCCCACGACATCGCGATCTTCGAGCACGACGGGCGCGCCAGCGTCTCCCTGCACCTCAAGCTCCCCGAGGACCTGTCGCTGACCGAGGCGCACGCCGTGTCGGAGCAGGTGGAGCGCGCCATCCGCTCCGACGCTCGGGTGGAGGCCGTCCAGACGCACCTCGAGCCGCTCGAGCGCCCGCTGGCCGCCCGCCCGGGCGCCTCCGGCGCCGACCGCGGCGCGCTGCGCGACATCGACCAGGCGATCGCGCAGGCCCTCGGCGACCCGCCGCGCTCGCTGCGGCTGCTGGACACGGGCACGGGGCCGGTGCTCTTCGTCACCGTCGGGCTGACCGGCGAGCCGGACCTCACGGAGGCCCACCGGCTCGCCGGCGAGCTCGAGGTGACGCTGCGCGAGCGGCACCCCGGCCTCGCCGAGGTCGTCGTCCACACGGAGCCCGTGCCGCCGGAGCCCGCCGGCTGACGGCGCCTCAGCGCACGACGAGCTTGCCCTGCATGCCCGCCTTGCGGTGCCCGTCGACCGGGCAGTAGAACGTGTAGGTCCCCTTCTTGAGGGTCACCGTGACGCGCGACGTCCCGCCCTTCGTCACGGTCTTGCCGTCCTTGTCGACGCGCTTGCCCTCGACGGACACGGCGTGGGGGAGGCCGGACGGGTTGGCCATGACCAGCGAGACCTTGCCGGCCCGGGCGGTGAGCCGGGTCTTGTTGAACTTCAGCTTGCCGGAGGCGTCGGCGCGGAGGCGCAGCGTCGTCGTCGCGGCAGCCGTGCCCGACGTGCCCGAGGCGCCCGAGGCGAGGGCGACGGTGGCGCCACCGAGCGCCCCCAGCGTGGCGACGGCGGCGACGGGCAGCAGGCGCTTGGGAACCGGCATGGTGTTCCTCCCTTGTGCGTGGGCCCCGGCGCAGGCCGGGCGTGGGGCGAGGCTCCCACCACAGGGTGCCGAGCGCCATCGGACCTTGGTCGCACGTCCGTGCCCCAGCAGCACGGGGTGCCGGGTGCCGGCGAGCGTCTAGGGTCCGGCGGATGCCGGACGCACCCGAGTCGCCGGCGCCCCCCGCGCCGCCCGCGGCCGACCCGCCGGTCGAACAGGCCGCCCCTCGGGACTCGCGCCCGATCCACCGTGCCGGCGTCGTCGCGCTGACCGTCGGCGCGCTCGGGGTCGTCTTCGGCGACATCGGCACCTCGCCGCTGTACGCGCTGCAGACCGTCTTCAGCGCGGACAACCACGCGGTCCCGACCGACCGGGCTGCCGTGTACGGGATCATCTCGCTCGTCTTCTGGTCCATCACGCTGATCGTCTCGGTCAAGTACGTGACGTTCATCATGCGGGCCGACAACGACGGCGAGGGCGGGATCATGGCGCTGATCGCGCTGATCCAGTCGGTGACCCTGAAGGGGCGGGCGACCAAGGCGGCCCTCGTCGCGCTCGGGATCTTCGGGGCCTCGCTGTTCTACGGAGACGGGATGATCACCCCGGCGATCTCCGTGCTGTCCGCCGTCGAGGGCCTCCAGGTGGTGTCGCCGAGCCTGGAGTCCCTGGTCCTGCCGATCACCCTCGTGATCCTCACCGGGCTGTTCCTGATCCAGCGCTACGGCACCGGGGCCGTGGGCCGGCTGTTCGGGCCGGTGATGGGACTCTGGTTCGCGCTGCTGGCGCTCGCCGGCCTGCGGGAGGTGATCGGCCACCCGGGCATCGTGCGCGCGCTGTCGCCGAGCTACGGCGTCGAGTTCTTCGCCCAGCACGGCGGGGTGGCGTTCATCGCGCTCGGCTCCGTCGTGCTCACCGTCACCGGGGCCGAGGCGCTCTACGCGGACATGGGCCACTTCGGGCGCCCGCCGATCCGCCGGGCCTGGTTTCTCGTGGTGTTCCCCGCCCTGACCCTGAACTACCTCGGGCAGGGCTCGCTCATCCTCCGCTCGCCCTCCGCCATCGACAACCCGTTCTTCCTGCTGATCCCGCACTGGGGGCGGATCCCGATGGTCCTGCTGGCGACGGCGGCGACGGTCATCGCCTCGCAGGCGGTGATCTCGGGCGCGTTCTCGGTCACCCGCCAGGCCGTGCAGCTCGGGTTCCTGCCGCGCCTGACGATCCGCCACACCTCGCGGGAGGCGGTCGGGCAGGTGTACGCGCCCGCGATCAACTGGGGGATCTTCGCCGCCGTGGTCGCGCTCGTCCTCGGCTTCGGGTCGTCCCAGCGGCTCGCGTCGGCCTACGGGATCGCCGTCACGGGGACGCTGGCGATCGACACCATCCTGTTCTTCGTGGTGGTCCGCACCCGCTGGCGCAAGCCGATGTGGGTCGTGCTGCCCGGGGCCGCCGCGTTCCTGACCGTCGACCTCGCCTTCCTGTCGGCGAACCTGACCAAGGTGCTCCACGGCGGGTGGTTCCCGCTGACGATCGCCCTGATGGTCTTCCTCGTCCTGACGACGTGGCAGAAGGGGCGCCAGATCGTCACGGCCAACCGCACGCGGGAGGAGGGGCCGCTCCAGGAGTTCGTGCACCGGCTGCATGCCTCCGACCCGCCGGTGGTCCGCGTGCCGGGGACGGCGATCTTCCTCAGCGCCAACCGGGACACGACGCCGCTGGCCATGCGCGCCAACGTCAGGCACAACAAGGTGCTGCACGAGAGCGTCGTGATCGTCTCGATCGAGACGCTGCCCGTCCCGTACGCCCCCGCGGACGCCCGCCTCCACATCGACGATCTCGGCTACCGCGACGACGGCATCACCCACCTGACCGCGCGGTTCGGCTTCCAGGAGGAGTCGAACATCCCCGAGGCGCTGCGCCACGCCGAGGACGTCGGCCTCGAGCGCCCGATCGACATCGCCGGGGCGACGTTCTTCCTGTCGCGGATCACGATCGAGCGCACGCCCGATCCCGGCATGCCGGTGTGGCGCAAGAAGCTGTTCGTGGCGATCGCGCGCAACACCGCCGACGCGGCGGAGTGGTTCGTCCTGCCCCGCGACCGGACGATCACCATGGGCGGGAGCATCCCGCTCTGACACCGGCGGCGCTATGAGCGGCAGCGGCCGGGGTCCAGCGGGCCGCTGAGCGCGAAGACCGACAGCCGCTGGGTGCCGACGAGGCTCACGGTGATCTCGGCCTGCACGCGCCTGGCCGCGGGGTCCGTCGCCGTCCACTGGCTGGCGGTCGCCAGCGATCGCGGCCGGCCCTGGAGGTCGAGGTTGTCCGCCGCGACGACGTAGTCGTAGTGGCCGGCGTTCACCTCGCGTCGCCATTCCGCGCAGCTCCGGACGGGGGCGAAGGCCCCGTGCGGCCCATGGCGGCCGATCGACTGCACGTGGTTGCTCAGGTCCTTGCCGTAGAGCGGGTACTGCAGGATCAGGTCCGCGATCGCGATGCGCGCGTGGTGGACGGTGCTCGCCCAGGCGTAGGTCTTGGGCTGGATCCCGCCGAGGCTGGGCCGGGCGTAGCGGTGATCGGCGTAGTGACGCTGCACGGGGAAGCCGGCGACGACGGCGATCGCGATGGCGGCGGCGCCGAGCGTCCACCGCATCCGCCCGGCGGCCCATCCGCGCGGTCGTAGGACCAGCGCCAGGCCGGCGGCCAGCGCGACGACCCCGAGGGCGATCCCGGCCCGGAACGACGACGGCCCGAGCAGGTCGTTGTGGTACGGGCGGACGAAGGAGCCGGGGTACCAGATCGCGCCGCCCCACTGGGAGGCGAGCAGCATGCCGCCGAGGGCGGCGGCCACGCCCGCCGCGCGCCACCCGCGGGAGGCGCGGAGCACGATCGGGACGAGCACGAGCCCGAGGGTGACGGCGGGCGCCAGGAACCGCACGTTGTAGACGAAGAGCGTCGGGAGGGTGGCGGCGGGCTGCGGCTGCGGCGTCACGAGGTAGCCGAGGAAGGCGACCAGCGCGACGAAGGCCACGAGCCGTGCGCCCTGGTCGCGGTCGCCCGCGGGCGTCCGCGGGGGGCGGGCGAGCGCGGCGGCGATCCCGAAGGCCGCGAGGAGCAGCAGCGGCGCGGCGGCCGGGCCGAACGCATCGCGGAGCCCGGGCAGGAAGATGTCGCTCCAGACCGTGGTGTCCGTGATGTTGTGGGCCGGGCTGATGGCGCTGGAGGCGATCGCCGGCCGCGGCAGCGCGACCGGCCCGATCCCGAGCTTGACCTGGGGGACGGGGTTGCCGACCGCGACGAGGTTGCGCAGGTACCAGAAGCCCCCGGCCAGGAGGACGACCGCGCTCCACTCGGCGACGCGCCGGACGCGCTCACCGGGCCGCGCGAGCCACCACACGCCGAGCGTGATCGCCAGCACTGCGAAGAGCGAGGTGTACTTCATGCCGATCGCGAGGCCGGCCGCGAGGGCCGCCACGGCGAGCGCACCGCGGCGTGGCGCCGATCCCGCCTCGCGGGGGGCATGCACCACGAGCGCCAGCGTGGCCAGCACCAGCGCGAGCAC
>JAXDGY010000286.1:0-6586 GCA_034664785.1 Solirubrobacteraceae bacterium
CGCTCCCACGCGCGCACGACGTTCGTCCGCTGTCGCCCCGGGCGCGCAAGTTTCCGTGCAGGCGGCCGACTAGAGGGTCGCGGGCGGTCCCCCGGGCCGTCCGTCCAGACCTGTGCCTCCCGCGTTCGTGAACCGCCGCCGCATGCCCGCGCTCGTCGTCGCGCTCGCCGCCTTGGGCGTCGCCTCCGCTCCGGCCGGCGCGCAGTCCTCCGCCTCGTGCCCGGGGACCGACGCCATCCCGTCGGCCGCCAACGTCGAGCGCGTCCGCAGCGCCACGCTGTGCCTGCTCAACGCCGAGCGCGCCAAGCGAGGGCTGCCCGCGCTCCGCACCGATACCGCCCTGCGTGGCGCCGCCGGCCGGTTCGCCCGCCAGATGGTCCGCCAGGGCTTCTTCGACCACGTCTCCCCCGGCGGCTCGACCATGGTCGGGCGCATCAAGGGGACCGCCTACGCGCGCGGCGCGCGGTCCTGGTCGCTGGCCGAGAACATCGCGTGGGGCGCCGGCAGCGAGGCCTCGCCCGCCGCGATCGTGGACACCTGGATGCGCTCCGCGCAGCACCGCGCCAACATCCTGGACGGGGACCTGCGCGACGTCGGGCTCGGGATCGCCACCGGCACCCCGCGCGGCGGCGACGGCGCCACCTACGTCTCGGACTTCGGCGCGCGCACCCGCTGATACCGTCCGCCGCCTCATGGCGGACGTCCAGCCCCTCAGGGCCCTCCACTACGACCTCGCGGTGGTCGGGAGCCTCGGCGCCGTCCTGGCGCCGCCCTACGACGTCATCGATCCGCGGCAGCGCGCGGACCTCGCCGCGCGCTCGCCCTACAACGTCGTCGGGATCGACCTGCCCGAGGCGCCGGACGGCGGCGACCCCTACGCCCACGCCGCGGAGCTGCTGCGCTCGTGGACGGCCGACGGCGCCGTCGTGCGCGACGAGCAGCCGGCCGTCTGGGCGCTGCGGCAAGACCACACGGACGCGGCCGGGCGGACGACCTCACGCCGAGGGCTGTTCGCGCGCGTCCGTGTCGAGGACTACGGGCCGGGCCGCATCCGCCCGCACGAGCGCACACACCCCGGCCCCAAGGAGGACCGGCTGCGCCTCACGCGCGCCACGCGCGCGAACCTCTCGCCGATCTTCTCGCTGTACGACGATCCCGCCGGGGCGGCATGGGCGGCGGTCGAGCCGGCCACGGCCGGGGAGCCCTTCGGGGTGGCCACGGACGACGAGGGCACGACCCAGCGTCTCTGGCGCGTGGCGGACCCGGAGGCCGTCCGCGCGGTGCAGGACGCCCTCGCGCCGACGGAGCTTCTGATCGCCGACGGCCACCACCGCTACGAGACGGCGCGCGTCTACGCGGACGAGGTCGGCGGAGAAGGTGAGCATCGCTGGGTCCTCATGTGCCTGGTCGCCCTCCAGGACCCGGGCCTCACGGTCCTGCCGACGCACCGCCTCGTCACCGGCCTCGCCGGCGACCCCGCCCGGCAGGAGGCCCTGGCCGCAACCCTGCGCCGCGACTTCGAGCTCGAGGAGATCGACCCGTCGCAGCTGCGCCCGCCCCCGGGCACCGGGCCGCTGCAGCTCGGCTACCTGGACGCCCACTTCAAGCGCGCCTTCCGCTGCACGCTGCGCGACCAGGCAATCGCCGACGCGGCGCTGCCCGGCCTGCCCGAGGCCTACCGGACCCTCGACACCGCCGTCCTCGAGGCGTTGATCCTCAAGGGCCCGCTCGGGCTGACCGAGGACGACATCAGCCACCTGCGCGGCCTGGGCTACTCGCGCACCGACGACGAGGCCCGTGAGCTCGTCCTGAGCGGCGCCTACGACGCCGGCTTCTTCCTGCGCGCGAGCCCGGTGTCCCAGGTCCGTGAAGTCGCGGCGGCCGGCGTGAACATGCCGCCCAAGTCGACGTTCTTCCACCCGAAGGTGCCGACGGGCCTGCTGTTCAACCCACTGGCATGAGACGTCTGTCACCCCTCTACCATCGAGGACCATGAAGGACAAGCTGCAGGCCACCTCCTCCCGCACCGGAACCTACCGCCAGACCGTCCGCGTCCGCGACCACCAGCTGACGGCCGACGAGCCGATGGACCACGGCGGCGACGACTCCGGCCCGAGCCCGCAAGAGCTCCTGGCCGCGAGCCTGGCCTCCTGCACCGCGATCACCATGGAGATGTACGCGCAGCGCAAGGGCTGGGACATCGGTGACGTGGAGGTCGCCTGCGAGTACACGCCCGCCGAGCGCGGCTGTCCCACGAAGTTCTGCCTGATCATGCGGATGCCCGAGACGCTGAGCGCCGAGCAGGTCGAGCGCCTGCGGGTCATCGCCGCGAAGTGCCCGGTGCACCGGACGCTCGACGGCGAGGTCATGTTCGACGAGCGTGTCGAGCGCGTCAGCCTCGCGAGCTGAGCTCACCGGCCTCCTGCGCGGCGTCCTGCTGGACCCCGCCGAGGCCGCCGCGCTCGACGTGCACGGCCGCATCGACGCGGCGGTCCTCGTCCCCCTCTACCTCGACGCCGCCGGCGAGCCGCACGTCGTGCTCACCAAGCGCCGTGAGGACATGCGCCGCCACGCGGGCGAGATCGCGTTCCCCGGCGGCCGCCAGGACGACGACGAGAGCGACCTCCGCCTGACCGCGCTGCGGGAGGCGCACGAGGAGATCGGCCTGGACCCCGAGGGCGTCGAGCTCGTCGGGGCGCTGCAGCCGACGCCCACGATCGCCACGGGCTACGCCGTCTACCCCTTCGTCGGGCTCATCGAGCCCGGCCAGACGTGGGTGCCGTCGGTCCGAGAGGTCGCCGAGGTGCTCGAGCTCTCCCTGGGCGAGCTGCGCGCGGGCTACGGGCGGCGCAACCTGATGCGCCGCGGCGTCCCGTTCCGCACCGACGTCTACATCGTGGGCGATGAGCTGATCTGGGGCGCGACCGCACGGATCCTGAGCGACCTGCTCGAGCGGCTCGACGCCACGCGTTCCTAACGGCGACGGGCGGCCTTCGGGCCGCCCGTCACCAGCGTTATGACGCCTTGTTCGACGCGGTGCTCAGACGTCCTTCTCGACCGGGACGTCGACGAGGTTGCCCCACTCCGTCCACGAGCCGTCGTAGTTCTTGACGTCGTCCTGGCCGAGCAGCTCGTGCAGCACGAACCAGGTGTGGGCCGAGCGCTCGCCGATGCGGCAGTACGCGATGATCGGCTCGCCCGTCAGGACGCCCTTGCCCTTGTAGAGCGCCTCGAGGTCGTCCCTGGACTTGAACGTCCCGTCCTCGCGGACCGCCTGCGCCCACGGCACCGACGCCGCGCCCGGGATGTGGCCGCCGCGCTGGGCGCCCTCCTGCTCGTAGCCGGCCATCGCGATCAGCTCACCCGAGAACTCCTGCGGGGAGCGGACGTCGACGAGGCGCTTGCCGTCGTCGAGCGATGCGAGGACCTCGTCGCGCATGGCCCGGATCGCGGCGTCGCCGGGCTGGGCCGTGAACGTGGTCGGCTCGTGGGCGGGCGCGTCGCTCGACGTCGGGCGGCCCTCGGCGATCCACTTCTCGCGCGGGCCGTTGACGAGCTTCACCGCGTCGTGGCCGTAGTACTTGAGGTACCAGTACGTGTAGGCGGCGAACCAGTTGTTGCGGTCCCCGTACAGCACGATCGTGTGGTCGTTGGAGATCCCGTGGCGGCCGAACAGCTCGCCGAAGGCGTCCGGGCCGAGGAAGTCGCGCTTGACCTGGTCCTGCAGGTCCTTCTTCCAGTCGAACCCGATCGCGCCGGGGATGTGGGCGTCGGCGTAGAGCGCCGGGTTCTCGTCCACCTCGACGATCCTGATGCTGGGGTCATCCAGGTGCTCCTCCACCCACTGGGTGTCGACGAGCACGTCCTTCGCGTAGTCGGCCACGGCCTGCCACTCCTCCTGATCAATTCCTGATCTGCTTTGAGGGATTTCGCCGAGTGTAGCGACGGGCCTCGCCCGCGGGGTAGCCTTGCCGTCGTGCCCCCCACCGACGAACCGGAAGACGCAGCACGCAGGCAGCGGCGTCTGGCCAAGGAGCAGCGCAAGGTGTCGAGCGAGAGCTTCGAGCTGCCCATGCCCGACCGGATCCAGCGCAAGGGCGAGGCGCCCGAGCGGGAGATCCTCACGGCCAAGGAGCGGCTGGCCCGCGAGCGCGGCCGCCGCGACTCCTTCCGCACGGTCAAGGTGTTCCTCGGCAGCGTCGCCGCGATCGTCGCCGTGCTGGCGATCGTGTTCGGGATCGCGTCCGCGCTCGACACCAGCTCGCCGCCGAAGTCCGCCCCGTGGGGCCAGCAGGGCGCGCCGTCGGTGACGCCTCCGCCGCTCAGCGATCAGTGAGCACGCGCTCGACCGCCTCGCGGGCGGCGAGCACCCACGCCGCGCGATCGGCCGGGTCGGCCTCGAGCAGGCGGAACGGGATCTCGTTCCTGTCGAGCGCCCAGCGCACCTCGGCCACGCCGGCCTGGAGCGCCGCCTCCCCCACGGTCCCCGCGGCCTCGTAGACGACCCCGCGGACCGTGGTGTCCGTGGTCTTCTCGAGCATCATCTTCAACCGGGAGCCGTGCAGCGCCGCGACCGCATCGGGATCGCCCGAGGCCGTGCCGAGCAGCCACAGCAGGACGGTCACGTTCTCCAGCGCGTAGCGGAGGGTGCCGATGCGGTCGGGGGTCCCGATCCAGCACTCGGCGCCCGCCGCCTCGATCTCCGCGCGGCGTTCCTCGGTCCGCGTGACCGCCCGGACGGCGTGGCCGTCGGCGATCAGGCCCCGGGCCAGCTCGAGCCCGCGACAGCCGCCGCCCACCATCAGCAGCCTCATCCCGAGTCGCGCTCCAGCTGCGACCGGTAGGCCGCGGGGGTCAGCTCGGGCAGGCCCTTGGCGCGGCGGCGCGCGTTCTTGGCGGCGAGCATCTGCGCCGCGTCGAGCTCGGCCAGGCGGTGGTCCTCCTGGCGGCGGACGGTCTCGCGCAGGTCGGCGGCGACCGTGTCGCGCACCGACGCCTCGGTGAGCTCGGGCTCGCCGCGCCGGCGGCGGCGCGCGTTGGCCGCCTCGAGCATCTGCTCCAGGTCGTCGAGCTCGTTCTGCACCTCGACGGCGACCGACCGCGTCGGCCGCCAGCCGACCTGGTCCGCGCCGGACCCCGGGTACAGCCAGCCGAGCAGGAGCAGCGCGACCACGAGCCCCGCGACCCCCCCGAGGATGATGACCACGAACGGGTCCATCGGGCGAGTCTACGTCGCAGCCGCGCGCCCCGCAGACGGCGGCGTGGGGTCCGCGGACCTGAAGGTAGGCTCGGTCGCATGGACTTCTCCCTCACCGACGAGCAGCGCCTGATGCGCGAGACGGCCCGTGCCTTCACGGACAACGAGGTCGTCGGCGCGGCCAAGCA
The DNA here is from genome assembly GCA_034664785.1 of Solirubrobacteraceae bacterium. Classification (GTDB taxonomy): domain Bacteria; phylum Actinomycetota; class Thermoleophilia; order Solirubrobacterales; family Solirubrobacteraceae; genus Paraconexibacter. Next base: position 5,386 of record JAXDGY010000286.1, read on the forward strand.
GAACGCCCGCGACCACCACTTCGACCTCGAGCTCGTCCGGAAGATCGCCGACCAGGGCTACCTCGGCGCGATCGTGCCGCGGGAGTACGGCGGCGCCGGGCTGGACTACGTGTCCTACGGCCTGATCGTGGAGGAGGTCGGCCGCGGGGACAGCGCGATGCGCACCGTCATCAGCGTCCAGACCTCGCTGGTCTGCTCGGCCATCCTGCGGTGGGGCACGGAGGAGCAGAAGCAGCACTACCTGCCGAAGCTCTGCAGCGGCGAGTGGCTGGGCTGCTTCGGCCTGACCGAGCCCGACACCGGCTCGGACGCCGCCAACCAGAAGACGCGCGCCACGCGGACCGACGACGGCTGGTCGATCTCCGGATCGAAGATGTGGATCTCGATGGGCAACGTCGCGAAGGTCGCGCTGATCTTCGCCCAGACCGATCCGGAGCTGAAGCACAAGGGCGTCGCCTGCTTCCTCGTCGACACCGACCAGGACGGCTTCCAGCCCTCGGAGATCCACGGGAAGATGGGGCTGCACGGCTCGGACACGGCGGCGATCTCGCTGGACGACGTCCGCGTCACCGACGACCAGCTGCTCGGCCAGGTCGGCGACGGCTTCAAGGTCGCCATGAGCTCGCTGGACTCCGGGCGCTACAGCGTCGCCGCGGGGTGCGTCGGGATCTGCCAGGGCTGCCTGCAGGAGTCCGTGTCCTACGCCAAGGAGCGCGAGCAGTTCGGGCGCCCGATCGCGTCCTTCCAGCTCGTGCAGGCGATGATCGCCGAGATGCGCGTCAAGACCGACGCGGCGCGGATGCTGACCTGGCGCGCGGGCTGGCTGAAGGACACCGGCCAGCCGAACACGACGGAGACGTCGATCGCGAAGTACTTCGCCACCGAGGCCGCGGTGTGGTGCGCCAACGAGGCGATCCAGGTCCACGGCGGCGCCGGCTACGTCGACGACCACCCGGTCGAGCGCTACTTCCGCGACGTGCGCGTCACCACGCTCTACGAGGGGACCTCGCAGATCCAGAAGCTCATCATCGGGCGCGCCGAGACGGGCATCAACGCGCTCGTCCCGAGCGCCGCAGCCTAGTGCCGCCCGTGGCGGGCGTGACGGCCGTCGGGGTGGCCGGCGCCGGCACGATGGGCGCCGGCATCGCCCAGCTCGCGGCCGCGGCCGGGTTGCGCGCGGTCCTGCACGACCCCGTTCCCG
>JAXDGY010000287.1:0-3145 GCA_034664785.1 Solirubrobacteraceae bacterium
CCTCACCGGTGGCGAAGCCGTCCAGCGAGATGGAGAGGTTGTGGATCCGTGTGCGTGTCATATGCCTGCCTCCGGGTCGGATGTCTGATCCTGTTGACCGCAGCCACAGCAGGGATTCATCGCCTGATCCAGGCGTCCCGGTGTCATCGGTCGACGGCTACCGTAACCGGCAGGGGCGTCGATCAGCTCATGGCCACCCCCTCCGTGCGGTCGGCCCGCCAGCGCTCGGCGAAGAGCGCCGGCGCAGCATCCCGAGCGAGGAGTGCGGGTGACAGCGGTTGTAGGTATCGCGCCAGACGTCGGCGATCACTCGCGCCTCGAGCTCCGCTTCTTAAAGCGTCGTCGACGAGTTCACCCGCGAGGCGCACCGCGCCGCTCTCGGGGACTGGCGCACGCCTGGCGCTGCGTTCGGCCCGCGCCGAGCATGGCCTCCTGCCCTTGGGCGGATGCGTCCTGATGACGGTCAGCGAGGACTGTCCGGGCGGACAGTCGTCAGCAGGCCCTCGCCTGGCCAACGTGAGATGTGCAGTTCCGGAAGCAAGCCGTTCTGCCGGGCCACGCTGGGAGGAGCTCCCCGTGACCACCGGAGGTCGGACGGACCCCGGACCGCCCGGCAACCCCGAGACGAAGGACGCCATGTTCACGCGACACCGCCTTCTTGTGACCGCGGCCGTCATGGGCACGCTCGCCATCGCTGCTCCCATGGCCGACGCGAGCCCCACCATCGTGCCCCCCGGCGTGCCCGGAGTCGTCGACCCCGGCCCCACCGGCCCCCTCGGACCCCTTGGTCCCGGAGGCCCCCTCGGAGGAGGCGCCACCCCGCCCGGTGGCCCCGACGCCTCCAACCTGGGCCCCAGCGGGCCGCTCGGCCCGTCAGGTGCCCTGGGCCCGTCGGCACCGGCACCGGCGCCTGCGGCACCGGCGCCCGCCGCACCGGCCCCGTCGGCACCGGCACCGGCGGCAGCGCCACCCGCAGCAACCGGCTCGTCGACCACCCCCCGACCTCGCTCCCACCGTTCCCGCGGCCACCGTTCCCGCTCCCACCGGTCCCGTGGCCACCGGGCCCGGGGCCACCGCGCCCCCCGGCCTCACAGCCACCGAGCCCGGCCGCAGTAGTCGGCGGTTGCCGCCGGCGGGAGGGAACTGCGTCCTCGCCGCGCAGCTATCGCTGCAGCCGCATACGTGCTCCGCACGTCGGGCAGCGGGCAGCGGCGCCAGGAGTCACGGCCGCTGGCCTCATGCTGTTCGTGCGTCGAAGTCCTGGCACGGCCTGGCCACGCCGCCTATGCGACAGCGGGGCTCGGTCTAGCCGAGGACGGTGAGGACGCCCAGTGTCAGGACCGAGACGGCGACGAGGCCGATGACCGCGGCGGTCGCCAACGCGTCGGCCCGGCCGAGCCGAAGCTCGCCCATGACGGCGGGGTCGCGGGCGAGGGCACGGAGGAAGGGCAGGACGGCGAGCAGCAGCACGGCGTTGAGCGCCTGTGAGAGAAACAGAATGGGGATGAGGGGCGCCCCGGGGATGAGGACGAGCGTGACAGCGAGCAGCACGCTTGCGCCGTACGCGCCGTAGAACAGCGGGGCTTGGCGAAGGCTGTCATTGAGATCGCAGCGCTCGCCGAAAGCTTCGGCGACCGAGTACGCGGTGGACAGTGGCACGACGGCGGCTGCCAGCAGCGCTGCGCCGACGAGGCCGAGCCCGAACAGAACGCGAGCAGCGTTGCCGGCCAGCGGCTGTAGCGCGATGGCGGCATCCGAGGCGTCGTGGATGTGGCGACCGTGTACGTGGAGGGTCGCCGCGCACGCGACGACGACGAACACACCGATGATGCCGGTCAGCAGCGCGCCGCTGACGACATCGACGCGTTCATAGCGGAGGTCCTTGACCGTCAGTTGTTTGTCAACGGCGTAGGACTGGATGAACGCCAGCCCCCAGGGAGCGAGCGTCGTCCCGATGGTGGCGACGGCGGTCAGGACCGCGGGGCGGGTCAGCGGCATGCTCGGCACGACGAGGCCGTGCGCGGTCGCCGCCCAATCGGGATGGGCCAAGAAGCCCGATATGACGTAGGCGATGAAGATGGCGCTCAACGCCAGCAGTACGTGCTCGATGCGCCCGAAGCTGCCACGCAACACGAGGACGCTGACAGCCACCGCGGCGAGCGGGACGCTGACATAGCGGCTCGTGCCGGAGAGGACCTGCATGCCGGCGGCCACGCCGGCGAACTCGGCGCAGATGGTGCCGACGTTCGCGACGACCAGCGCGGTCAGCGCCACCTGCGTGGGGCGGCGCCCGTACCGCTCGCTGACGAGCCGCATGAGGCCCTTGCCGGTTACGACGCCGGTGCGGGCCGCGAGCTCGTGGAAGACGACGAGCGCCAACGTCGACAGGGCGAGCACCCAGAGCAGGCGGTAGCCGTAATCGGCGCCCAGAATGGAATAGGTCGTGATGCCCGCCGGGTCGTCGTCGGAGAGCCCGGCCAGCAGGCCCGGCCCGAGGACCGCGAGCAGTGCGACGACACCGACCCGGCGAGCGCGCAGGGCCGCCAGAGCGCGATGCGGCCTCCGAAGGACGAGATGCGGCGGGGGCAGAGGACGGCGAGCCGGCTCGGTCGTCTGCCGTGGCCGTCGCACGCGCGTCACCGTACCCGCCGCACTTCGGCATCAGCACGCATGGTTCGCTCGGCCGGCCGTCTCGCACGGGTTCGCCTCCGTCCCGTGTGGTGGTTCCGCGCCATGATTTCGTCTGCGACCCATCCGCCCTCGCGTCAGACGGGCTCGCGCGTTCGCGCCAGACGCCGGCCGACGCGTCTCGACGCTGACGTCCTTGACCGTCAGGGCCCGGCCGCTGGTTGACAGGCACCAAGTGACCGGCGAGCAACCCGCCCGGGCGCGAGCCCACCGTGGCGGCGACCGCCAGAGCCCCCGGTGCCCGAGCTCCGCGAGGCTCATCTGGTCTGCGACGCGCAAGGCTAGTGTTGGTGCGTGTCGTCTGACCAGCCACCGAACCCGCGGGTGCCCCGCCGCCGGACCAGCACCGAGCTGGCCCGTGCGGTCCGTGGCGGCCACGGATTCGCCGAGACGCTTCGGGCGCTCGACATTCGCGCCGACGAGCCTGACGACGATGACCGGGCCCTGATCGACGAGT
>JAXDGY010000288.1:0-3901 GCA_034664785.1 Solirubrobacteraceae bacterium
GGTCCGCGTGGCGGAAGCCGTCGTCCTGGAGGTGCGCGAGCAGCGCCGGCGCGTCGAGGTCCAGCTCGACCGCCTCCAGCCAGCCGTGCAGCAGCGCGCGGGCGTCCTCGGGGCCGAGCGCCGGGCCGCCCCCGACCGTGCCGCTGCGCACGCCGCCCTCGGCCACGATGCGCTGCACCATCGAGAGCACGTGGCGCGGGTCCGGCGCGCCCGGGCCGCCGGCGCGCCCGAGGGCACGGGTGGCAAGCCCCATCGCCGCGTGGGCCCACTTCTCCGCGCTGCCCTGCTCGCCGCGGGCGCCGGCGCGGCCGGCGCGCACGTGGTCGAGCATCTCCTGCCACGTCGCCGCGGCCGGCGTCTCGGTCCACGTGCGCCCGATGTCGACGCCCGCGTGGTCGTCGGAGCCGCCGACGCCCGTGCCGCCGTGGGTCTCCACGTACGTCGCCGCGGGCTGGTTGAGCTCCGGCGCGCGGGCGCCGTTGCGGGTCTCCCAGGTGCCGAACAACTCGGCCAGCCGGCGCCGGTGGCGCGGGGTCAACGGCGCCTCCACGGCGTAGAACGGGTGCGCCAGCGCGCAGGCGATGCCCTGCTCGTGCAGCCACTCGGCGACGTGCTCGACGTCCCGCGCGTGGGCCTGGAGCCAGTCGTGGTCGTCCGGGGTGATGCCGTAGCAGAGGACGTGCACGGCCTGCGGCTCGCCCCGGAACCAGGCGGTCAGCTCCTCCGACAGGAAGACCCGCGGGTCGTCGGCGATCTGCTGCGCGCCGGCGATCGTGTCGTGGTCGGTGATCGTGACGAAGTCCATCCCGCGCCGGACGGCGAGCTCGAGGACGTCCTCGGGCGGGGTCGCGCATTCGGGCAGCCCGAGGGCGCGCTGCACGCCCAGCTTGGACAGGACGCTGGCGGTGGAGTGGCAGTGGAGGTCGGCGCGGCAGGGGGACGGAGTGGACATCGCTGCTCCCTCGATCTCGGGGCCTGGACTTGGTCCTCTCCGAGGAGCCTGCCCGCCCCCGCATGCCCCCGGGTGACCATCGCGCGAAGATCCGGTGACGGGCCGGTGAAGGGCCCGTCACCGCGTGGCGGCGCCTACGCCACGGCGGCCCGCGCGCGGCGCCGGCCGGTCAGCAGGTGCTTCGTGATCGTCGCCAGCGCGACGAGCTCGGGGCGGTGGGAGGGCTCGACCTCGAGCATGAGCGGCGCGCGGTGGGCGCACAGCGCGGGGGCGATGCGCTCCCACGGCAGGGTGCCGTTGCCCGGGGCGAGGTGGAGGTCCAGCCGCAGCGGGTCGACGCCCGGGGCGTCGAGCTGGTGACGGCGGGCGCCCAGGTTGTCGTGCACGTGGAACAGGACGACCTCGTCCTTGACGGCGTCGAGGACGGACTCGAGCGACAGGCCGCCGAGGGAGGCGGTCAGGTGGGCGTGGCCGAGGTCGAGGAGCATGCCCACGGCGGGCGAGCCGACCGCGCGGACGAGGTCGCGGATCCCGACGGGGTCGTGCGACAGCCTGGCCGGCCCGGGCCACACCGGCGCGAGGTTCTCGACCGCGATCGTGATCCCCAGCGCCTCGGCACGGATGCCGAGCTCGCGGAGGGAGCGCTCCTCGGCCCGGGCCCGCTCCGGCAGGCGCTCGTGGACGCCGCCGTAGTTGCGGCCGTGGTAGACGACCAGCTCGGCGCCCGCCTCGTAGGCGTAGTCGAGCAGGCCGCTGAAGGCCCGGTCGTTGGGCAGGGTCCCGACGCTCAGGTCGTCGGGGCCGTGAACCAGGAGGCGCAGGCCGCTCGTGTCCAGCGTGGCCCGCAGGGCGCGGGCGTGGCGGCGGCACTGCTCGCGGTCGGCGAGCACGCTCATCGGCGGCGTATGGACCTGGATCCACGAGAAGCCGGCGGCCTCGACGGCCTTGAGGGCCGGCGCGGTGGGCCAGTGGCTGCGATGGACGTTCAGGCCGAGGCGCTCGTCGATGGCGCCGGGCTGCGGCTGCAGCGGGTGTCGTTCGTTCATGGCTGGAAGATGCCCCCGCGGGTTCGGCGCCTTGTTGGGAGGTCGTGATGCAGACGTGAAGAAGCTGTGACGGATGGCCACCCGCCTGTGGGGGTAAGGAGGGGTCACGGTTCTCGAGGAGAGGGGTCAGGACGATGGTCATCGGAGCGGTCGTGGCGGTGTGCATCCTGCTGTTGGTGCTGGGGTTCCTGGCACCGCGCCTGTCCCGGCACCCTGAGCGGGGCGTGCAGCGCGGCCTCGGGATGGGCGGCCGCGCGGGCTCCAAGGCGCCCGGCCCGATCGGGCGACTGCTCTCCAAGGCGTTCGGGACGAGCTCCCGCGCGACCGCGCGCAGCGCGAGCACCGGGCGGCGGGGACGCGGCAAGCTGCCGCTGTAGCCCCCGCGAGGCGCTCAGGCCAGCGCCTTCTCCTCGAAGGCTTCCAGCTCCGCGTAGGCCTGTTCCACGGCCCGCTTGGCGGCGGTGTGGCGGGCGGTGGCCTTGGCCGAGGCGTACTGCGTGGCCCAGTGCGACGGGTCGGCCAGCTCGTCCTCGAGCGTCGCGAGCGCGCCCTCGGCGGCCTCGATGGCCTGCTCGAGCCGGCGCTGCTCGCGCTGCCGGTTCTTCGAGGGCGCCGGCGCGCCGTCCGGCGCGGACGCCGGCCGGCGGTCGTCGCCCCGCGGCGCGACGGGCGCGCCGTTGCTCCGCTCGCGCTCGCGCTCCGGGTCGCGCACGCGGGCGGCGGGGACCTTGACCGCCATCCCGTCGGGCGTGCGCGAGTTGGCGTCGGCGCCCTTGGGCCGCGGCTTGGGCGGCGGCGGCGGCTCGACGCCGGCCGCGCGCTTCTCCTCGCGGACGCGCAGGTATTCGTGCCATCCGCCCATGTAGGAGCGCAGGCCGTAGTCCTCCACGGCCACGGTGCGCGTCCCGACCGCGTCGAGCAGCGCGCGGTCGTGGGAGACGAGCAGCAGCGCGCCCTCGAACTGGCCGAGGGCGTCCTCGAGCGCCTCGCGGCTCTCGAGGTCGAGGTGGTTGGTCGGCTCGTCGAGGATCAGGACGTTGGCGCCCGAGTGGACCAGGATGGCCAGCGACAGCCGCTGGCGCTCGCCGCCGCTCAGGCCGTCGAGCGGCTTCTCGGCCTCCTCGCCGCTGAACAGGAAGCTGCCGAGCAGCGCGCGCGCCTGGTTGGGCGGCAGCCCGGTCCGCTTCACGCACGCCTCGAGCACGGTCCGGGCGCCGCCCCAGCCCAGCTCCTCGCCGTGCTGGGAGAGGTAGCCGACCTTCACGTTGTGGCCTGAGCGCAGCCGGCCGCCGTCGAGCTCGCGACGGCCCGCGAGCGCCTCGATCAGCGTCGTCTTGCCCGTGCCGTTGGGGCCGACGAGCGAGACGTGCTCGCCGCGCTCGAGCCACAGCTCGGCGGCGTCGATCAGCACCTTGCCGGGGACTTCGAGGTGGCCGTCCTCGAGCTCGAAGATGACGCGGCCCGAGCGCTCCGGCGCCTTGAACTGGAAGCCGAGGGACTTGCCGTCGCGGGGATCGCGCTCGATGCGCTGGATCTTGTCGAGCGCCTTGACGCGCGACTGCGCCTGGCGCGCCTTGGTCGCCTTGGCGCGGAAGCGCTCGATGAACGCCTCCATGCGCGCGATCTCGGCCTGCTGCTTCTCGATCGCCTTGCCCAGGGCCATCTCGCGCGCCGCCTGCTCGCGGCGCCACTGGGCCCAGGTCCCCTTGAAGAACCGGCCGCGGCCCGCCTCGAGCTCGAGCACGCAGGTGCCGACGGCCTCGAGGAACCAGCGGTCGTGGGCGACCATGATGATCGCGGCGTCGAGCTCGACGAGCGTCTTCTCCAGCCACTCCAGCGACTCGATGTCCAGGTGGTTGGTGGGCTCGTCGAGCAGCAGCAGGTCCGGCTGGGCGGCGAGCGC
>JAXDGY010000289.1:0-2719 GCA_034664785.1 Solirubrobacteraceae bacterium
GGAGCTCGGCCAGCGGCTCGACGAGGGCCAGGCCGCGTTGATCGTGATCGGCGAATCGCGCGTCCAGGAGCAGCTCGACAAGGCCCTCACGCGCGCCCAGACCAGCGAGGAGCGCGAGGTCGATGCCGACGGCAAGCAGCTCGCCAAGGAGCTTGACAAGGTACCCACCTAGCCGGCCTGCGCTCACACGGGGTGTGACGTCGTGAAGCGCAATCCGCTCTTCGGGCGGTCCCTCGCCCTGCCGGCGGTCCTCGCGCTCGTCGCCGTCCTGGCGGCGCAGGGCTGTGGGTCGGAGAGCGGCTCGTCGAGCACCGCCACCGGTGTCACGACGGCCCAGCCGCGCACGTCGACGGTGCTCGCGTACGACAAGACGGGGGCGAAGCCGGCGAAGACGTACCGCATCGCCTACCTCGCGGAGTGCATCAGCAACCCGTACTGCGAGGCGCGGCTCAAGGGCATCCAAGCGGCGGCGAGGAAGTACGGCTTCCAGTTCAAGACCTTCGATGCCAACTTCACGCCGCAGACGCAGTTGCGGCAGGTGCAGGACGCGGTCGCGCAGGGCTTCGACGGCTACGTGTTCGCGCCGACGGCCGCCGCGCCCGGTTGCACCATGTGGAAGAGCTTCCTGAAGCCGACCGGCAAGCCGGTCGTCACGCTCGACGTCCCGATGTGCAAGGACGCCGATTACACGCCTGGCGTGGCCGCGACGGTGACGATGGTCCGGCAGTCGTTCTTCAACGCGCACGTCGACAACGCCTTCCGCAGCTGCACGAGCAAGTGCAAGGTGGCGGCGATCGGAGGCTTCACCGGCTCGGACCTGTTCACCGTGTGGGAGCGCGCGATCGAGCAGGGCAAGGCGAAGTTCCCGAACGTGCAGGTGGTCAGTGACCAGCCCGGGAACTTCGACCCGCGTGTCGCCCTGCAGGTGATCGCCGACACGCTGCGCGCCCACCCCGACCTCGACGTCGTCATCTCCCCCTGGGACGACATGACGCGTGGCGCCGAGCAGGCGATCGTCGCGGCGGGCAAGAAACCTGGCCAGGACGTCCGGATCTACTCGACCGGCGCGACGAAGGTCGGCGTGCAGCGGGTCAAGCAGGGCGCGTGGAACGAGACGACGATCTTCCTGCCGTTCGAGGAGTCCTACTACGCCGCGGTCGCGCTGATCATGGCGCTCGATGGCAAGCCGGTGAACGGTTACGTGAACGAGGCCGACATGCCCGCGGTCACCGACCTGGGCTCGCTCTACGTCACCAAGCACAACGCCGGCAGGTTCCGGCCGAAGTACTAGGCGCGGGCGGGCCGCCGACGTGCAGGAGGCGAGAACGCGAGCCCTCCGCGCGCAGGCCATCGACAAGTCCTTTCCCGGGGTCCGCGCCCTGCACGACGTCCACTTCGACCTGCGCGCAGGGGAGGTGCACGGCCTCGTCGGCGAGAACGGCGCCGGCAAGTCGACGCTGGTCAAGATCATCATGGGGGCCTGCGACCCGGATGCGGGGCTGGTCGAGGCGTTCGGGCACGAGATCCGGCACGGCGACCCGAGGGCGCGGCGGCGGGCCGGTATCGCCGCGATCCACCAGGAGCTCACGATCGTGCCGGAGATGTCGGCTGCCGCCAACGTCTTCCTCGGCCGGCCGCAGCGGCGCGGGCCGTTCGTCTCCCGCTCCGCGACGGATCGGGCATTCCGGCGGCTGACCGCGCGGCTCGGACTCACGATCGACCCGGGCGTGCGGGCCGCGTCGCTCTCGGTGGCGCAGCAGCAGATGGTCGAGATCATGCGGGCGCTCGCCGCCGACCACCGCGTCCTGATCATGGACGAGCCCACGGCCTCGCTCGGCCCCGCCGAGCGCGGACGCCTCTACGAGACGATCCGCGGGCTGCGCGCGGAGGGGGTCGCGATCGTCTACGTCTCGCACCACCTCGACGAGGTGCTCGCGCTCTCCGACCGGGTCTCGGTGATGCGCAACGGCGAGCTTGTCGCGACAGAGCCGGTGGAGCGCTGGACGAAGGAGAGCCTCGTCACGGCCATGCTCGGACACGCCCTCCTCAAGCCGCCCTCGCGGCGGCGGACGATCGCGGAGGAGGAGGTGCTCCGGGTCGAGGGACTCAGCGTCCCAGGCGTCCTCGAGGACATCTCGTTCGCGCTCCGCCGCGGAGAGATCCTCGGCCTCGGCGGGCTCGTCGGCTCGGGTCGCACCGAGCTCCTGAGCGCGCTCGCGGGTGCAGACGCGGGCGCGGACGGTCGTCTCTACGTCCGGGGGAGACGACGGCCGTGGCCGCGAACGGTTCGGAGGGCGCTCGCTCTGGGGATCGCCTTGGCTCCGGAGGAGCGCAAGTCGCAGGGGCTGGTCCTCTCCCTGAGCGCCGCGGCGAACGTCGCGCTGACCGACATGCCGGCGGTCGCGTCCGGGCCCGTGCTGCGCCGGCGCGCGCGCCTCCGGCGCGCCGCCGAGATCATGGGCCCCCTCGCCTTCGACGCGAGCCGGCTCGGCGAGCCCGCGGGCGCCTTCTCGGGCGGCAACCAGCAGAAGCTCGTCGTCGGCAAGTGGCTGCACCGGCGGCCCGACGTGCTCCTGATGGACGAGTTCACGAGCGGGATCGACGTCGGCGCGAAGGCCGAGATGCTGTCCGTGGTCGAGCGGCTCGCCGCGGAGGGGCTGTCGATCATCGTCGTCTCCTCTGAGCTCGAGGAGCTCGTCGAGGTCGCGGACCGCGTCCT
>JAXDGY010000290.1:0-2741 GCA_034664785.1 Solirubrobacteraceae bacterium
GCAGCACGATGGGGCGGGTGTGCGAGTCGCTGAACGTGCCGAAGACGTCGGTGGTCCACGTGCCGGCCTCGGAGCGAACCGCGAGCAGCACCAGGGGCTGTGAGCCGGCGTTCTCGCTCGTCTTCACCGCGGCGAACACGCGACCGTCGCCGTCGGCCTTGAGGTTGATGTGGTCGTCGGCGGTCACCCCCGTGGGGACGATCTCGCTGGACCAGATCAGGTCGCTGACGCCGTCCTCGTGGATGGCGAAGTGGACCTTCTTGTCCATCTGATTGGACACCATGATCCCGATCCGGTCGACGTCGAAGTGGACGATCGAGGAGACGTCGTCGCTGTCCAGCGAGCCCGCGCCCGGCACCACCTGGGGTTGGCTCCAGACCGCGTCGTTGCCCGCCGTGGTGTGCGAGAACCATGCCTGCAGGCCGTACGTCCACGTCGCCCACAGCGCCCCGGTCGAGTCGCGGTCGACGACCAGCGTCTCGGTCCTGACGTCGTTGATCGCGGCGGGGGAGAAGCCCGGGGCCGGCAGGTACTCGTCCGTGCTCGCGTCGTAGGCGTACCGCGTCAGGCGGGCGCCCGTCGCGGGGTTCGCCTGCGGCGGGATCACGCCATGGCCGGCGTTGATGAACAGGTGCGTCGCGATCGTCACCGACCCGTCGTCCTCCGCGAGTGCGTCGGCCCGGTAGTCGCCGGCGGTGCGTGCCTCGACGATGGTCCCCGTGTCGATCCAGGTCTCCGTCCCGCGGTCGAGGCGCCAGATGCTGAGCTCGGAGCCATGCCCCATGACGGCCCACCACGCGCCGTGGTCGTACCACAGCTTGCTCTCCGGCTTGGTCCCGGTGATCGAGCCGCTGAGCGGCGCGTAGGACTGGTCCTGGTGACCGATCCCGCCCGGCGGCGTGACGGCGTCGGCGGGCGACGCCGTGGCCGCGAAGCCGCCGACGACGAGTCCCGCGGCGAGCGCCAGCAACGGGATCCGGGCATGGCGCGACGGCATCCGGCGAACGCTACGTCGTGTCGCACGACGGCGCGCCCCGCGAGGGTCCAGGATCCGGACTGGTCCAAGGTCGAGGTCTGCCGCCGGCGGGCTACGTCTCGAGGCCGGCGAGCTTGCGCAGGAGGCGATGCAGCTCCTCCCGCTCGGCCGCGGTGAGCGGAGCGAAGACCTCGTCGCCGAGCTCCGTTGCCATCGCGCGCGTCTCGCGCAGGACCTCCTCCCCATGCGGGGTCAGCCGGACGGCGCGCTTGCGCCGGTCGGTGGGGTGCGGGTGGCGCTCGGCCAGCCCGCGCTCCTGGAGGGCGTCGAGCGTCGCGACCATCGTGCTCGCGTCGACGCCCGCCGCGTCGCCGATCGCCTGCTGCGGGATGCCCGGGTGCGCCGCGATGACGCTGAGCACACCGAACTCGCGCGGATGCAGTCCGTGCTCGGCCAGGGCCTCGGCGAAGCGCCGGCGGGAGCGGAGGGCGCACCAGCTCATGAGGAAGCCGGTGTGCTGGGCGAGCGCCTCGGGGGGTCGATCGGAACCGAGCATTGGACAGCTTTACCCTACGCTTTGCCGATCATTTGTGATACGAACGAGTTCTATGCAGACCTTCACGCGCTGGATCCTCTCCCACCGCCGGGCCATCGTGCTCTTCTGGGTGGTCGTGACGATCGCCGGGATCGCCACCGCCGGCGCTGCCACCAGCGCCATGAAGCAGAAGTTCTCGGTCCCCGGCCGCGAGGGCTGGGAGGCCAACCAGGCCATCGCGCAGCAGTACCGCGGGACAGGGGGCAACGCCGCGCCGCTGGTCCCGGTGGTCACGCTGCCGGCGGGTCAGCGCGCGTCCGACCCCGCCGTGACCCGGCAGCTCACCGGCCTCGAGCAGCGGCTCCAGCGGGCGCTGCCCGGCTCCCGCGTTGCGGGCTACGGCTCCACCCGCGATCCGGCCTTCATCTCGAAGGACGGCAGGACGGCGTTCGCCGTGGCCTACCCGCCCGCGGATCCCGACCAGCCCTTCGGCGACAACCCCAAGGCGGAGGTGAAGGCCCGCGCGGCGCTGCGCGGCGCGACCGTGGCGGGCGCGCCCGTCCACCTGTCCGGCTACGACGCGCTGTCGGCGCAGAGCGGCGGCTCCAACGGCCCCGGGGTGCTGGTCGAGGCGCTGCTCGGGGGCGTGGGCGCGCTCATCGTGCTCGGCTTCGTGTTCGGCTCGCTGCTGGCCTTCGTGCCGCTGCTCATGGCGGTCCCCGCGATCATGACCTCGTTCCTGCTGGTGCTCGGCCTGACGACGGTCACGGACATCTCGCCGATCGTGCAGTTCCTGATCGCGCTGATCGGACTCGGCGTGTCGATCGACTACGCGCTGCTCGTGGTGGTCCGCTGGCGCGAGGAGCGCGCGCACGGCCTCTCCGGCGAGGCCGCGATCGAACGCGCGATGCAGACGGCCGGGCGGGCGGTCGTGTTCAGCGGGACGACCGTCGCGATCGGACTGCTCGCGCTCGTCGCGCTGCCGCTCCCCTTCCTGCGCTCGGTCGGCTACGGCGGCATGCTGATCCCGCTGATCAGCGTGATCGTGGCGCTGACGCTGCTACCGGTCGTGCTCGCCAAGCTGGGGCCGCGCCTGGACTGGCCGCACGTTCGCGACGACGACAAAGCCAGCCGTTCGTGGACTGGCTGGGCGCATCTGGTCGTGCGCCGGCGCTGGCTCGCGGCGCTGGGCGCCGCGCTGGTGCTCATCGCGCTGGTGATCGCAGCGAC
>JAXDGY010000291.1:0-8034 GCA_034664785.1 Solirubrobacteraceae bacterium
CAGCGGGTCGCCGATCGTGGCCATCTCCCAGTCGAAGATCGCGATCAGCCGCGCCGGCGCGTCGGCGGCGAGCATCGTGTTGCCCAACCGGTAGTCGCCGTGCACGATCGTGGCGGTGGGCGATTCAGGTTTGTTGGCCGCCAGCCAGTCGCCCACCTCCTGCACCAGCGGCATCTCGCGCGTCTTGTTCACGTCCCAGAGCCCGCCGAAGCGCCGAAGCTGCCGGTCGAGGTAGCCGGTGGGCTTGCCGAAGCCCTCCAGCCCGCACGCGCGCCAGTCCACGGCGTGGAGATCCACGAGCGCGTCGATCAGCTCGTCCCCGACGGTCCGGCAGAACTCGGGCGTGTCGAGCTCCGGCGGGACGCGGTCGTGCAGCACGACGCCTTCGACCTTCTCCATCAGATAGAAGGGCGCGCCGATCACCGTCTCGTCGTCGCACACCGCGAGGATCCGCGGGACGGCGGCGCGGCCCTGGAGCGCGGCCATGACCCGTGCCTCCCGCAGGACGTCGTGGGCGCTCGGCGGCAGCGGCGGGCGGGGCGGCCGGCGCAGCACCATCTCGCGCCCGCCGGTGCGCAGCACGTAGGTCACGTTGGAGCGGCCGTCGCCGACCGGGACGGCCTCGATCTCGCCGCCGCCGAGGTCGTGCGCCTGCAGGAACGCCGCGAGCGGCTCGAGGACGAGCAGCGCCGCCCGCTCGTTCCGGCTCGCCGCCTCGAACGTCTCGACGACGTCGTCCGGCGCGGTCGCGTGGCGGCTCATGTCGTCCAACGCTAGGCGCGCGGCCGGCCTTGCGACGTCTCAAGCTGAGACGCGCGCGGGGCGCCCCGGCCCGGGACCATCGGGGTCCATCAGCCGAGGAGCGAGCTCATGAAGTGCGGCGTCTTCGTTTTCGTGACGGACACCGGCATCGGGCCGGTGCAGGCGGCCCGGGCCGCTGAGGCGGCGGGCCTGGAGATGATCTGGACCGGCGACCACAGCCACATCCCCACCGAGAACGACACCGTCGACGGTCTGGACCAGCTCCCGGTGTTCATCGACTGCTACGCGCGGTTCTATGACCAGATCGTCGCGCTGACCGCGATGGCCGCCGCGACCAGCACGATCAAGATCGGCAGCGGGATCTGCCTCGTGCCGATGCGCGAGCCGCTCTGGCTGGCCAAGCAGGTCGCCTCGATCGATCACCTCTCGGGCGGCCGGCTGCAGTTCGCGATCGGCGGCGGTTGGAACCACCAGGAGCTCGGCAACCACGGCGTCGCTCCCGAGACCCGCTTCCGGCGCATGCGCGAGCACATCCTCGCGATGAAGGAGATCTGGGCCAACGAGATCGCCGACTTCGACGGCGAGTTCGTCAAGTTCAGCGGCGTGATGTCGTGGCCGAAGCCGGTGCAGGTGCCGCATCCGCCCATCCTCGTCGGCGGCCGCGGCCCGCGCGTGCTGGAGCGCGTGTTCGACTACGGCGACGGCTGGGCGCCCGACGTGGAGGGCGGCATCGACCAGATCGAGGCCCTGGCGCCCCGCGTGGAGGAGTTCAAGCGCCGCCGCGAGGAGTCCGGGCGGGACCTGCTGCTTGTCGCCTGCGGCATGACGCTGGACGAGGCCTGCGTGCGCCGGGCGGACGAGCTCGGCTTCGATCTCGCCCTCTTCGAGGCGCCGCCGGGTTCGGAGGCCGAGGTCCTGGCGAGCATCGAGCGAGCCGGCGAGCTGGCGAGCGCCTACAGCGCGGCATGAGGCCCGCACGCTGCAGCCCCGGTGTCTCGTAGTGAGACAGCGGTGATGACCCCGCTCCCCGTACTGTCGCTGGCGTCCTGAGAGGAGAAATCCGTCGTGAGCACCATCACCCTGAGCACCCCGAAAGAAGCGCTCCTGGCCAAGATCCAGGAGATCGCGCCCGTCCTGCAGGAGGATGCAGCAGCGTCCGCCCGCGAAGGGGTGCTCTCCGTGCGCGCGCAGCAGGCCGTCATCGACAGCGGGTTGCTCGGGATGTGCGTGCCGATCGACATGGGCGGCTCCGGCCTGACCGGCCTGGAGTGGCTGGAGGTCCTCGAGGAGATCACGCGGGTGGACGCCCACACCGGCTGGTGCGTCATGGCGCTCAGCTCGCACGGCGGGCTGTTCAGCTCGGGTCTCTCCGACGACGGCGTCGCCGAGCTCTTCGGGAACGGCGTCTCGCGCGTGGCCGGCATGCCCGCGCCGCGCGGCAAGTCCCGCCGCGTCGAGGGCGGCGTCCTGCACTCCGGCAAGCACGGGTTCGCCTCCGGGTCCTCGATGTGCACCCACTTCGTGGCGGGCGGCATCGTCCACGGCGACGACGGCAAGCCGATCATCGCGGACAACGGCCTGCCCGAGATGCTCATGGTCATCGTGCCTCGCGAGGAGGTCAAGGAGCAGGGCAACTGGGACGTCAACGGCATGGAGGCCACGACGAGCATCGACTTCGAGCTCGGGCCGGACCTGTTCGTCCCCGACCATCGGACCCTGTCGCTGAACCCCTGGAAGAACGACTTCCCGCGCGGCGCCACCTACTGGCGCATCGGCGTCGACGCCCTGGGGCCCGCGGGCCACACGCCGTGCGCGCTGGGCATGGCCCACCGGGCGCTCCAGGAGATCGCCACGCTCGCGCCGACGCGCAAGCGGATCGACATCCAGTTCCCGACGCTCGCGGACCAGCCTCGGTTCCAGCACGACCTCGTCAAGCTCGACGCGGAGCTGAAGTCGGCGCGCGTGGGCTTCCACCACATCATGGCGGCCGCGGACGCCGAGGTCGCCGAGAGCGGCGGCCCGGTGGCCCCCGAGACGGCCCACCACATCAAGCAGCAGGTCCGCGTCGTGCACGACGTCGCCGTGCGGTGCGCCGACTTCGCCTACCACAACGGCGGCTCCACGGGCTTCCGTGACGGTCACACCATCAGCCGGCTGCTGCGCGACCTGCACACGATCAACACGCACGTCGTCGTGGATCCGCAGGTGCTCAACGCCGCAGCGCCGACCGTCCTGCAGGAGCTGCAGGCCGGCCCCGCGACGGCCTAGCGCGGAATGCCTCCCGGCCGCTCCGCACGACCTGCGGGGCGGGCCGCGGATCACCTGCCTCGTGGCGCCCGGTCGCGGCTCCGCGGGCTGCCGGCGCGCGCGTCGGAGGCCGGGATGACGCCTCGGCTCGGTGTTCCAGATTGGGACGGCGAGGCGCGACCGTGACGCGTCAACGTCGTGGCATGAAGCCGGAGGAGTACGACGTCGTCGTGGTGGGCGCTGGATTCGGCGGCCTGTACGCGCTGTATCGCCTGCGAGCCATGGGGCTGACGGTCCGGCTGCTCGAGCAGGCGCCGACGGTCGGCGGGACGTGGTACTGGAACCGTTACCCGGGGGCGCGCTGCGACGTCGAGAGCGTGGACTACAGCTTCTCGTTCGACGACGAGCTGCAGCAGGAATGGACCTGGACCGAGCGGTTCGCGACCCAGCCCGAGATCCTGCGCTATGTCGAGCACGTCGCCGATCGCTTCGACCTGCGGCGCGACATCGACTTCGACACGCGCGTCGACGCCGCTCGCTACGACGACGCGACGTTCCGGTGGCACGTGGGCACGGCCGACGGCCGCGCGCTGGTCGCGCGCTACTGCGTCATGGCGATGGGCAACCTGTCGGCCGTCAACCTGCCCGGCTTCGAGGGGATCGAGGACTTCCAGGGTCGGATCGTCCACACGGCGCGCTGGCCGGAGGAGGGCGTCGACGTGACGGGGATGCGCGCCGGCGTCATCGGGACCGGCTCGACCGGGATCCAGCTCGTGCCGCGCCTGGCCGAGCAGGCCCGGCACGTCACGGTCTTCCAGCGCACGGCGAACTACAGCATGCCGGCCCGCAACCGCCTGCTCGACGAGGCCGAGATCGCGGCGGTGAAGGCGACCTACGCCGACCGCCGGGAGACGTCGCGCTGGTCGATGACGGGGCTCCCGGTGGAGGCGCCCGCGCTCAGCGCGCTGGAGGTGTCCGACGAGGAGCGCCGCAAGGCGTTCGACACGGGGTGGCGCGAAGGCGGCGCGCACGCGGTCCTCGGCCAGTACGCCGACATGCTGCAGAGCCTGGAGGCCAACGCCTTCGGCGCGGACTTCGTCCGCGAGCGGATCCGCGAGATGGTCCGCGACCCGCAGGTCGCCGACCGGCTCTGCCCGAGCGACCATCCGCTCGGCGCCAAGCGGATCTGCGTGGACACCGACTACTACGAGACGTTCAACCGCGACGACGTCCGGCTCGTCGACGTGCGCAGCGCGTCGATCCGCCGCTTCACCGCGCACGGGATCGAGACCGCCGACGGCGAACACCACGACCTCGACGTCGTGGCCTTCGCCACCGGCTTCGACGCCATGACCGGGGCGCTGCTGGCGCTGGACGTCCACGGGCGCGGCGGCGTCTCGCTGCGCGACGCATGGGCGGAGGGCCCGCGCACGCATCTCGGCCTGGCGATCGCCGGCTTCCCCAACCTGTTCGTCGTCACCGGGCCGGGCAGCCCGAGCGTCTTCACCAACATGGTGCTCGCCGTCGAGCAGCACGGCGACTGGATCGCGGACTGCATCGCGCACTTGGACGCCGCGGGCCTCGTGGCCATCGAGCCTGCGGTGGACGCGCAGGAGGCGTGGGTGAGCCACGTCACCGAGATGGCTGCCGCGAGCCTGCGCTCGCGCGGCAACTCGTGGTACCTGGGGGTCAACATCCCCGGGAAGCCCAGGGTCTTCATGCCCTACGTCGGCGGGCTCGGGCCCTACCGGGCGATCTGCGATGCGGTCGCCGCCGACGGATACCGGGGCTTCCTCACGTCGGCGGGCGAGCCCGTGGGGATGGCCTGATCGCCGGCGTCCCGGCAGGGTCGTTCCCGGGGGAGGGGCTGGTCGGCCGCCGCACCGAGACGCGCTACGCGTGGGACAGCCGGGATGTGCTGCTCTACGCGCTGGGCGTCGGCGCGGGGCAGGCCGACCCGTTCGCCGAGCTCGAGCTCACGACCGAGAACTCGGCGGGCGCTGCCCTGCGCGTCCTCCCGACGTTCGGCGTGCTCGTGACCCAGGACACGATCGGGATGGGCACGGCCGACGCCGACCAGGCGATGGTGGTGCACGCCGAGCAGGCCCTGACGCTGCACCGCCCGCTGCCGCTCGAGGGCACGGCGCACGTCACCGCGCAGGTCGTGGAGGTCCTCGACAAGGGCTCGGGCGCGCTCGTCGCCACCGAGGCGGTGGCCGTCGACGCACAGACGCAGGAGCTTCTGCTGACCACCCGCAGCGCCGTGTTCGTCCGGGGCGCGGGCGGCTTCGGCGGGCCGCGTCGTGGCGCCCGGCGCGACGAGCCGCCGGTCGGCCCGCCCGATGCCACGTTCCGCGCGGGCACGCGGCCCGACCAGGCCCTCCTGTACCGGCTGTCGGGCGACCGCAACCCGCTGCACTCCGATCCCCGCTTCGCGGTCCGGAGCGGCTTCGAACGGCCGATCCTCCACGGCCTGGCGACCTACGGGATCACCGGCCGCGTGCTGTTCAACGAGCTGTGCGGCGGGGTCCCGGAGCGCTTCCGCGCGATCCGGGGACGCTTCACCGCCCCGGTCACTCCAGGCGAGCAGCTCGTGATCAAGGTCTGGCGGGAGGGCGGCGACGCCGTGCGGTTCCGGACCGAGACGGCGGACGGCGTCGTGGTGCTGGACCGCGGCCGTCTGGGGCTCGACGGCGGGCTTCTGCAAGGCTGACCAGGATGCCGTCGCTGATCCTGGTCCGCCACGGGCAGGGCTCGTTCGGGGGCGCGAGCTACGACGTGCTCTCGGACGTCGGTCACGCCCAGGCCGGCGTCGTCGCCGCTGCCCTGGACGATCGCAACCTGCGCGTGGAGAAGGTGCTCAGCGGATCCCTGCGGCGTCAGCTGAACACGGCCGAGGCGATCGCTGCGCCGATGGGCGCCGACGTCGAAGTCGACGACCGCTGGAACGAGTACGACACCGGCGACATCTTCGAGCACCACTCCACGTCGGCCGCCCGAGAGGAGCGGGGACCCGGCGCGACGGCGCCCGCGGTGTCCTCGCGCGAGTTCCAGGTGCTGCTCGAGGCCGCGCTGCTGGCGTGGATCGCCGCCGGTGGGAGCGGACCGGCCAGGGAGACGTTCGCGGCGTTCAGCACACGGGTGCTCGCGGCGCTGGCGTCCGCGGCGGCGGACCTGCCTGCGGGTGGGACGGCGGTCGTGTGCACGTCCGGCGGCGTGCTGGGCGTTGTGTGCATGTCGCTGCTCGGCGTCGCCCCGTCCTCCGTCGTGGCCTTCAACCGGACGACGATCAACACCGGTCTCACCAAGATCGCCGTCGGGCGCAGCGGCATGACGCTCGTGTCCTTCAACGAGCACGGTCACCTCGATGCCGCGGGGGACCCCGCGCTGCTCACCTACCGGTGAGGCTGCGGGCGTCGACCTCCGACGCCGGCCCAAGCCAGGCGTCCGCCAGCCGCGCGATCGTCCGCGCGGCCGCTCGCTCCTCCCTGGCCGGAGGGGCGAGCAGCGCCAGCTCGTCGACGCCCGCCTGCGCGTAGCGCTCGATCTTCGCTCGGATGCTCGCCGGCGTCTCGAGCGCGAGGTCGACGTACGGCGGTGCCATGACGATCTCCAGGTCGGCGACGTCGCGGCCGTGGGCCGCGGCATGGTGGGCGATCGCCGCGACGGATCGCGCCGCCTGCTCGGGGGTCTGCCCGTAGCCGAGCCAGCCGTCGCCGGTGGCCGCGATGCGGCGGAACATCCGCTCCCCGCCTCCGCCGAAGTAGACCGGGACCGTGGCGTTGCGGGGCTTGGGGTAGCAGCGGGCCTTCGCGAAGCGGACGAGGTCACCCTCGTGCGACGCGACGTCGTCGTGCCAGAGCGTGCGCATCGCAGCGACGTACTCGTCGGTGCGGGCCCCGCGCCCGGCGAAGGGCACGCCGCACGCGGCGTACTCCTCCGCGGACCAGCCCAGCCCGGCGCCGAGGACGAACCGCCCTTCGCTGAGGACGTCGAGCGTCGCCGCCTGCTTGGCGAGGAGGACCGGGTTGTGCTGGCCGACGGTGAGCGTCGCGGTCCCGAGCCGGATCGTGCTCGTCACCGCGGCGGCCATGCCGAGGGAGATCATGGGGTCGAGGTAGGCCACGTGGCCGGGGAGCGGCGGGACCCCGTCGGCGGTGAACGGGTACGCCGGCGCGTACTCGTCGAAGAGGACGACGTGCTCGCCCTGCCAGATCGTCGAGAAGCCCAGCTCCTCGGCGACGCGGGCGCAGCCTGCGACCACCGGGAAATGGGCCCCCGCGCCCATCGTGGGGCTGAACAGCCCGACCCTCACGGCGCTCAGCCCAGGCCGTGGGAGCGGCCGATGACGTCCTTCATGATCTCGTTCGAGCCCGCCCAGATCTTGGTCACGCGGGCATCCACCCAGGCCTGCGCGACCCGGTACTCGTC
The DNA here is from genome assembly GCA_034664785.1 of Solirubrobacteraceae bacterium. Taxonomy (GTDB): domain Bacteria; phylum Actinomycetota; class Thermoleophilia; order Solirubrobacterales; family Solirubrobacteraceae; genus Paraconexibacter. Next base: position 7,441 of record JAXDGY010000291.1, read on the forward strand.
CATGTAGCCGTACCCACCGTGCAGCTGCAGGCACGAGTCGATGACGCGGTTCTGCACGTCGGCGCTCCACCACTTCGCCTTGGCCGCGTCCACCGGCGTGAGGCGTCCGGCCACGTGGGCCTCGACGCACCGGTCGACGAACGCCCGCGCGACGTCCACCTCCGTGTCGAGCTCCGCAATGAGGAAGCGGGAGTGCTGGAAGGAGCCGATCGACTGCCCGAAGGCGTGGCGGCCCTTGACGTAGGCGATGGTCTCCGCGAGCACGCCCGCGGCATGGGCGACGTTGGCCACCGCGACGCTGAGGCGCTCCTGTGGCAGGCGAGCCAGCATGTAGGTGAAGCCCTTGTCGACCGCGCCGAGGAGGTTCTCCGCAGGGATGCGGACCCGGTCGAAGAACAGCTCGCCGGTGTCGGCCTCGTGCTGGCCGATCTTGTCGAGCTTGCGCCCGCGGGAGAACCCGGTGGCGTCGCCCTCGACGGCGAAGAGGCTGACGTCCTTCCGTCCGTCGCCGGTCCGCGCGGCGACGATCACCAGGTCAGCGCCGATCCCGTTCGTGATGAAGGTCTTCGCCCCGTCGAGCACCCAGCCGTCCCC
>JAXDGY010000292.1:0-17628 GCA_034664785.1 Solirubrobacteraceae bacterium
CGACGGCGTCTGGCTCCAGGAGGTGACCGCCGGCGGCCCCGCGGCGCAGGCGGGCCTCAAGGCGGGCTCGGGGACCGAGCGCTTCCAGGAGGAGCGCTGGACCACGGGCGGCGACATCGTCGTCGCCCTCGACGGGCATCCGGTCCGCAAGGACGACGACCTGTCCGAGCTGCTGCTGCCCCACAAGCCCGGCGACACGGTCACGCTCGTGATCTACCGTGGCTCGGAGCGGCGGACGGTCCGCGTGAAGCTCGGCGAGCGCCCGCTGAGCGTCCCGCGCCAGGGCTGAGGCGCGGCGAGCGCCCGGACGGGCGCGCGCGTTTGGGGGTGTGGTGCGGCCGGTAAGGTCCCACGAGCCGTGTCCTCCGACTCCACCCGCCTCGTCCTGGTCTCCAACCGCGGCCCGGTCACGTTCCAGGAGGACGGGTCCGTCCAGCGTGGCACGGGCGGCCTGGTCACCGCCCTCACCGGCCTGGCCTCCCACCGCGAGGTCACCTGGATCGCCTCCGCGATGACGCCCATGGACGCGATCCGCGCCCGCGAGGCCGACGGGCGGCCCATCACCGTGCGCTCCCCGGCCGGGGGCGAGTACGAGGTCCGCTTCGTCTCCTCCGATCCCGAGGCCTACGACCGCTTCTACAACATCGTCTCCAACCCGATGCTGTGGTTCATCCAGCACTACCTCTGGGACCTGTCGAACGCCCCGGACGTGCGGCGCAGCGAGATGGAGGCCTTCGACTACGGCTACCAGGTGGTCAACGACGACCTCGCGCAGGCCGTCGTGGAGGAGATCGACGGGATCGACGAGCCCGTCGTGATGGTCCACGACTACCACCTCTACACGCTGCCGGGGATCGTGCGGCGCGCCCGGCCCGACGCCTTCCTGCACCACTTCATCCACATCCCGTGGTCGCAGGCCGACTCGTGGCGCGTGCTCCCCAACCGGATCCGCGACGAGCTCTACCACGGGCTGCTGGCCAACGACATCATCGGGTTCCACACGAGCTCCTACAAGCGCAACTTCCTGCAGTGCTGCCGGGACCTCCTCGGCCTCGACGTCGACTTCGAGCGCGGGACGGTCGCCTTCGAGGAGCGCGAGGTCTGGGTCCGCAACTATCCCTTGCCGATCGACGCCCGCTCGACCCGCGAGGTCGCCCGCTCCGCCCGCGTGGCGGAGTTCGAGGGCGAGCTGCTGCGCCGGCGCCGCGACCACCTGATCCTGCGCGTCGACCGCGCGGACCTCTCCAAGAACGTGCTGCGCGGGTTCAGCGCCTTCGACCTGTTCCTGGAGCAGCACCCCGACTTCCGCGAGCGCGTCACCTTCATCGCGCAGCTCATGCCGTCGCGGACCGACGTGCCCGAGTACGCGGAGTACCTGGAGAAGATCGAGGCGCTCGTCGCGGTCGTCAACCACCGCCACGGCACCCCGGACTGGATGCCCATCCAGCTCAAGCTGCGCGACGACCTCGAGGAGGCCGTGGCCTCCTACAAGCACTACGACGTGCTCCTGGTCAACGCGATGTTCGACGGGATGAACCTCGTCGCGAAGGAGGGGCCGCTCGTCAACGAGCGCGCAGGGGTGTCGATCCTGTCGGAGAACACGGGCGCGCACGAGGAGCTCGGCGAGTTCGCGCTCAGCGTGAACCCGTTCGACATCCAGGAGACGGCCAACGCGATCCACGCGGCGCTCGCGATGCGGCCCGAGGAGCGCGAGCGGCGCCTGAGCGGTCTGAAGGAGATCGTCACCGCGCGCGACCCCGGTGACTGGATCGACGACCAGCTCGCCGACATCCGCAAGAAGGCGAACGTCCGGGCCTGAGGCGCGCGCCCTAGCCGAACTCACGGCGGGCGGGAGCGAACTCGACGGCGGGATCCGACGGCCACGACCGCGCACGCGGCGGCGGCGCGGGACGCCGGGGCGCGGCCGGCGCACGCGGGGCCGGCGGCCGCGGCGCAGGCGCAGGCACGGCGGCCCTGCCCGACGGGGCGCGTGAGCGCTGTGACAGGTGCGAGCGGCGGGGCGTGCTCCGCCGGGCGACGCTTGGCCGCGCTCGTCGCACGCCCCGCGCCGCGCTCGGGGCCGCGGGCCGGGCGACGGGCGGGCGGGCGGCGGCCGCACGCGGCCGGGCCGCAGCGCCACCGTCCCGGCGCTGGGCCGGGGCCGCCTGCGGACGCGGAGCTGATGCGACGCCAACGGGGACCGGGGCGCCGGCGGGGACAGCCGGCGGCTCCGTCCGGAGCCGCGGCCAGACCGCCACGAGGACTGCCAGCAGGGCCAGGCCGGCCACGCGAGCGACGTTGCCCCACCGGATGCGGCGCAGGAGCGGAGCGTCCATGACCCTCCCAGGCGCCGGCGGGCTCGGGTTCGCCCCCCTTTGCTACCGTCCCCAGCGCTCATGGCCCAGCCCCGCCCCGTCTATGACCTGATGCTGCTGCTCGATCCCGCCGTGGAGGCCGACCAGCGCTCGAAGATCCTCGCCGACACCGAGGCCTCGATCGGCCGCGGCGGCGAGGTGGTCTCCAAGCACGACTGGGGCCAGCGCGCGACGGCGTACGAGCTGCACAAGAAGACCGAGGCGGACTACCACCTCCTGCAGTTCCACGCCACGTCCGAGCTCCTCGCGCAGCTCCACCGCACGTTGCGGATCACGGACGGCGTGATGCGCTTCCGCATCATCAAGCTCGCTCCGGGCACCCCGCCGCCGCCGGCCCGCCCGTCGGTGGGCACCGAAGAGCCGGCTCCCGCGCCCGCCGCGGCGTAGCTCCGCGGCCGCGCGCCGCGCGACGACGCCTTCCCGCCGTCTCGGCGGGGCCGACCCGTCACGGGCGCCGCCGCCTCTGCGCCGCGGGAGGAACAAACCTCCGGAGTTTGCGGGCTGGCCGGGGCGGATGCCTCCGGGCCCCGCCCTAGACTGGCCGTCAGACCTTCCGATCAGCACTTCGCCCCTGAAAGGAGCGACCAGCCCCATGGCTGCCACGAACATCAATCGGGTGGTTCTCACCGGGAACCTCACCTCGGACCCCGAGCTGCGCTCGCTGCCCAGCGGGATGTCCGTCTGCAAGCTGCGCATCGCCTGCAACACCCGTCGCAAGGACGGCGCGAGCGGCGACTGGGTCGACAAGCCCAACTACTTCGACGTCACCGTGTGGGGCGCCCAGGGCGAGAACTGCGCGCGCTACCTCGCCAAGGGCCGGCCCGTCGCGGTCGACGGGCGCCTGGAGTGGCGCGAGTGGGAGAGCCAGGACGGCGGCAAGCGGCAGGCCGTGGACATCATCGCCGACTCGGTGCAGTTCCTCTCGAGCCCGCGGGACGAGACGGGCGGCGGCAACGGGGGCGGCAACGGCTTCTCGGGCCGCTCCGACATCCCGGTGGACACGGGCGACTTCGCCCCCGCCCCGGTGGGCGGCGGCAGCCAGACCTCGTCGGCGCCCACGGGCGACGACGACATCCCCTTCTAGGTCCCCGGGACCCGGGCGCCTTGTAGGCCCCGGAACCGCCGGAAAGGCCCCTTGTCGAGCGTCCCACCGGCGCTCGACGGGGTCGGCGATGCCCCTGTGTCGCGGGTCGTCAGGTGCCGGGCGGTCCGCGGCGTGCCGCAGAACTTGCGGCTCGGTCGGCCGGCCCTGGTGTACTCGCTGGTGAGTACACGCCGGTACTCGGCAGCGGGTACACTTGCTGCGTGACCGCCGACGTGGCTCTCAACCCGTTCGTCTGGGACCGCCCGATCGACGACCCGTCGAAGATCGTCGGCATGGAGCCGTTCGCCCACGAGATCGCGCTCATGCTCAAGGGGCAGACGAACGTCGCGATCTTCGGCGCTCGGGACACGGGCAAGACGACGTTCATCAACCAGCTCAAGCTCGAGCTCCGCAAAGCCCATGGAGTCGACGCGCCTCCGTTCGACATCCTCTACGTCAACCTGCAGCGCGTCGTCAGCACTCCGGGGTTCATCGGCGCTGTCCACGACGCCCTTCTCGGACACGAGAGCAAGCGGGTCCGCCGAGCTGCCGCCCGGCAGCTCACCACGCTGGAGAAGGAGCTCGGCTTCGACATCAAGGTCATCCGCGGCTCGATCAGAACAGGCGGCCCGAAGACCGAGGGCGACCAGACCGAGCTGCTGCACGCGCAGCTCAGCTCCCTCCGTCGCCTCTCCGACCACCTCGTCGTCGTCTTCGACGAGTTCCAGCGCCTACGTCACTGCCCTGGCGCGCCGCTTGACGCGATCCGGTCGGCGCTCATGAGCACGGGGGCCGGGCACATCTCGCTGGTCTTCACCGGGTCCATCCGCAACGCGCTGAAGATGATGCTCGAGGACTCCGAGCAACCTCTGTTCGGCGAGGCCGCCCACCGCCAGCTGCCGGTGATCGACCGGACAGACTTCCTTGAGTACCTCGACTTCCAGTTCGAGGCCACCGGCAAGCCCGCCGATGACGAGGCGCTCCAGTACCTCCTCGACGCGACACGCTCGCATCCCCGCAGCACGCAGCAGCTCGCCTGGGAGTGCTGGCAGGCCACGCCGCCGGGGCGGAAGGTCGATGCCCAGCGGGTCGTCGACTGCCATGAGCGGCTCGTTCAGACCGTCGAGCGGTCGGAGTACGCGGCGGCGATCAACATCCTCGCCAACGGCGACGACGGCGAGGTCAACGAGGTCCGTGCGCTTCAACTGCTGGCAGATCAGGGCGGAGCGAGCGTCACCGGCCGCGCCCTCGCCGCCAGGTATGGCTTCTCCAGCCACTCCAAGGTCCCGCCGGCCCTCGAACGCCTCCGGGGCCGCGGCCTCGTCGACCGGCGAGACGGAAACGGCCCGTGGTACATCGTCGATCCGCTGTTCGACGAGTGGCTACGCCGGTTCTCGCCCCTCGCCGACCGCCGACAGATCGAGCCTCCCACCGAGGAGTAGCCCCGTTGTACCCGCCATCGGGTACGGATCCGTACTCGCTACCGGTCGTCCGGTGCGCCTGCTACCGCGCGGTCTCGGTTGATTCGGACCTGTCACAATGGGGGTTCGCGCGCGCCCACGGCGCGCGCCCGACCGTTCAAGGACCCATCGAGGACTTCACCAAGTGGCCAAGCAGCGCAACAGCGGCAAGACCACCCGCCGCCGCGACAAGAAGGGCGGGATCGGCAGCGGCCGTCGCAAGCCGTGCCTGTTCTGCAAGGACAAGATCGAGCAGGTCGACTACAAGGACGTCGACACGCTCAGCAAGTACATCTCCGAGCGCGGCAAGATCCGCTCGCGCCGGATCACCGGCGCCTGCCGGCGCCACCAGAGCCAGGTCGCGACGGCGGTCAAGCGCGCGCGTGAGCTGGCGCTGCTGCCCTACGTGAACGACTCCGGTCGCGACGACCGCGAGGGCGGGCCCCGCGGGCGCGGGCGCGACCGCGAGGATCGCTAGCCATGCCGGAGGCGATCCTCCTCAAGGACGTGGAGCAGCTCGGCGAGAAGGGCACCGTCGTCGACGTCTCGAAGGGCTACCTGCGCAACTTCCTCATCCCGCGCAACCTCGCCGCCCCGGCGACGAAGGGCGCCGTCGAGGCCGCCCGCAAGCGGGTCGAGAGCGAGGAGCGGGCCGCCCGCGACGCGGTCGAGCGGGCCCACGAGTACGCCGACCTGCTCAACAAGACCGTGCTCACGCTGTCCGAGAAGGCCGGCGACGACGGGCGCCTGTTCGGCTCGGTCACGACGCAGGACATCGCCGACGCCATCCAGGAAGCACGCGGCATCCGCATCGACAAGCGCCACGTGCACCTCGAGGAGCCGATCAAGAACGTCGGCACCTACATCGTCAGCGTCGAGGTCGCCGGCGGCGTCACGGCGTCGGTCAAGACGATGGTGACCGAGGTCAAGTAGCCCGCCGCGCGCGAGCGCAGCACCACGTCATACGAGGGGCCCCGCGAGGGGCCCGTCGTCGTTCCGGGGCGGCCTCGAACCGCCGCCCCGCAGGACCCGTTCGCCACGCCCGTGTGAAGAACTGCGCTCCTTGCGGCATGGCTCGCGCGTGGGGTCGGCGGCCGTTGCTAGCGTCGCGCCTCCCGTGTCCGCCTTCCCCTTCACCGACGCCGACGTCCCCCGCAACGTCGTGCAGGGCATCGCGCCGCCGCACTCCATCGAGGCCGAGCAGTCCGTCCTCGGCGCCGTGCTGCTGTCCGACAAGCCCATGTACCAGTACGTGGTCTCGGACAACCTGCAGCCGCAGGACTTCTACCGCGAGCGCCACCAGCTCATCTTCGAGTCGATGCTGGACCTGTGGCGCGACAACGAGCCGATCGACGTCCTCACCGTCACGGAGCACCTCCGTGCGCGCGGCAGGCTCGAGGAGGCCGGCGGTCAGGGCGAGATCGACGTGCTCACGTCGTTCACGCCGTCGGTGGGCGCGATCCGGGCCTACGCCAAGATCGTCAAGGAGCGCTCGCTCCTGCGGCGGGTCCTGACCACGACCTACGAGATCCAGGCGAGCGTCCACTCGCACGACCTCGAGCCCCGCGACATCGTCGAGCAGGCCGAGCGCGCGATCCTCGAGGTCGCCCACGACGACGCGACCAAGGACTTCCGCGAGGTCCGCAACGTCCTCGACGACGAGGTCCGCCGCTGGCACGTCCTCTCGACCGAGGGCGTGTCGATGACGGGCACGCCATCGGGCTTCGCCGACCTGGACGAGATCACCGGCGGCTTCCAGCCCGGCAACCTCATCATCGTCGCCGCCCGCCCCTCGATGGGCAAGTCGGCCCTGGTCACGAACTTCGCGGAGAACGTCGCGCTGCACCCCGACACCGACCGCCGCAAGGCCGTGGCGCTGTTCAGCCTGGAGATGAGCGAGTCGGAGCTCGCGCAGCGCTTCGTGGCCTCCCAGGCGTCGATCAAGGGCGACGACCTCCGCAAGGGGCGCCTGAAGGACGAGCGGAAGTGGAAGCGCGTGCTGGAGTGCGCGGCGCGCTTCGACCAGGCGCCGCTGTTCATCGACGACTCCTCCGACATCTCCATGCTCGAGATCCGCGCCAAGGCGCGCCGGCTCCACCAACAGCAGCCGCTCGGCATGATCATCGTGGACTACCTGCAGCTCCTGCGCCCGGACGGCCGCACCGACAACCGCGTCGAGCAGGTCGGCCAGATGAGCCGTGGGCTGAAGATCCTCGCCCGCGAGCTCGAGGTCCCCGTCGTCGCGCTGTCGCAGCTCTCGCGTGGCGTGGAGTCCCGCAACGACAAGCGCCCCCTGCTGAGCGACCTGCGCGAGTCGGGCCAGATCGAGCAGGACGCGGACCTCGTCATGTTCATCTACCGCGACGAGTACTACAACCGCGAGACCACGGACGCCCTCGGCGAGGCGGAGCTCATCATCGCCAAGCACCGCAACGGCTCGCTCGGGACCGTCGAGATGATGTTCCAAGGCGAGTACCCGCGCTTCCTGACCAAGGCGCGCGAGGCGGCCTACTAGCGATGGAGCCCTGCCCCTTCGATCTCTGCGACGGCAGCTCGTTCGTCGTCGACGAGGCCACGCGCGTGGCGACGCCTTGCCGGTGCCGCCCCCAGCGCGTCGCGCGCGGCCGGACCGCCTCGCTGTCCGGTGTCATCCCCCGCAAGTACCGCGGCGTCTCCTTCGACCGCCCCCCGGTGACCGCGATCGCCGATGTCGCGGCACCGCAGGTGCGCGCGGTCAAGGCCTTCGTCCGCGACGTCGACGGCAACCTGGACCGGGGCCGCGGCCTGTGGCTCTACGGCAGCGTCGGGACCGGCAAGACGACGCTGGCCATGCTCGTGTCCAAGGCGGCGCTGGATGCCGGGCGGTCCGTGGCGATCTACTCGCTGCCCCGGCTGCTGGCCGAGATCCGCACCACGTTCGACGACGACAACGACCGCACCTACACCGTCCTGCTCGACCGCCTCGCGGAGGTCGACCTGCTCCACATCGACGACGTGGGCGCGGAGAAGACCAGCGAGTGGGTGCTCGAGCAGCTCTACGCGATCATCAACGCCCGCTACGAGGAGGAGCGGTCGGTGCTGATCACGACGAACCTCGAGCGGGACGCGCTCGCCGAGCAGATCACCGAGCGGACGGTCTCCCGGCTCGAGGAGATGTGCGAGGTGCTGCCGCTGTGGGGCGCCGATGCGCGCCGCCAATCGGCCTGATCCGACGGGCCTCCCTACACTCGAAGCCATGCCGAGCATCGTCATCGTCGGTGCCCAGTGGGGCGACGAGGGGAAGGGGAAGGTCGTCGACCTCCTCGCCGAGCGCGCCGACATGGTCATCCGCTTCCAGGGCGGCAACAACGCGGGGCACACGATCGTCCGCAACGGTGAGACGTGGAAGTTCCACCTCATCCCCAGCGGCATCCTCTACCCGGGCAAGACCTGCGTCATCGGCAACGGCGTGGTCGTCGACCCGAAGGTGCTGCTGACCGAGCTCGACGGGCTCCGCGCCCGCGGCATCGACGTCTCCGGCCTGAAGATCAGCGCGAATGCGCACGTGATCATGCCGTACCACATCATCCTCGACCACTCGGGCGAGGCGCGCCTCGGCAAGCTCGAGATCGGGACGACGAAGCGCGGCATCGGGCCTGCGTACGCCGACAAGGCCTCGCGCCTGGGCATCCGCGTCCAGGACATGCTCGACGAGAAGATCCTGAAGAAGAAGATCCTGAGCGCGCTGGAGCCGAAGAAGGCCCTGCTGCGCCCGTACGAGCGCGACCCCGACTTCGGCCCGCAGCTCGACCTGCAGCGGATGACCGAGGACCTGCTCACCTACGGGCACCGCCTCGAGCAGCACATCGCCGACACCGCCGCCCTCGCGTGGCGCGCCCTCGACGACGACAGGCTCGTGATCTTCGAGGGCGCCCAGGGGGCGCTGCTCGACATCGACCACGGCACCTATCCGTTCGTGACCTCGTCGAACCCCGTCGCCGCGGCGGCATGCACGGGCTCGGGCGTCGGGCCCAAGGACATCGACGAGGTCTGGGGCGTGGCGAAGGCGTACTCGACTCGGGTCGGTGCCGGCCCGTTCCCGAGCGAGCTGCACGACGCCACGGGCGAGCTCATCCGCGAGCGCGGCGGCGAGTTCGGCACGACGACGGGCCGCCCGCGCCGGACGGGCTGGATCGACGTGGTCGCCCTGCGCTACGCCGCGCGGATCAACTCGCTGACGGCGCTGAGCATCACCAAGCTCGACGTCCTGTCCGGCTTCGACCGCATCAAGGTGTGCACCCGCTATCGCGGGCAGGACGACGCGAGCTTCGACACGTTCCCCTACCACCAGTCCGTGCTGCACCACGCGACCGCCGAGTACGAGGAGCTGCCCGGCTGGACCGAGGACATCAGCGAGTGCCGCACCATGTCGGACCTGCCGCAGGCCGCCCGCGAGTACCTCGACTGGATCACGGAGCAGACAGGCGTCCCGATCGTCCTGGTCGGCGTCGGGCCCGGCCGGGAGCAGACGCTGTGGACCGAGGCCGGCCGCGCCTCGATCGGCGCCGCGGAGCCCGCCGAGGCCTGAAGCGGCCGGGCTAGGCGCGCGGCCCGGTCCAGAGGCCGGGCGCCCGTCCGTCGGCCCAGTGGAAGCGGTGCTCGCCCTCCGGCAGGACGGTGCGCTCACCGCGGCGCAGCGTGCGGAGCACCAGTGCCAGCGCCGACAGCATCGCCAGGGCGGCGAAGGTGATCTGGACGCTGACGATCCCCTCCTCGGTCCAGTAGACGTCGTCGAGCTTGAGCAGCAGCGCCGACTCGTCGAGGGTCAGCGCGACGCCGGTGCCGAAGGGCAGCGCGAGCCACCGGCCGATCCGCTTGTCGCGCACGACGAGCCCGGCGCCCCCGGCGAGGAACGCGATGGCGATGCCGGGGACGAAGTGGTGGACGTGGTGCCCGCCGTAGCGGACGTCGCGAAACGGACCGAAGCGCCCGCGGCGGCGGATGACGTGCGTCGAGAGCCGGGCCAGCGCGAACGTGACCGTGAACGAGCCGAGGAGGTTCAGGACCGCGTTCTCGCGCTCGGTGCCCTCGCGGTAGCCCGTCACCGCGACGTGCACGGTCTCCGTGACGGCCTCGGCGGCTGCAGGCAGGACGGCCTCGGCGAGGATCGGCGACGGCGCGGAGCCGCGGCGCCACACCCGCGCCACCTCGCCCGCCCCCACCGCGCTCGTGGTGGCCAGCGCCACGACCGCCAGCGCCCGCGTGCGCCGCTCGGCCGCCTCGCGGCGGCGGCGCGCGGCGGCGAGCTCGACGGCGCCGGGGATGCGCCGCCCCGGCCGGCGGACCAGGCGCAGGCGCCCGGCGACCGCGACCGTGACCGGAGGGCGGATCAGGTCCACCGCTCCATGAGGTCGTCGTCCGCCACGCGCCGCACGGCGCGGGCCGGGACCCCCATGACCAGGGCACGCGGCGCGACATCGTTGGTGACGACGGCCCCGGCGGCCACGAACGCCTCCTCCCCCACCTCGACCCCGGGGACGAGGACGGCCCCACCGCCCACGCGGCAGGCACGCCGCAGGGTCGCCCCGCGCATCGCCTCGCCGGGGCGCAGCCGGCCCATCGTGTCGTCGTTGGTCGTCATGGCGCAGGGTCCCACGAAGACGTCGTCCTCCAGGAGGCTGAACGCCGTGACGTAGACGTTGGACTGCAGCCGCACCCCCGTCCCGATGATGACGTCGTTGTCGACCGCCGTGGCGCGGCCCACCACCGAGCCCGCGCCGACGCGCGAGCGCTCGCGCACGTAGGCCTGGTCGCCGACGATCGCTCCGGTCCCGATGTGCGCGCCGGCGAACACGATCGCCTGGGCGCCGATCTGGGCGCCGTCCTCGATCACCAGCGCGGGCGGCGGCGGGGAGCCGGCGTTGGACGAGCGCGGCCCGAACGTGGGCTGCTTGCCGAGGATGGCGCCGTCCTGGATGACGACCCCGTCGCCGATGACCACGCCGGGGTGGACGACCACATGGGCGCCGAAGACGACGTCACGGCCGACCGTCGCCGAGGGACTGAGCACGAGACCGGGCGCATCGGGCATGGCGGGTACCCTAGTCGGCGCTGTGTGCGCCCAGGACCGACATCCCGCGCTGCGCGGCGCGGTGCTCGGCCTGGGCATGATCGGTCGTCATCACGCGCGGCTCCTGCAGGCCTCCCCACGGGTGGCGTTCGCGGGCGCCGTCGACCCCGGCGGCGACCGTTTCGGCGTCGTCCGCGACCCTGGCCTCATCTTCGGGTCGCTCGACGAGCTGCTGGCCGCGCGGCCGATCGACTTCGCCATCGTCGCCGTGCCGACCGAGGAGCACCTGCACGCCGTCCTCGAGCTCACGGGCGCGGGCGTCCACGTCCTCGTCGAGAAGCCCTTGGCCGCCACGGCGACCGAAGCCCACGAGCTCATCGCGGCCGTCGAGGCAGCGGGCGTCCACGGCGCGGTAGGCCACGTCGAGCGCTTCAACCCGGCACTGCTCGAGCTGCGCCGCCGGCTCGCCGCCGGCCAGCTGGGCCGGCCGTTCCTCATCGCGACCGAGCGCCTGGGCCCGTTCCCCGACCGGGTCCGCGACGTCGGCGTGGTCAAGGACCTGGCCACGCACGACCTCGACCTCGTCCGCTGGCTCGGCGGGAGCCCCGTCGCGCGGGTCGCCGCGCAGACCCAGCACCGGATGGGCCGGGCGCACGAGGACCTCGTCCTCGTCACGGGCGCGCTGCGCGAGGGCGTCGCGTTCAACGCCGTGGTGGACTGGCTGACCCCGACCAAGGTGCGCCGGACGCGGGTCCTCGGGGAGCGCGGGATGCTGGTCGCCGACACGCTGACCGCTGACCTGACCTTCTTCGCCAACGGCGAGCTGCGGTCCGAGTGGGCGCCCTCCGAGCAGGCGCGAGGCGTCAGCGAGGGGGACATGACGCGCTACGCGCTGGCCCGCCGCGAGCCGCTGCTCGTCGAGCTCGAGGCCTTCTGCGACCTGCTGGAGGGCGTGCCCGACGCGGCCGTGGTGACGCTGGCCGAGGGCCTGCAGACCGTCGAGTGCGCCGAGGCCGTGCTCGAGAGCGCGGCCTCGGGGCGGACCGTGGAGCTCTGAGTGCGCGCGGTCGTCGTCGCCCTGGGCAAGATCGGGCTGCCGATCGCCGCGCAGCTCGCCCGCAAGGGCCACGACGTCGTGGGCTGCGACATCGACCCGCGCGTCGTGGACACGGTGAACGCCGGGCGCGCGCCGTTCCCGGGCGAGGCGGGGCTCGACGAGCTGCTGGCCGAGGTCGTGCCCGCCGGGCGCCTGCGCGCCACGCGGGACACGGCGGCCGCCGTCGCCGGCGGCGCGGAGCTCGTGATCGCCGTGCCGCCGCTGATCGTCGACGCGGCGGCCCGGCCCGACTGGCGCATCCTCGACGCCGTCGTCGACGACATCGGCCGCGGCCTTGCCGGTGGGACGACGCCAGTCGTCGTCAGCATCGAGACGACGGTCCCCGTAGGGACGACGCGCGGCCGGATCGCCCCGGCCCTGGCCGCCCGGAGCCGCCGCGCCACGGACGCGGACGTCGCGGTCGTGTTCAGCCCCGAGCGCGTCTTCTCCGGGCGGGTGTTCGCCGACCTCGCCACCTACCCCAAGCTCGTCGGCGGGCTGACGAGCGAGGGCGAGGCGCGGGGCGTCGCCGCCTACGAGGCGTTCCTCGACGCCGAGGTCGTCGGCATGGGCTCCGCGGAGGCGGCGGAGGTCACGAAGCTGGTCGAGACGACCTACCGCGACGTGAACATCGCCCTGGCCAACGAGTTCGCGCGCCACGCCGACGCCCTCGGGGTGGACATCGGGCCCGTCATCGACGCCGCGAACTCCCAGCCCTTCTCCCACGTGCACCGGCCCGGCGTCGCCGTCGGCGGGCACTGCATCCCCGTCTACCCGCGCTTCTATCTCGCGGGCGACCCCGGCGCCCGGCTGCCCGCGGCGGCGCGGACGGTCAACGAGGCGATGCCCGCCTACGCGGTCGACCTCCTCGGAGATGTCGCCGGCGCGCGCGTCCTCATCCTCGGCGTGGCCTACCGCGGCGGCGTCAAGGAGACCGCCTTCTCGGGCGCCTTCGGCCTGCGCGACGAGCTGCAGCGGCGCGGCGCGGTGCCGGTGGCCACCGACCCGCTCTACTCGGGGGACGAGCTCGAGGCGCTCGGCTTCGCCCCGTGGCGCGGCGAGGACGTCGACCTCGCCGTCCTGCAGGCCGACCACGCCGAGTACGCGCGTCTGGGCGCCGGCGAGCTGCCGGGCGTGCGTGCCGTGGTGGACGGGCGGGGCATCCTGGACCCCGCGCGGTTCCCCGGCGTCGAGGTCAGGCGGATCGGGCGCCCGTGAGGGCGTCGACGACCCGCTGCCCGGCCCGCCCGTCGCCGTAGAGCTCCGGCCGCTCGGCCGGCGGCGTGCGCTCGAGCGCCGCGACGGCGGCGTCGGCGTCCAGGTCCACGAGCACGTTCCACCCCGCCGCCACCGTCTCGACCCACTCCGTCGTGTCGCGCAGCGTCACGCACGGGATCCCGGCGAGGTAGGCCTCCTTCTGCACGCCGCCCGAGTCGGTGAGCACCGCCCGCGCGTGGGTCAGCAGCGAGGTGAAGGCCAGGTACCCGAGCGGGGGCGTCAGCCGGACGTGGGACGCCGCTTCGAGGCGCTCGAGCAGGCCCGCCGCCGCCAGGCGCGCCGCCGTCCGCGGGTGGACCGGCAGCACGACCGGGACGGGGACGGCGAGCAGCAGGTCGACGAGCCGGGCCAGGCGCGCCGGGTCGTCGACGTTGCCCGCCCGGTGGGCCGTCGCCACGACGTAGCCGCCCGGCTCGACCTCCGCGGCGCGCAGCGGGCCGTCGTCCGCCCGGGCCCGCGGCTGGAAGAGCAGCGCGACGTCGACCATGACGTCGCCGACGACCTCGACACGTCCCGCCACGCGCTCGGCGGCGAGGTGGTCGGCCGGGCCCTGCGAGGAGCAGAGCAGCAGGTCGGCGAGGTGATCGGTCAGGACGCGGTTGAGCTCCTCCGGCATCCGGCGGTCGAACGAGCGCATCCCCGCCTCCACGTGGGCCACCGGAATCCCGGCCTGCGCGGCGGCCAGGCCGCCGGCCAGCGTCGAGTTCGTGTCGCCGTAGACGAGGACCGCGTCCGGGGCCTCGGCGGTCAGCAGCGGTGCGAGCGCGGCGAGCATCCGCGCCGTCTGCTCGGTGTTCGTCCCCGTCCCCAGGGCGAGCTCGTGCGCGGGACGCGGGACGCCGAGCTCGGAGAAGAAGATCGCCGACAGCTCGTCGTCGTAGTGCTGGCCGGTGTGGACGAGCACCTCCTCGTGGCGCTCGCGCAGCCGGCCGGACACCGCCGCGGCCTTGACGAACTGCGGCCGGTTGCCGATGACGGTGAGGACCTTCACGCGGCGTCGAGCGCCGCCTCGATGCGCCCGCGGACCTCGGCCGCCACGCGGGAGGCGACCGGTCCGGGCGCCGCGGGCAGCGGCCGGCCGTCGATCGCGTGCACCGGGTGGACCTCGCGCAGCGTCGAGGCCATAAACGCCTCCTCGAGGCGCGGCAGGTCGTCCATGGTGGTGATGCGCTCGGTCGCGTCGGAGGCGGCCAGCACGTGGCGACGCGTGATCGAGTCGAGAATGTGGTCGTCGAGCGGCGGCGTGTGCAGCGCGCCGTCGAGCACGTAGAAGAACGACGTCGTCGGGCCCTCGAGGACCCGGCCGTGGGGCGTCACGAGCAGCGCGTCGTCGGCGCCGCGCTCGATGGCCAGGCGCCGGGTGAGCATGTTCGCGGCGTAGCTCAGGGACTTGATGCCGTCCATCACCCGCGGGGGCGCGTAGGTGACGGTCGCCAGCGCGAGGGTCGGCGGGAGGTCGGCGAGCGCCTCGAGGAGCGCGAGGCGATGGCCTCCACGGGTGACGAGGACGCGCACCGCGGCGTCGACGGCCCCGGCCTCCTCGAGCAGCGCGGCGAGGTCGGCCGCGACGTCGGGCGGCGAGAGCTCCAGGCGCAGGTTCGCGGCCGAGCCCGCCATCCGCTCGAGGTGCTCGTCGAGCGCGAACGGCCGGCCCGCGTAGATCCTGATCACCTCGAACACCCCGTCGCCGCGCAGCAGCCCGTCGTCGGTGACGGGCAGCCGCGCCTCGCTCGCGGGCATGACGGTGCCGTCGAGGATCGCCAGGCCGTCCACGACCGGCACGATATCGGGGCGGCCGCCTTCCCATGCTGCGCTCACCTGCGGGGGCTACGCTCGGCTGCGTGAGCGCGACGGAAGCCGGTCTGCTGCTGGCGGTGTTCGCCGCCTGCGCGGTCGAGGCGGTGGAGGCGGCGACCATCGTCCTGGCGATCGGCACCGTGCGGGGCTGGTCGTCGGCCTGGGCGGGGACCGCCGCCGGTCTCGGCGTCCTCGCCGTCGTGGTCGCGGCGCTCGGACCGGCGCTGACGGCGATCCCGATCGGCGTGCTGCGGCTGGTGGTGGGCGGGCTGCTGCTGACCTTCGGACTGCAGTGGCTCCGCAAGGCGGTGCTGCGGGCGGGCGGGGTCAAGGCGCTCTCCGACGAGGACGTCCGGTTCGCGCGTGAGCGCGGGGCGGCGCTGGCGCAGGGCGATCGCCGCGCGTCCGGCATCGATCCCTACGGCTTCGCGGTCAGCTTCAAGGGCGTCCTGCTCGAAGGCCTCGAGGTCGCCTTCATCGTGGTGACCTTCGGGGCGAGCGACGGCCACGTCGCGGCGGCCGCGGCGACCGCCGTCGCCGCCGTCCTCGTGGTCGCCGGCGCGGTGGCGCTGGCCCGCGCGCCGCTGCGGCGCGTCCCCGAGAACACGTTGAAGTTCGCCGTCGGCGTGATGCTGACGTCGTTCGGGATGTTCTGGGGCGTGGAGGGCGCCGGCGCGAACTGGCCGGGCGGCGAGGCGGCGCTGCCGGGGGTCATCGCCTGGGTCGCGCTCGTCGCCCTGGGGCTGGCGGCGATGCTGCGGCGGCGCACGGCGGGCGCGCCGCAGGCGGCGGGGATGGGCGCGTGAGCCGCCTGCGCGCCGTCTGGTCGTTCGCCGTGGACTTCGTCGTCGGGGACGACTGGCGCCTCGCGCTCGGGACGGTGGCGGCGCTCGGCGCCGTGGCGCTCGGCGTCGCCGTCGGCGTCGACGCCTGGTGGCTCGCGCCCGTGGTCGTCGCGGCGGCGCTTGCGGCCTCCATCGCCGGCGCGCGGCCGCGCCGATAGCCGACAAAAAACCCCAGCCGGGGCCGGAATCCGGTAGACCGCGCCCATGCACCTCGCGCGCGCCCTGCTGACGGCCCTGGTCATGGCGGCCGTCCTGGCCCCGACGGCGCTCGCCAAGTCGGCCGCGTCGTCCCCGCCGCCGATCCGGCACGTGTTCGTGATCGTGCTGGAGAACGAGGACGCCGCCACGACGTTCGGCCCGGCCTCGCCGGCGCCGTACCTGGCCCGGACGCTCGTCGGCCGGGGGGCGTTCATCCCGGGCTTCTACGGGATCGGGCACCTGTCGCTCGGCAACTACCTCGCGATGATCAGCGGCCAGGCGGTCAACCCTTCCACGGCGGCGGACTGCCCCGTCTACACCAACGTCGCGCCCGGGACGCCGGCACCGGGCGGACAGGTCATCGGCCAGGGGTGCGTGTATCCGAGCTCGGTGAAGACCGTGGCCGATCAGCTGGTCGCCGCCGGGCTGAGCTGGAAGGCCTACCAGGAGGACATGGGCGCCGACCCGGTGCGCGACGGCGGGACGACGTGCGCCCACCCCGCCCTCGGCACGCTGGACCGCACGCTCCGCGCCAGCCCGACCGACCAGTACGCCACGCGCCACAACCCGTTCGTCTACTTCCACTCGATCATCGACCGGCCCGACTGCGCCACGCGCGACGTCCCGCTCACGCAGCTGCCCGCGGACCTGCGCAAGCGCTCGAAGACCGCGAACCTGACCTTCATCACCCCGGACCTGTGCCACGACGCCCACGACGCCACCTGCGCCGACGGCGGCCCGGGCGGCCTCGCGGCGGCCAACGAGTTCCTGCGCACCTGGGTCCCGCAGATCACGCGCTCCCAGGCCTACCGCCGCGACGGGCTGCTGGCGATCATCTTCGACGAGGCCGAGAGCGACTCGTCCTCCTGCTGCGGGCAGGTCGCCGGGCCGAACCTGACGCCGCCGGCGCCCGGGGCCGCGGTGCCCGGCGGGGGACGGACCGGCGCGGTGCTGCTGTCCCGCTTCATCCGCCGCGGGACGACGACCGCCCAGCAGTACAACCACTACAGCCTGCTGCGGAGCATCGAGGACGCGTTCGCGCTGCCGCACCTCGGCTATGCGGCCGCGGACGGCCTGCGGCCCTTCGGCACCGACATCTACACGGGAAAGAAATGACCCAAGCGACCCCTACCCGCATCTCCCGGCGCCGGTTCATCGGCGGCGCCGCAACCACCGTCGGCGCCCTTGCGGCGGGCGGGCCCGCCGCGCTCGGCGCCCACCGGGGTCGCGGCGGGAAGCACCAGCACGACCCGGGCTTCGACCACGTCGTGGTCGTGATGATGGAGAACCGCTCCTTCGACCACCTGCTCGGCTGGGTCCCCCACGCCGACGGCCGCCAGGCCGGCCTCAGCTACCCCGACGCGGCAGGCGTCCGCCACCCGACCCACGCGCTCGCCCCCGACTTCCAGGGCTGCGGGCACGCCGACCCCGACCACTCCTACACCG
>JAXDGY010000293.1:0-10160 GCA_034664785.1 Solirubrobacteraceae bacterium
GTCCGGCTCTCACGATCGCGGCGGCGCCCACGTGAAGGTGCCGCGTCTTGTGAGGGTGAGGTAGAGCGGGCAGCGCCCCGGTCAGGCGGGCCATCGGCGTCGTGTGCCGGTGTGAAGGTCGGATGGCACTGAACATCGGAACCTCCTAGGTTCGTTGGCGGCCACGGATGGTCCCGTGGCCGGTGTGGCTACGCGTGCTTCGGGCGGTTGGTGTGCCTGCCATGCGTGACGACGAGGCGGAAGGCGCCGAGCAGGATCATCACGCCGACGATCGCCCCGACGAGGCCACCAAGGTCGAACATGTCCGTGTCGCCGATTCCGAGCAGGCCGGTGAAGACGAGCCAGCCGACGACGGCGCCGGCGAGTCCGAGCAGCGTCGTGGAGATGAAGCCCATCTTGTCTTTGCCCGGCATCAGGAACCGGCCCAGGAAGCCGGCCACGATGCCGAGGATGATGGCGCCGATCATGGCGCTCCTTTCGGTGGGGGGTCACCGTCGGCCTGGGTCGATGCTCAGGAGCGGTGACCGGGCGGGGTGATGGTCCTTTCCTGCGTCGTCCAACCGTACGTCGGGCGATCGCCCGGGCCAATGGGGCCTGCTCAAGGACACCCCCGGGCCTGCCCCACGCCTGCGCGCTGGCTGGCCCGACACCGGATGCCCCGGTACGGTCGTCCCGTCAACCCGAGGAGGAAGCGCGTGCCGGCCAGCATGTCCGATTCCGAGGTCAAGGCGCGCCATCGCGCGATGTGGGCCTCGGGCGATTACCCGTCCATGGTCGAGACGTTCCTGCTGCCGCTGGGGCCGCGACTCGTCGACGCGTGCGGGATCGCGCCCGGGATGCGCGTCCTGGATGTCGCCGCCGGCACCGGCAACGCGTCGATCCCCGCCGCGCAGCGCGGCGCGAGCGTCACGGCCAGCGACCTGACTCCCGCGCTGCTGGAGGCCGGTCGCCGTCGTGCGGAGGCGGAGGGGGTCGAGCTCGAATGGGTCGAGGCCGACGCCGAGCAGCTGCCGTTCGGCGACGAGTCGTTCGACGTCGTCATGTCCTCGATCGGCGCGATGTTCGCCCCGCACCACCAGGAGGTCGCCGACGAGCTCGTCCGCGTGTGCCGCCCGGGCGGGACGATCGGCCTGCTGAGCTGGACACCCGAGGGCATGATCGGCGCGTTGTTCCGGACGATGGGGCCCTTCGCGCCGCCCCCGCCGCCCGGGGCGCAGCCGCCGCCGCTCTGGGGCAGCGAGGAGCATCTGCGCGGGCTGTTCGCCGACCGCGTGGCGTTCCGCACCCAGGACCGCGACGTGCTCGAGGTCACGGCGTTCGAGCGTCCGCACGACTACGCCGAGCACTTCAAGCAGCGCTACGGCCCGACCATCGCCGCGCAGGGCAACGCGCGCCGGACCGAGCGCGAAGCGGAGTTCGAGGACGCCCTCGACGCGTTCTGCGATCAATGGGACCGCGGCGCGCCCGACCACGCGCGGTTCGCGATGGAGTACCTGCTCGCGGTGGGGACCCGGGCCTAGCCGACCCGCCGCCGGACGTCCTCGCCGCCTACGCGGTGGTCGAGTACACCGCGCCGGTGGCGGCCAGCTCGACCTCACCGCCGAACCGCTCCCGGGCCCGGCGCACGTTCTCGGCGTTGCGCTCGGGCCAAGGACCGACGTGCGTCAGCACGAGCCGCCGCGCGCCCGCCCGGTGCGCGACCTCCGCCGCCTGCGCGCCGGTCATGTGCCCTTGGCGCTCGAGCTCCGGGCCCGGCTCCAGGTAGGTCGCCTCGAGCAGCAGCAGATCGGCCCCCGCGGCGTGGGCGACCAGCGCCTCGGAGTACGCGCCGTCCGCGCCGTAGACCATCGACGACGCTCCGTCGCTGACGCGGGCCGCGAAGCACGGACCCGCGTGCGCGGTGCGGGCGAACGTGAGCCTCAGGGCGCCGAGCTCGACCGTGTCCGCCTCGTCGTAGTCGCGGACGTCGAACGCTGCCTCGAAGCGGCGCAGGTCGGATCCGAAGGCCCGGGCGAGATCGCCGAGCACCTCGCGGCCGCCCGCTCGGGGGAGATACAGCGCCGGCCTCTGCCACTGCGGATTGCGCTCGCGGAGCACGAGCTGCGCGACCTCCCCGGAGAACGGCAGGAGATCGAGCATGTGGTCCATGTGCATGTGCGAGATCACGATCGCGTCCAGCCGCTCGATCCAGCCGCGCGCCCATGCCTGCTGGAGCGCACCGGGCCCGCAGTCGAGCAGCAGCACCTCCGACGGACCGCTCACGGCGTAGCTCGAGCACGCCGCCCCGAGCGGCGATCCGACGCGGAACCCGAGGACCTCGATCTCCATGGCGATGAGCGTAGGTGCCCGCCCGGCCGGCGGATGCACCACGCTGTCAACCGCCGCAGCGCGCCCTGCGCGGCCGACCCCTCCAGCCCCACGACGCCCGCGGCCCCCAGCTCGGCGTCCTCGGCCTCGAGCCGACGCAGCGCCGGGGACGCCGGCCCCGCGCCCGCGGGCAGGACCCACGCCAGCGCGGCCGCGGCGAGGCAGAGGCCGGCTGCCGCCCAGAGCGCCGTCTCGTAGCCCGCCTCCGTCGGCAGGTGGGCGCCCGCCGGCGTGTGGCCCGCGAGGATCGAGGCGGCCAGCGCGCTGCCGAGCGAGAAGCCGATGTAGCGGACCACCTGGTAGAAGCCCATCGCGCTGCCGGTCTCCTCCGCGGGCACCGCGCGGACGATGAGCCCCGGGATCGCCGCGAAGGTGAACCCGATGCCCACGCCGACGATGGCCATGGCCGCGAAGGCCTCCCACAGCGCGCCGTGGGCGAGCGCGAAGAACGCGCCGGCCCCGGCGACGACGAGGCAGCCGACCGGTAGGACGCCGCGCGGCCCGAGCAGCCGCGTCGCGGCGGGCAGCAGGCGGCTGGCGGTCAGGCTCGTGATCGAGAAGGGCACGAGGCAGAGCCCGGCGGTCAGCACGGACGCGCCGAAGCCGTAGCCGGCGCCGGGCGGCGCCTGGACGAAGGCGGTGACCACCGACAGGTGCAGGTACATCGCCGCGCCGAGCACGAACGCCGAGGCATCGGCGGTGAGCACGGCCCGCCGGCGCAGCAGGCGCAGCTCGACGAGCGGGTGGGCGGCACGGCTCTGCTGGACGACCCACGCGCAGAGCAGGATCGCCGCGGCGGCCAGCAGCGCGAGGATGGTCGCGGAGCCCCAGCCCCAGCGCTCCCCCTGGCCGACCGCGAGCAGGAGCGCGATGAGCCCGCCCGAGAGCAGCGCCGCGCCCCGCAGGTCGAGCGGGACGCCGCGCCGGCCCGTGCTCGGCGGGACGACGGCCAGGACCGCCAGGAGCGCGATCGCGCTGAAGCCGGCGCCGAACCAGAACGCGGCATGGAGGTCGAGATGCTCGGCGATCAGGCCGCTCACGGGATAGCCGGCCCCGACCCCGCCGGCGGCGGAGACCGACAGCAACGCGATCGCGGGCGGCACCTCCCGCGCGGGCAGCCCGTCGCGCGCCGCCGCCATCGCGAGCGGCACCAGCCCGAGGCCGACGCCCTGCATCGCGCGGCCCACGACGAGGACGGGCAGCGAGCCGGCCAGCGCGGCGAGGATCCCGCCGAGCAGGACCACGCCGAGGCCGCAGGCGATCGCCTCGCGGCGGTGCGGGCCGTCGCCGAGGCGGCCCATGATCGGAGCGCTGACGGCGCCGGCGAGCAAGGCGGCGGTGAGAGACCACTGCGCGTCGCTCAGGGGCACGTGCAGGTCCCTCGAGATCAGCGGGATGAGCGGCGCGCCGAGCGAGGAGATGACCGCCACGACGAGCGTGACGAACACGAGCGCCGGGGTCAGCAGGCGGGCGCGCCGGTCCCCTGTCCTCGCGGCGCTCACGCGGGCAGGTCTTGCTGCAGCGCGTCGATGACGTCCTGGAGCACCTCGGTCGCGGCGGCGAGCGCCAGGACCTCCTCGTCCGAGCGGTCTGCGAGGTGCTCGCGCAGGACGGCCCGGTACTGGGCGCGGAACGCCTCCAGGGCGGCGCGCCCGTCCTCGGTCAGCGAGACCAGCACGACGCGGCCGTCGCCGGGCTGGCGCCCGCGGGAGACGTAGCCGCGCTCGCCGAGGCGGGCGACGAGCTGGGTGACCGTCGGCTGCGCGAGCGCCTCCGAGGCCGCGAGGTCGGTGATGCGCTGCGGCCCGCGCGCGAGGCTGCTGAGGATGCCGGCCTCCGCGCGGGAGAAGCCGGGGCTCCCGCGGCGCAGGAGCAGGCGGGTGATGAGCGACGCGCGCGGGAGCAGCCGGCCGGCGACGGCCTCGACCGCCTCGGCGCGCGACGTCACGGGTTCGGTGGCGCTGGAGCTCGTCACATCGCAGAACTATATTCCCTCACGATGGACCGTCCGGAGCTGGCGTGGCAGCCGGTGATGCGATATATGCATGAGTCATGCACATGACACGCGCAACGCTCGCCGTCGCCGGGTGCGTGGCCACCGCGGGCGGTGCGGCCTGCGGAGGCGGCGCGGGCGACGGCTCCGCCGCCACGGCGACCGCGCCGGCCGCCGCGGCCCGTCCCCCGGCCGCGGCGCTGACCACCGTCCCCCAGCTCGTCGGCCGCCGCCGCGAGGACGCGCACCGTCTCGCCGCCCGTGCGGGTCTGCAGCTGCGCTGGATGGGCTTCGCCGGCAAGGCCGCCAACGGCCGCTACGAGATCGGCTGCGTGAAGGTGCTGCGCCAGTCGCCGGTCGCGGGCGAGCGGCGCCCGCGCGGGGCCCGCGTGGCCATCATCGAAGAGGCGTGCCGGACGCCCAAGCAGGCGCCGCATGGCGTCTGAGGACCGGACGGCCAACCTGCTCGGGGCGCTCGCGATCGCCGTCACCGACCTCACCGAGCACGGCCTGGCCGCCGCCGCCGGCCTGTCGCACACGGACGCCGCCGCCCTGCTCACCCTGGCCAACTACGCCGACGGCGAGCCGCTCTCCGTCCTGCTCGACGCGACCGGGTTGTCGCATGCCGGCGTCGTGCGCCTGGCCGACCGGCTCGAGGTCCGCGGGCTGGTGCGCCGGCTCCCCGGCGCGGGGGGCGACGGCCGGGCCGTCGGCCTGGAGCTCACCACGGCGGGCCGGCGCCTCGTGGCCGCGGCCCGCGCCGGCCGCTCGGGCGCGCTGGCCGGCCCGCTCGCGGCCCTGACCCCCGGTGAGCGGCGGGCGCTCGTCCCGCTGCTCGAGAAGCTGCTCGCGGCGGCCACCCCCGACGCGCGGGCCAGCCGTGTCATCTGCCGGCTGTGCGACGGCGACGCGTGCGGGCACCCGGCGCGCTGCCCGGTGACCCAGGCCGCCCGGGAGGCCGCGGCGTAGCCGCCACCGGCGCCGCTCAGCCGAGCACGAGCTCCGCCGCCGTGCGGACCGTCGCGGCGTCGCCGCTGATGAGCAGCGTCGTCACCTGCGAGTCGCGCCACGCCTCGAGGTCGTGGCGGATCTTGGCCGCCGGCCCGATCAGCGCGAGCTGCTCGACCAGCGCGGTCGGCACCGCCGCCGCGGCCTCGTCCTTCCTCCCGCCCAGGTACAGGTCGGCGATCGTCGCGACCTCCGCCTCGAAGCCCATGCGGATCGCGACGTTCGCGTGGAAGTTCGTGCCCTTGGCGCCCATGCCGCCGAAGTAGAGCGCGTACATCGGGCGCAGCAGGTCGGCGGCCGCCTCCACGTCGTCCATCACGATCAGGGGGACGGTCGCGCACACCTCGAAGCTCTCGGCCGTCCGGCGCGCGCCCTCCCGCGCGAAGCCCTCCGCCAGCGCGTCGCGGTAGAAGCCCTCGTGGGCCGCCGAGTAGAAGAGCGCCAGCCAGCCGTCGCAGAGCTCGGCGGCCAGCGCGATGTTCTTCGGGCCCTCCGCGCCGAGGTAGACGGGGATGTCCTCGCGCAGCGGGTGGATCGAGCTCTTCAGCGGCTTGCCGAGGCCGGTCGGCGCGGGCAGCCCGCCGCCGCCGGCGTAGGGCAGCGGGAGCTGCGGGCCGGGGGCGGTGACCGGCCCGCCGCGGGCCCAGATGTCGCGCATGATCGCCAGGTACTCCCGCGTGCGGGCCAGCGGCTTGGCGAACGACTGGCCGTACCAGCCCTCCACCACCTGCGGGCCGGAGACCCCCAGCCCGCAGATGAAGCGCCCGCCGCTGAGGTGGTCCATCGTCATGGCGGCCATCGCGGTCGCGGCCGGCGTCCGCGCGCTGAGCTGGAACAGCGCCGTCCCGAGCTGCACGTTCTGCGTGGCGGCGCCCCACCAGGCCAGCGGCGAGAGGGCGTCGGAGCCGTAGCTCTCGGCGGTCCAGATCGAGTGGAAGCCCAGGCGGTCGGCCTCGGCGATCGCGTCCTCGACGCCGCGCGGCGGGCCGGCCGTCCAGTAACCGGTGTTCAGGCCGAGCTTCAGGTCGCGCATGGCGACGACCGTACACCGGTCCCCGCCGGGCCCCGGTCAGGGCCGCAGGCGCACGATCCGGTCGTCGCCGGACCGCGGGACGCCGCGGCCGTCGCGGTTGGAGGTCGTGATCCACAGCGCGCCGTCGGGGGCCGTCGCGACGGTGCGCAGGCGCCCGAACCGGTTCTGCAGGACCGCGGTCGGGCGGCCCGCCCTGGCGCCGCGCAGCGGCACGCGCCAGAGGCGTTGTCCCACGAGCGCGCCGACGTACAGCGTCGAGCCGCGGATCGCCGCCCCGGAGGGCGAGGCCTCGCTGGTGGCCCATGTGACCTGGGGGTTGGTGAAGCGGCCGCCCTGCGTGGACCCCACGCCCTCGACGACCGGCCAGCCGTAGTTGCGGCCGGGGCGGATGAGGTTGATCTCGTCGCGCTCGTTCTGGCCGAACTCCGTCGCCCACAGGCGTCCCGCGCGGTCGAAGGCGAGCCCCTGCACGTTGCGGTGCCCGAGGCTGTACACCGGGGAGCCGCGGAACGGGTTGTCGGCCGGCACCGAGCCGTCGGGCTCGAGGCGCAGGATCTTGCCGTTGAGGCTGCCGCGGTCCTGCGCCAGGCCGGTGTCGCCCGCCTCGCCCGTCCCCACGTAGAGCTTGCCGTCGGGCCCGAAGGCCAGGCGCCCGCCGTTGTGGACCGGGCCGTTGCGCAGGCCGGTCCGGATCGGCCGCGGGGTGGCGCCGAGACGGAAGCGCGCGATCCGGTTGTCGGAGGCGGTCGTGTAGAAGGCGTAGACGAGGCGGTCCGTCGCGTAGGCCGGCGAGACCGCGAGGCCGAGCAGGCCGCCCTCGCCGAGCTGCGTGGCCACGCCCGGCACGGTCATCACGGCCCGCGGCGTCCCGCCGCCACGCGGCACGCGCATGATGCGCCCCGTGGTGCGCTCGGAGACGAGGGCGTCGCCGCCGGGCAGGAAGGCGACCCCCCACGGCACCCGCAGGCCGGTGGCCAGCGTGCGCAGCGACGCGGCCGCCGTGGGCCGCGGCGCCTCGGCGCCCGCGGCCGGCGGCGGGGAGTCGCCGCCCCCGCAGCCCACCGGGGCCGCGAGGGTGACCGAGGTGGCCAGGGCGAGGGCCGGACGGCGCATCGGTCGCACGATACGTCCGTGCGCGCTGCGGGCGCGCCGGGTGCGCCGGACACGTCGCGCGCGGAGGCTTCGCCGGGGGAGGTCCGCGGGTACCGCGACCCCATGGACGCCGTCACGACCGAGATCGTGCTGACCGTCAACGGGCGCGAGCGGCGCCTGTCGGTCGACACCCGCACCTCGCTGCTCGACCTGCTGCGCGAGCACCTCGACCTCGTCGGGGCGAAGAAGGGCTGCGACCACGGGCAGTGCGGCGCGTGCACGGTGCTCATCGACGGCCGGCGCGCCAACGCGTGCCTGGCCCTCGCGG
This sequence comes from Solirubrobacteraceae bacterium, assembly GCA_034664785.1. Taxonomy (GTDB): domain Bacteria; phylum Actinomycetota; class Thermoleophilia; order Solirubrobacterales; family Solirubrobacteraceae; genus Paraconexibacter. The sequence continues at coordinate 7,822 of JAXDGY010000293.1, forward strand.
TCGCCCATCAGGGCGCCGCGGTCACCACCGTCGAGGGGCTCGGCGAGGGCTCCGGGCTCCACCCGCTCCAGCAGGCCTTCATCGAGCACGACGCGTTCCAGTGCGGCTACTGCACGCCGGGCCAGCTCTGCTCGGCCGTCGCGGCGCTCGCGGAGGCGCGCGCGGGATGGCCGAGCGCCGTGACGCAGGACGTCGGGCACGGCGAGGTGGTCCTCGACGAAGCCGAGATCCGCGAGCGGATGAGCGGCAACATCTGCCGCTGCGGGGCCTACCCCGGCATCGTCGGCGCCGTGGCGGAGCAGGCGCGATGAGGCCGTTCGCCTACGAGCGCGCCGCGGACCCGGACGGCGCCATCGCGGCGCTGGGCCGCGGCACGCCCGCCGCCCGCTACCTCGGCGGCGGCACGAACCTCGTGGACCTGATGCGCCTCGGGGTCGAGGAGCCCGAGCTGCTGGTGGACGTCACCCGGCTGCCCCACGGCGAGATCGAGGCGCTGGGTGACGGTGGCGTCCGGATCGGCGCCGCGGTGCGCAACAGCGACTGCGCCGCCGACCCCGCGGTCCGCGAGCGCTTCCCGGTCCTCGCCCAGGCGCTGCTCGCGGGCGCCTCGGGGCAGCTGCGCAACCAGGCGACGGTCGGCGGCAACCTGCTCCAGCGCACGCGCTGCACGTACTTCCAGGACGTCACGAAGCCGTGCAACAAGCGGGAGCCCGGATCGGGCTGCCCGGCCCGGGAGGGCGACCATCGCAACCTCGCAGTCCTCGGCCACTCCGAGGCCTGCGTGGCGACGCACCCGTCGGACATGGCGGTCGCGCTCGTCGCGCTCGGGGCGCACGTCCACGTGCGCGGGCGGCGCGGCGAGCGCATCGTCCCGATGCCCGGGCTGCACCGCCTGCCCGGAGACGAGCCCGAGCGCGACACGGTCCTGACGCACGGCGAGCTCGTCACCGCCGTCGAGGTGCCGGCGCTGCCGTGGGCGGGCCGCTCGCGCTACCGCAAGGTGCGCGACCGCGCGTCATATGCCTTCGCGGTGGTGTCCGTCGCCGCGGCGCTGGACCTCGACGAGGCGACCGGCACCGTGCGCCAGGCGCGCATCGCGCTCGGCGGCGTGGCGCACGTCCCGTGGCGGGCGACCGCGGCCGAGGCGCACCTGCGCGGCGTCCCGGCCACCGAGGAGAGCTTCGCGACCGCGGCCGAGGCCGAGCTGCTGGTGGCCGAGCCCCTGCGCGACAACGCGTTCAAGGTCCCGCTCGCGCACAACCTGATCGTGCGCACCCTGCTCGACCTGGTGAATGCCTGATGGCCGTCCAGGCACCCCCATCCACCGTCGTCGGCGCCCCGCTGAAGCGCGTCGAGGGCCGCGAGAAGGTCACGGGCGCGGCGCGCTACGCCTACGAGCAGCACCCCGACGGCGTGGCCTACGCCGCCGCGGTCCAGTCCACCATCGCGCGGGGGACGATCCAGGACCTCGACGCGAGCGCGGCGCAGGCCGTCCCCGGCGTGCTCGCGGTGCTCTGGCACGCCACGGCGCCGCGCCTGCAGCCCGTGCCCGACGGCGAGCTCGCCGTCCTGCAGTCGCCGCGGGTCGCCTACCGCGGCCAGTACGTCGCGCTCGTGGTGGCCGAGACGCCGGAGATCGCCCGCGACGCCGAGCGGCTCGTGCGGATCCGCTACGCGCCCGACGAGCACGACAGCGTCCTGCGTGCCGACCACCCGGGGCTCTACAGGCCCGAGAAGATCAACCCGTCCTTCCCGACCGACACCGGGCAGGGGGACCTCGAGGCCGGGCTGCGGGATGCCGCCGTCACCGTCGATGCGACCTACTCCACGCCGGCGCTGCACAACAACCCGATGGAGCCGCACGCCAGCGTCGCGGCGTGGGAGGACGGGGACCTCACCTGCTGGGACTCGACCCAGGGCGCGCCCGCCCACCGGGCGACGCTCGCCCAGGTCTTCGGCCTGGAGCCCGACCGGGTCCGCGTCATCTCCCCGCACGTCGGCGGCGGGTTCGGCGCCAAGGGCTCCCCGCGCCCCCAGGTCGTGCTGGCCGCGATGGCGGCCAAGGTCGTCGAGCGGCCCGTCAAGCTCGCGGTCACGCGTCAGCAGATGTGGGCCGTCGTCGGCTACCGGACCCCGACCATCCAGCGCCTGCAGCTCGGGGCCGACGCCGAGGGGCGCCTGACGGCCATCGCGCACGACGTCGTCGAGCAGACCTCCACGGTGCGCGAGTTCGCCGAGCAGACCGCGCTGGCCACGCGGATGATGTACGCCGCCCCCAACCGCCGGACGACCCATCGCCTGGCGGCGCTGGACGTCCCGACACCGTCGTGGATGCGCGC
>JAXDGY010000294.1:0-2728 GCA_034664785.1 Solirubrobacteraceae bacterium
GGCGTCCTGGCCGACTACCGCGCGGGCAGCCTGACGCTGCACTCCTCGACGCAGGTCCCGCACTTCGTGCGCCTGTTCCTGGCCATCCTGCTCGGCATGAGCGAGGACCGCATCCGCGTCATCGCCCCGGAGGTCGGCGGCGGATTCGGCGGCAAGCTGCAGGTCTACGGCGAGGAGGTCCTCGCCTGCTGGGCCTCCCGCAGGCTGGAGCGGCCGGTCAAGTGGATCGAGACGCGCTCGGAGCACATGATGGTCTCCCACCACGGGCGCGACCAGATCGCCACGATCCGGCTGGGGGCGAAGTCCGACGGCACCCTGACGGCGGTGCACGCGAAGATCCTCGCCGACTTCGGCGCCTACCTGATGCTGCTCACGCCCACCATCCCGTCGCTCGGGGCGTTCGTCATGGGCGGCGTCTACGACATCCCGGCCGTGCAGACGGACATCACCGGTGTCTTCACGAACAAGATGGCGACGGACGCCATCCGCGGCGCGGGCCGTCCCGAGGCCACGCACATGCTCGAGGTGGCGATGGACCAACTCGCGGCCGAGCTGGGCATGGACCGGCTCGAGCTGCGGCGCAAGAACTTCATCGCCAAGGAGTCCTTCCCGCACGAGACGGCGCTGGGCATCGTCTACGACTCCGGCGACTACCACGGGTCGCTGGACAAGCTGCTGGAGCACTTCGACCACGACGCCTTCCGCCGCGAGCAGGAACAGCTCCGAGGCCAGGGCATCCATCGCGGGGTCGGGTTCTCGACCTACACGGAGATCTGCGGCCTCGCACCGTCCCGCGTGACGGGCCCGTCGGGCTTCGGGCTGCAGACCGGGCTGTGGGAGTCCGCGCTGGTGCGCGTGACGGTGACCGGCGCGGTGACCGTGTACACCGGCACCTCGCCGCACGGCCAGGGCCACGAGACGACGATGGCGCAGGTCGTCGCCGACAAGCTCGGCATCGACCCCGCGCAGGTGGACATCATCCACGGCGACACCGGGGCCGGGCCGATGGGGCTGGGGACCTACGGCTCGCGCACCACGGCGGTGGGCACGGAGTCGATCGCCCGCGCCGCCGACAAGGTGGCGCGCAAGGCGCGGGCCATCGTCGCCCACCAGCTCGAGGCCGCCCCCGAGGACATCGAGCTGCAGGACGGCAGGTTCGTGGTCCGCGGCTCGCCGGACAAGGGCATGACCCTCGCCGAGGTCTCTGGTGCGGCGCACATCCCCGAGAACCTCCCGGAGGACATGGAGCCCGGGCTGGAGGACACCTCCTTCTACGACCCCGAGAACTTCGTGTTCCCGTTCGGCGCGCACGCCTGCGTCGTCGACGTGGACGTCGACACGGGGAAGGTGCAGGTCGTGCGGTACCTCGCGGTCGACGACTGCGGCCCGGCGATCAACCCGATGCTGATCGACGGGCAGGTCCACGGCGGCATCGCGCACGCCATCGGCCAGGTCCTCTACGAGCGCATCCACTACGACGAGGACGGTCAGCTCGTGACGGGGACCTTCGCGGACTACGCGCTGCCCACCGCCGCGGAGCTGCCGTCGTTCGAGACCGACCGCACCGAGACCCGGTCGCCGGTGAACTCGCTCGGGGTCAAGGGCGTCGGGGAGGCGGGGACGATCGCCGCGAGCGCCGCCGTGCTCAACGCGGTCGTCGATGCCCTGCGGCCGCTCGGCGTCAGCTACCTCAACATGCCGCTGTCACCCATGCGGGTCTGGGGCGCGATCCAGGAGGCGAAGGCATGATCCCCGACCGGTTCGACTACGCGGCGCCGGCCACCGTCGAGGAGGCCATCGGCCTCCTGTCGCAGGGCGGCGAGGACGCCAAGCTGCTGGCCGGCGGGCACTCGCTGCTCCCGCTGATGAAGCTCCGGCTGGCAGCGCCGACGCTGCTCGTGGACCTGCGCAAGGTCCCCGGGCTGCGCGGCATCGACCGTGACGACGGCAGCTGGCGGATCGGCGCGATGACCCGGCACGCCGACCTGCAGGTACGCGACGACCTGGGGATCGTCGCGACCGCGGCGGCCGGCATCGCCGACCAGCAGGTGCGCAACCGCGGGACGATCGGCGGCTCGCTGGTCCACGGCGATCCGGCGAGCGACCTCCCCACGGTCCTCGTCGCCATGGAGGGCACGGTCACCGCCACCGGCGCGGGCGGCGCGACGCGCTCGATCCCGGCCGCGGACCTGTTCCAGGACTACCTCACGACGTCGGTGCAGGCCGACGAGGTCGTCACCGACGTCCGGCTGCCCGCGCTCGACGGCTGGGGCTACGGCTATGAGAAGTTCACCCGCCGGGCCGAGGACTGGGCGATGGTCGGCGTCGTCGCGCTGGTCAAGAAGGGCCCGGACGGCTCGTGCGAGGACGCGCGGGTGGCCTTCACCAACATGGCCTCCACGCCGATCCGGGCGGCGGCCGTCGAGAGCGCGCTGCGCGGCGGCGGCCTGGACGACGCGGCGCTCGACGCTGCGGCCGCCAAGGCCGCGGAGGGCACCGACCCGCCCGCGGACCTCAACGCGTCGGCGGACTACAAGCGCCACCTGGCGCGCGTGCTGACCGCGCGGGCCCTGCGGAAGGCCGCGGCCTAGGAGTCTGTTGAACTTTCGACCGTCGATGCGAGCGGACGTGGCCGTGGATGCCGGGGACGGCCGGCCGGCCCGATCAATGCTGGTGGCCTTGGTGGGCCGGCCGGTCGTCATCCGGCGCCGCGGACGCGTTCGCTCGC
>JAXDGY010000295.1:0-7108 GCA_034664785.1 Solirubrobacteraceae bacterium
GCACCGCGAGCGCACGCAGCAGCCCAGGGACTTCGGGGACCTGCTCCGAGAAGGCTGGGCTCACCATCGTGCATGGTAATCGGCGTCTGGGGCGCGAGGCTGCAGCGTTGGCTGCAGCTCCCCAGCCGCTGATCGCTCAGGCCATGCGCGCCCCGGGCGGGCTGTGGGGGCCGAAGACGGCGTCGAGCAGCGGCGCGGGGTCCGCAACGGCGTGCTCGGAGACCAGCCGTCCGCCGACCTCGACCCGGGACAGCCCGGCCACGGCGAGCTCGACGGCCGCCAGCCGCGCCCGCTCGGGAAGGGCCGGCGGCGTAGCGCCGGGTCGCCGGCCGGGCCCGGGCTCGGGCGCCGGGAGCGCCAGCGCGGCGTCCAGGCGCTCGAGCCAGCGCCAGGCGCGCTCGGCCTGGGCGATGAGCTCATCGGCGAGCACGAGGAGCTGGGCGTGGAGGTGGGGGGCCGGTGGCGGAGCGAGGGCCGGCGCGGCGCCGGGCCGCAGTGCCGCGCGGCGGGCCAGCACGTCGCGCTCGACCTCGTCGAGGATCTGCCGTGCACGTGGGGACAGCTGGGGCGTCATCGCTCCGTGGTCCCCGTCGCTCAGGCCCGGCGGGCCAGCAGGCCGGCCAGGCCGCGCTTCTCCGCCGGCGGCATCGCGGGGGCGGACGGGACCTCGGTGCCGTCCAGGACGGCGCGCGGGACGTCGCGGGCCAGCCAGAGCGCCTGAGCCCCGAAGCCCGCGTCGTGCAGCTCCGGCGTGATCGACGGAGGCCGGCGGCGCGTGGAGTGGGCGTCGGAGGCGACGTCGTGACCCAGGCCGCGCCGCACGAGGTCGCGGGCGAAGCGCTCGACGGTCGACCCGAAGCGGCCCACGAGCGCGCCCGCGGTCACCGAGCAGAGGGCGCCCTGGCCGACGAGGCGCTCGAGCAGCGCGGGATCGCGCTGCATCATCGGGCTGCGCTCGGGGTGGGCGAGCACCAGGCGGTGACCCTGCTCGACCAGGCGCCCGCAGCCGGCCTCGAAGGCCAGCGACGGCGTGGGGGACAGCGGGCACTCCACGAGCAGCCACGGGCCGCCGCCGAGCCGCAGGCGCGCGAGCTCCTCCTCGGAGAGGTCGGTGGCGCGCGTCATCGCGATCTCGGCGCCCGTGCGCAGCTCGAGCGGGATGCCCTCGGCGCGCAGCGCATCCTGCACCGTCGCGACCCCGGAGGCCACGACGTCCGCGTCCACGCCGGGGTACTCCCACGAGACGTGCGGGGTGGCCACGATGGTCCGCGTGCCCGCCGCGACGGCCGCGCGCGCGATCGCCAGCGAGTCGGCGAGCGTCTGGGGCCCGTCGTCGATACCCGGCAGGATGTGGCAGTGGAGGTCGATCACGCTTGCTCTGAGGGTAGTGTTCGGCGCATGTTCGCTTCGATCGTGGTCGGGACGGACGGTTCGGACACGGCGCGCAAGGCCGTCGAACGCGCGACGGAGCTCGCCCTGTCAATCGGCGCGAGCCTCGAGATCGTGAGCGCGTACGAGCCGGTCCCCAGTGGCCGGCTGCGCGGCGAGCGCCACGAGGTGCCCCCGGATGTCGAGTGGATGGTCAACCCGCGCGAGGACGTCGACGCCACGCTCAAGCAGGCCCAGGCGGCCGCCGAGGGGGCAGGCCTCCAGCGCGTCGTGACGCACGCCCGCCAGGGCGATCCGGCCGACGCGATCCTCGACGTCGCCGAGGAGCAGCACGCCGACCTGATCGTGGTGGGCAACAAGGGGATGACGGGGGCCAAGCGGTTCCTGCTGGGCTCGGTGCCCAACAAGGTCTCCCACCACGCGCCGTGCAGCGTCCTGATCGTCCGGACCACGTAGGTCCGGGCGGCGCCACCGGGTGCGGATCCTCGTCCTGACGAACCTCTACCCGCCCGTGGTCCGCGGCGGGTACGAGGTCGAGTGCCGCGGCGTCGTCGAGCACCTGCGCGCCGACCACGACGTGGTGGTCCTGGCCTCGCGGCACGGCCGCGAGCAGTGCCCGGACGACGATCCGGTGCGCCGCGAGCTGCCGTGGGTGCGCCCCAACGTGCTGCGCGACTCGCTGCTCGCGGGGCCCGACTCGCTCCGGGCCGCCCGGATCGTCCGGCGGGTCCTGGCCGAGGTACGGCCCGAGCTGATCTACGTCTGGAACGGGGCCGGGATGCCCAACGCGGCGATCGCGGTCCTGCAGGACTCCGGCGTCCCGGTCGCCTTCCGGGTGTGCGAGCACTGGTTCGGGCGGCTGTACGCCGACGACGTCTTCACACGGCACCTGACCCCGGGCGAGACGGGCTTGCGCGGGCTCTGGGCTCGCGGGATGCGCGCGTTCAACCGCCTGCCGGGCCTGCGCGTCGACCCGAGCCGCGCCCGCCCCGCGGCGGTCAGCTGGAACAGCGAGCACCTGCGTGGGGCGGCGGGGATGCCGCCGGCGGTGCGGGCCGTCCACGAGGACGTGACGCTGCCCGCCGTGCCCGGGACCGAGCCGCTCGACGGCCTCGCGCGCGCCCCGGCGACGCCGGCACGGATCCTCTTCGCCGGGCGGCTGGAGGCGTTCAAGGGGCCGCAGGTCGCCATCCGGGCGCTGGCCGCGCTGCGCGAGCGCCACGACCTCGAGGCGGAGCTCGTCCTGGCCGGGGAGGGCGAGCCGGGCCGCGCCGAGGAGCTCGCCGGCCTCGCGCGCCAGCTCGGCGTGGGCGACCATGTCCGTCTGCCGGGCCGCCTGGCGGGGGAGGCCTTTCGGGCGGAGGTCGCCGCCGCGTCGGCGTGGGTCGTGCCGTCGGTGTGGGACGAGCCGGCCGGGCTGGTGTGCACGGAGGCCGCCCTCGCACGGGTTCCGGTCGTCCTCTCCCGAGCGGGCGGCCTGCCGGAGATGCTGCGCCCGGACGAGCACGCACTCGTGTTCGCCCGCGAGGACCACGAGGGCTGCGCGGCGGCGCTCGCCGCGACCCTGCGGGGCGGCCAGGAGGTGGACGCGCGGGTGGAGCGGGCGTACGCCCGGGGGCGGGAGCTGTCGTTCGGCCCCTATGTCACCGCGATGGACGCCTTCCTCGCGGACGCCGTCCGCGCGCTGCGGGCCTAGGGCGCGGGGGGCGGGGTGGCCGCGACCGTCACCGTGGGCGTCGGCGCCGGGTTGGGCGTGGTCGTCGCGGGGGCCGGTGGCGACGCGGGCGGCACCGTCGCCGGGGCCGGCGGCGGCCCGCCGAGCAGCTGGTCGACGTCGAGCAGGCCGGCGCCGTAGTAGCCGGCGGCGGTGCCGGTCCCCAGCGCGCGGGACGTCTTGCGCAGCTGGCGCTTGACCTCGGCGAGCGTCGGATGCGCCCCGATCGTCCGGGCGCCCAGCATCAGCGCGATCGCGCCGGTGACGTGCGGGGCGGCCATCGAGGTCCCCTCGTAGTCGTCGGGGACGAGGAACCGCCTGGGGTCCCGCTTGCGGAACGTGACCTGGAAGATGTTGCGGCCGGAGGCGTCGTCCGGCTTGCAGTCGGGGTCCTCGCTGATCGGCGCGTCCGCGCCGCCGCCCGGAGCCACGAGGTCGAGGCCGGGGCCGTAGTTGGAGTAGTCGGCGACGCAGCCGTGCTCCGTCGAGCCGCCGACCTGGATGACCAGCGAGGAGTTCTTCCTGGCCGGGACGGTGCTGATGGCGGAGTTGCCCGCCGCGGCGACGACGATCGACCCGCGGTCGCGGGCGTAGCGCAGGGCCGAGCGGATGTCGGGCGCCGCGGTCAGCGAGATCGGGCCGCGGTCGTCGGCCAGCTCGATGGAGACGTTGATGACGTCGGCGCCGCGCTTCGCGGCGTAGCGGATGCCCTCCGCGACGCGGTACGAGGAGCCCTCGCCGTACTGGTCCAGCACCCGGACGGGCATGATGCTCGCCTTGTAGGCGACGCCGACCATGCCGTAGCCGTTGTTGGCCGCCGCGGCGATCGTGCCGGCGACGAAGGTCCCGTGGCCGTTGGCGTCGCTGGGGTAGCGATCGGCGCCCACGAAGTCGTAGCCGCGCACGATGCGGCCGGCGGGCAGGTCGGGCGAGCGCTTGTAGGGTCCGCGGTCGGTGTAGGCCACGCCGGTGTCGAGGACCGCCACGGTGACGCCCTTGCCGCCCGCGTCACCCTTGAGCTTCGCCAGGTCCCACGCCTCCGGGGCGCGGATGCCGTAGGGCCCTGTCAGGTCCCACTGCTGCTTGGTCCAGCCACCGGCGGCCGCGGTGCTCACCGTCTGCCCCGTGTCGTTGGGGGTGAAGGCGGCGATCCGCGCGCGGTAGGTCGGTGACGCCCACGCCACCGGGTGACGACTGCTCAGGGTCCGTGCGGCCTGCACGGCGTCCTGCCCGGCGCCGAGCCGAGCCACGACGGCGCCGCCGGGTCCCTGGGAGGTCCCCTCCACGCCTGCGACGCGCAGGGCCGCATGGGCGTCGGCGGCGCTGGTGCCGTGCTTGAAGCGCACGACGACCGACGGGCCCGCGGGGCCGGCGGCCTGCGCCGCAGGGGCGAGCGCGGCGGCGCAGGGGGCGAGCACCAGCAGGGCGAGCAGCGAGGCGAGGCCGGCGGACCTGCGGGTGGGGCGGGTGGACGTCATGCAGGTGAGGGTCAGTGTGGCAGCAAAGGCGTCCACTTCAGACGCACGTGATGATGCAGGAGTGACGGATGACGAGCGCTGGATGGATGTCGCCCTGTCCGAGGCGGCACAGGCCGAGGAGCACGACGACGTCCCCATCGGGGCCGTGGTGGTCCACGGGGGCCGTGTGATCGGCGCGGGGCACAACGAGCGAGAGCGCCGCGAGGATCCCACCGCGCACGCCGAGGTCCTCGCGCTGCGCGCCGCCGCGGCGAGGCTCGGGTCCTGGCGGGTGCTCGACTCCACGCTCTACGTGACACTCGAGCCGTGCGCGATGTGCGCCGGCGCGATCGTCCTGGCGCGCGTCCCACGCGTCGTCTTCGGCTGCGCGGACCCGAAGGCCGGGGCGGCGGGCAGCGTGCTCGACGTCCTCGACGCCGCCCAGCTCAACCACCGCCCGGCCGTCGCCGGCGGGGTGCGCGAGGCGGAGTGCGCCGAGCTGCTGCGCGCGTTCTTCCGGGAGCGCCGCGGGCGGGGCGGCCCCATCCCGCCGGTCGCCTAGGAGGCGCCCCGGCTGCGGGCGATGGCGATGAGGTCGCGCGGGCGCAGCGCGCCGGTCGCGGTCAGCGCGGTGGGGTAGAGCAGGGCGGCAGCAGGCACGAGGATGCCGATCGGGACGTCGACGCCCTTCAGCAGGGCCAGCAGGGCGGCGGTGACGGCGGCGGCCGCGACCGCGCGCAGCACGGGACCGGGCGATGGGCGCCAGTCCATCGCGCGCAGCACCGCGCGGGTGTTCAGGCCGACGACGAGCAGTTCGGTGGCGAGCGTGATCCACGCGGCGGCGATGAACCCGTGGCGCGGGACGAGCCAGAGGTTCAGGCCCACGTTGAAGACCAGGCCGAGCACCGCGTAGGCCAGGTACCGGCGCTGCAGCGCGAAGACGATCACCAGGGAGCCCATCACGTACCCGACGCAGATCGCGCCGTAGGCGGCCATCAGCACGGCCAGCGCCGTCCCGGCCTGCTCGAAGGCGTCCCCGAACAGCAGGGCCAGCAGCTGGCCGCCGCACACGACGCAGAACGCCAGGGCGCCGAGGCCGACCGTGAGCAGGCCGTCGACGCTCTGCTGCACCAGGCGGCGGAGCCGCCCGCGGTCGGCCGCGGCGCCGGCAGCCACGAGCACGGGGAACAGCGTGGCCACGACGCTCATCGGCACGATCGAGGCCTGGTCGAGAATGCGGTAGGCGGCGCCGTAGAGGCCGGCGTCGCGCTCGCCCGCGGCCTCGAAGACGATGATCTGGTCGACGCGGGCGTAGCCCAGGACGAGGATCCCGCTGATCGCGAGCGGGAAGCCGGTCCGCACGAGGTCCCGGCTGCGCGCGCGCACGCCGGAGAACGACACGCTGGACATGCGCAGCGCGAGGACGAGCTCGACGGCCGTGCTGACCACGGCTGCGCCCAGGAACACGATCGCGAGCGGGACCAGGCCGCCGCCGGCCGTCGCCACCAGGATGACCGCCGCCGTCCAGAGGACGCTGTTGACCGTCATCACGACGATCCCCAGGTCGTTGCGCATGCGCAGCTGGAAGGCGGCGCCGAGCGCGCTGACGGGGGAGAGGAGCAGCGTGGCGCAGAGCAGCAGGGCGGCCAGGCGCATGTCCGCGCCGTCGGCGACCGTCAGCGAGACCGCGAGGCAGACGATCGCGGCCGCGACGGCCAGCGCAGAGCGCACCGCGACCAGCGAGCCCAGCCAGTGGGGCTCGTGATGGGGCTGCGCGGCCGCGCGCGCGACGCCGAGCTGCTGGATCCCGAGCTCGGTCAGCGGCGTCGCGAGGGTGACGATCGCGATGAGCGTCGACCAGCGCCCGAAGTCGTCCTCGCCCAGCGCCCGGGCGACGAGGATGGCGACGACCACGCCGAGCAGCCCGTTGACGAGGCGGCCGCCGATCTGGCGCAGGATGTCGCTGACCGCCCGCCGGCCGCCCTGGGAGCCGGGCAGCGCCGACGGCGCGGACGTCGCGTCGGGCGCCGACGCGTCGGCGGGGGTCGTGTCGGTCATCGGGATCCCAGCGGCCGCACGGGCGCCACAGGCTAGTCCTGCAACGCGACGCCCGAGCCTGCGGACGGTGAACGGGGATGACTCGGTACCCTGATCGGGCCGTTCGCGACCCCCGGCGCCGATGCGCCGGACGCGACCCTAGGAGGGGTGCCGGAGTGGTTGAACGGGGCGGTCTCGAAAACCGTTGTGCGGCTTCGCCGTACCGAGGGTTCGAATCCCTCCCCCTCCGTCTGTTCATGGGCTTCGCGCCCATGGACGCTGGGCGAGTGCCCCAATGCCGCCGGTCGCGTACGCGTCAGTTCAGGTCACTCAACGTCAGTCGGCGAGGCGTCTCGTACCCACGCCGTACCCACCGCCGTACCCACGAACTGGCCGGCAGGCCCGCGGCCGTCACGTCCTCGGTTGTGGCTTACGGCCCCACGAGGCTGAATGTCACAGGGTCGAGCTTCCTCGGCTCCTCTCCGCACGTGGGGGCGGAACCCCACGTAGC
>JAXDGY010000296.1:0-4852 GCA_034664785.1 Solirubrobacteraceae bacterium
CGGCGCTTGGTGCCCTTCAACAGCCGGGCCAGCGTCTCGGCGTTGGCGATGTACTCGGGCAGCTCCTCGGCCTTCGTGCGCCCCTTGATCTCGATGTTGATCGGGGTCTTCGGGAAGGCCTTGAGCACCTCGCGCAGCGTGGGCACCCGGAAGTCGGAGGCCTTGAAGCCCTTCGGCGGCTTGCGGTCGCGGGTCGCGACGCCGCGGAAGACGTAGGCGCTCTTGGGGCGGTCGTGGCGGTACGCGTCGTCCCCGGGCGAGAACCAGTAGGCGCCGTCGAGCCGCTGCAGCTGCTTGAGCGTCAGCGAGCTCACGGTCCCCGTGCCGTTGGTGACGCGGTCGACCGTCGTGTCATGCATGACGACCACCTTGTCGTCCTTGGTGACGCCGACGTCGAGCTCGAGCATGTCGGCGCCCGCCTTCAGCGACTGGCGGAAGGCGTAGAGCGTGTTGGACGGGAACTCGTCTTCGCCGCCCTGGTGGGCGATGTTCAGCGCGGGCTTGACCACCCAGGGGTTCGCGGCGCTCGCGGTGGCGCTCGGAAGCGCGACCACTGCGCAGGCACAGGCGAGGACAAGCAGTCGCACAGGATTCATGTGCGCGACCCTACCTGCGTCGTCCCTACCGCAGGAACGACGACAGCTTGGACTTGAACACCGCGTAGGACGGGCGCGGCGTGCCGTTCTTGCGCACGAGGCCGGCGTCGAAGCGCGTCGAGCAGTTCGTGCCGTGCCAGTTGTAGGCGTACAGGCGCTTGACGTCGCTGCGGAAGTTCCGCGCCAGCGTGAACATGTACCGCGTCTGGCGCGCCGCGCGCGACTCCGAGCACTTGAAGCTGCCACCGAACTCGACGACGCCGCCGGTCTCGGTGAACCAGAACTTCGTCTGCCGGTTGAAGCCCTTGGCCGTCGCGATGATCGACCGGGTGCCGGTCGACCGGTTGCGGTTCGTGTCGGAGTAGTTGTGGATCCCGACGATCGTCGCCCGGCGGCGCAGCGTCGACGACAGCCCGCGGTAGAAGCGCTGGATGTAGCTCTTGGCGCCGTTCTGGTCCAGGACGTCGAGCGCGACGATCGTGCAGCCGCTGCACAGCGAGCGCATGGCCCCGAAGAACTCCCCGGCGCGCTTGGGCGAGCGGTAGGTCGGCTGCGAGTCGTGGTTGGCCTCGTTCCAGACGCCCCACTCCTTGACGCCCTGCTTCTTGTAGCGGCGCACGAGGAAGCCGACGTCCCGCTTGTAGGCCGCGACCGACGGCAGCTTGGCCTTGCGGCGCACGAGGGTGTCCGAGGAGATGTGCAGCAGCACGCGCACGTGGGCGCGGTTGGCGGCGGCGACGAACGCGTCGGCGCGGGCGAGCTCGGCGGCGTCGCTGCGGGCGTTCCACGGGATGAAGTAGCGGGTCTTCTTGAGCTTGAGGGCCTTGTAGGCGGGCGCGTCGAACATGGCCGGCGTCTGGTCGCCGAGACCGACGGCGATCTGGGTGCGGGCGGCGGAGGCGGTGCCGGTCAGCCCGGCCGCGCAGACGGCGGTCGCTGCGAGCAGGCCCAGCAGGCGAAAACGGAGGTGCATGTCCCAGGTGACTCCAAGGACCGGCACAGAGTTGCGGTCAGACCTGCAACATCCCGCCCAGCGGCGCGACCGACCGGCTGCCGCCGGCGCGCGGCCGGCGGCAGGGGGACGGAGGGCTCGGGCTAGGCGACGGCCGCGCTGCGCACGGCGACGGGCGCCAGCGCGTCCAGCAGTGCTTGGGCGACCCGCTGATCGCCGCCGATGTCCAGGCTGCTGCGATCGGCCTCGGGGCCCAGTGCGGCGACCCATGCGGTCTCGGGGCCGGAGATCCGCGTGTCGGCCTCCGGCGCGGTGTGCTCCTCGATCGTCATCTCGCCGCCCGTCGCGGCGAGCACATAGCGCTTGGCCTGCCCATCGCGGCGGATGACGGTCAGCTCTGCGACCCCGTCGAACCCGGTCGGGACGGCCAGCCCGGGGATGGTGCGCAGGATCGCGCCGATGTCCACGGACTCCTCCGGGCGCGGCATGCCCCAGGCCCACTGGTAGCCCCAGCGCGCCAGGGCGCCGATGACCGGCAGCAGGTCGCGGGCGCGGTCGGTCAGCTCGTAGTCCACGCGCGGCGGCACTTCCCGGTAGCGCTGACGCGTGAGCAGGCCGTCGGCGACCATGCGGTTCAGCCGCGAGCGCAGCTGCTCCGTGGAGATGCCGGGAAGCGTCCGCTGCAACTCGACGAAGCGGCGCGGGCCGCCCACGAGATCTCGGACGATGAGCAGCGTCCACTTGTCGCCCACGAGATCGAGGGCGCGAGCGTCCGGAGCCCACTGGTTGTAGGGGTGTCGCTTCGGCGGCGGGACGGTGGGAATGGCGTGCTCCTTACGTCGGGGTGGGGAGGAACGCGCGACACGCTGACCTTACCCCCGACCAACGGGTGGGTACTAGCCCCATCCGGCAGTTGGACGTTCGTTCTACCGAACATCGGCCCAACTTGAGGGCCAGAAGCTGCAGATGAACGTTCGCGCCCCAAAAGCAGGGGTGATCCGGTCGCCGCCCGTCTGCGACATGACGCGGTCACACCGCAAGTTCCGCCCGCCTGCGTCGTTGGGACAAGCAGGCAGGCAGGCGAGCGGTGCTCGCCGCAACTGACCGGACCCCGAAACCGTCAAGGAGGCGCATGGGAGAGCTCGTCTCACTGGCCGACCATCGGAGGGAGCATGAGCGCGAGGCGCGGGACGACGGCGCGCGCGCCACGCTCGTCGTCGCGTTCGACCTCGCCTCGCCGTTCACGTACCTGACCGCCGAGCGCGCCGACCGGCTGCCGGACGACCTGGACTGGCGCCCGGTCCTGATCCCGGGGATGGGGTGGTCCGCCGACCGGCACGCCCGGCGCGTGGCCGAGGCGCGCGCCGCCGCGCTGCGCCTCCCGCTCGTCTGGCCCGAGCTGCACGCCTCCCGCGGCCGCGGCGCGATGCGCGCCGCCGCCTACGCCGCCGAGGAGGAGCGCGGCGGTGCGTTCGTCCTGGCGGCCGCGCGCCTGGCCTTCTGCGGCGGGTTCGACCTCGACGACCCGGATGTCCTGATCGAGGCCGCCGCCGCCGCCAACCTGCGCCTGGACGGCTGCCTGGCCGCGGTCTCCGACCCGGGCCGCGACGTGGCGATGCTCGAGACGGGGCGCCGCCTGGTCGGGCAGGGGCTCGACCGCCTGCCGGGGATGGTCGTCGGCCGCCGGACCTTCAGCGGCGAGGACCGCCTCGTCGAGGCCGTCGCCGCGGCCCGCGCGGACGCGTGGGACCTGCGCCGCCGGGCGCTGGGCCGGTAGGACCCGTCCGTACGCCGGATTGACCGCTTCCCGGAGCCCCGCCACGATGCAGGCCAATGATCCGCCGATGGCTCTACGCGCGCCTTGGGCGGTCCTACCTCCGGCTGGCGCTCGCGGCGCAGTTCCAGGTCACCCACCTCGTCGTGCTCGGCGGGGTGGCCGCGCTGACGCTGTTCGTCGACCTCTCCTGGCAGGACCTGTGGCGGATCATCGTCGTCTCGCAGGTCCTGGTCGTGTTCGAGAACGTCTTCGCGTTCCGCGTGAGCAGCCGGCTGCTGCGCCCAGCGGACGCGTGGCTGCGCGGCGACCACTCGCCCGAGGCGGCGCGCCGCGCGTGGCGGGCGCTGGCGACGCTCCCCACCGACTTCATCCGCTACCGGCGCGCGCTCCCGGCGCTGCTGAACGTCCTGCCGATCTCGGTCTACATCGTCCTGGAGCTCCACCAGGACCTGTTCCCGGGGCTGCTCGCGATGTGCGCCGGGGCGACCGTCGTCCTGCTCTACGGCGTGCTGCTGCGCTTCTTCTTCTTCGAGATCGTCATCCGCCCGGTGCTCGAGGACGTCTCGACGACCGTGGCGCCCGACGCGGACCTCGGGCCGGTGGCCCTGTCGCTGCGGGCGCGCCTGCTGCTCTCCATGCCGGTGATCAACATCGTCGGCGGCGTCGTCGTGGCCGGGCTGTCGGGCGGCGGCCGCGGCTTCGACGCGCTCGGGCTCGGCGTCGCGTTCGCGATCCTCGTCGCCGTCACGATCTCGCTCGAGCTGTCGCTGCTGCTGGCCCGGTCGATCCTCGTCCCGCTCCGCGAGCTGCAGCGGGGGACCGAGGCGGTGGCCGAGGGCGACCTGACGGTGCGGGTGCCCGTGGTCACCGCGGACGAGACGGGCCGGCTGGCCGCGTCGTTCAACGGGATGGTCGCGGGCCTGGAGGAGCGCGAGCGCCTGCGTGAGGCGTTCGGCGCCTACGTCGACCCGGACGTCGCCGAGCGGGTGCTGGCCGAGGGCACCGAGCTGGAGGGCGAGGAGCTCGAGGTGACCGTCGCCTTCCTCGACATCCAGGGCTTCACCGCCTTCGCGGAGCGCTCGACGGCGCGGGAGGTCGTCGCCGCGCTCAACGCGTTCTACGGGCACGTCGTGCCGGTGCTCGTAAGGCACGGCGGCCATGCCAACAAGTTCGTCGGCGACGGGCTGCTCGCCGTCTTCGGCGCCCCGCAACGGCTGGAGGACCACGCCGACCGCGCGGTCGCAGCCGCGCTGGAGGCGGTCGACGCGGTGGACCGTCGCTGGGGCGTGGACCTGCGGATCGGCGTCGGCGTGAACACGGGCATGGTGCTCGCGGGGACGATCGGCGGCGGGGGGCGCGTGGACTTCACCGTCATCGGCGACGCCGTGAACACCGCCGCCCGCGTCGAGGGCCTCACGCGGGTGACGGGTGACGCCGTCCTGGTCACCGAGGCGACGCTCAGCCGCCTGCGCCAGGACCACGGCGGCTTCGACGAGCGCCCGACGATGGAGCTGCGCGGCAAGACGG
>JAXDGY010000297.1:0-2957 GCA_034664785.1 Solirubrobacteraceae bacterium
AAGATGGCCGCCGCTCGTGCTCCCCGCCCCCAGTCGCGTCCCGCCCCGGCGCCCAAGCGCCCGGTGCGCGCCGTCCCCGGCGGCCGGCGCGCGCCCGCCCGCGCGTCCGGCATCCGCTGGGACCGCGTGAGCCGCGTCGGCCTGCTCGCGGTCTTCGCGGTCATCCTGCTGCTCTACGTGTCTCCCCTGCACTCCTACGTGTCCACCTGGCAGGAGGCCAAGGCCAAGCGCGCGGAGGTGCAGCGCCTCACGCGGGAGAACGAGCGCCTGCGCGCCAGGCGCCAGGCGCTGCGCAGCCCGGCGACGCTCGAGCGGGAGGCCCGCCGCCTCGGGATGGTCAAGCCCGGCGAGCGCCCGTACGTGGTCAAGGGCCTCCCCAAGGGGCGCTGAGAACCGCCCCACGGGGCGTTGACGAGCAACGCGGGACCGTTGCTAGCCTCGGCCCGATGCCGTTCGAGAACGCGATCCAGCAGTGGCGGGAGGGCGAGCGCCGGCTCGCCGGGGCTCCCCGCGAGCAGCGCCCGGCGCTCGACCGGGTGACCGAGCGCCTGGTCGCCGAGCTGCGCCGCAGGCTCGGCTCCGCCTTCACGGTGGACGAGCTCGTGGACCTCTACGAGCAGGGGACGGGCTGGGCCCTGGACCTCGCGGTGGCGGTCGCCCCCGGCGCCCCGTGGGCGTGGGACCAGCGGATCGTGGCCGACGCGGCCTTCGCGCGCTACGTCCGCGACGCGACGGACTTCGCCGGCGGCCGGCGGATCGAGTCCGAGCAGGTCTGAGTCGGGTCCGGCGGCGCGGGGCTGCGCCCCGCGGAGGACGTCAGTCCTCGTCGTCCTCGTTGCTGTCGCCGTCCTCGCCGGCGCGGCGGATCACGATCTGGTCCTCCTCGATCGTGACGACGACGGGCCGATGGCCGGCCCAGTGCTCGGCGTAGGTCGGATCGTCCGCGACGGCCGGGTCGAGCCACAGCCCGTAGCCCTCGTCGCCGTGCTCGAAGGTCGCCTCGAGCGGCCCCCCGCCGCGGCCGCGCCGGGTGCGCCCGCGGCCACCGCGGCGACCGCGGCGGCGGGCGGCCGGCTTGGCGTCGGCGTCGTCGTCCTCCTCGTCCTCGCCCGCGGCGGCGCGGCGCTCGGCCTCGGCGGCCTCCTTGGCCACGCGCTCGGCCTCGGCGCGCTCGAGCTCGGCGGCGATCAACTCGTCGTCCTGCGCGCGGAGATCGATCTCGTCGTCGAAGTCGGCCGCGGGACCGTTGCCCTCGGGCTCTCCGGGCGCGAGCTCGTTCTCGCGCTTGAACGCCTCGATCTGCTGGACGGTCACCTCGAGCTGGTGAGCGATCCAGGCGTCGGTCCGGCCCTGCTGGACCCACGAGCGGATCTGGTTGAGCTGAGGGCGAAGTGAGCGTCGAGCCATGGTTCGTGCCGGGACACTACAGAAGCGCGCTGCAAAGACGCCCCTCGCCGAAGTGTGGTCCGACGCGCCCACGGCTTGCAAGTGCGAGGTCTCGGTGGAACAGTCGGAGCCCACCCCAGGCAGGTCGAGCGTCACGGCGGGAATCAGGGAGGTAGCCCACATGCTCGTGCTGACACGCAAGTCCAATCAGAGCATCATGATCGGCGACGACATCGAGGTCTCGGTGCTGTCGATCATGGGCGAGAAGGTCCGGATCGGCATCCAGGCGCCGCGGGACATCCCCGTGTTCCGCAAGGAGGTCTATCTCGAGATCCAGCAGGAGCGGGCGCTGGAGTCCGCGGGCGCGGGCGAGAGCTTCCGCGACCAGGTCGACACGGCGCTCCGCCGTCTCGGGGACTCCTAGCCCATCACGTAGTACAGCGTCTCGAACATCGCGACGGTCACCAGCACAGCGGTCGCCACGAGCACGAGGATGAGCAGCGCGAAGCGCAGCGACCCGTGCTTGTGCGTCCGCGCCATGCGCCGCTGCCGCGAGCGGGCGGCCACGTCGCGCTGCAGCGCCTCGCGCCGCTGACGCTCCGCGAGCGTCTGCTCGGCGAGCGCGCGCTCGAACTGCGCCATGCTCTGTCGCTCAGGAGTCGCCATCGAGACCGAGAAGTCTACCCCGAGGCCCCTGACGCGACGGTCGAGCACCGGCCCCACAGCCCTCGGCCGGCGCGCTGCGCCTCGCGCTGCAGGGTCGCGAAGCGCTGCGCGTAGCGATCGTTGGGCGCGATCGTGAGCGTCCGTGCGTAGCCGTCGCGGACCAGGGCTGCGTTGACGAACGCGCCGTCGGAGGCGCGGCGCACGTAGGCCAGCAGCCGCCCGTAGCGATCGCGCGCCTCCTCGCCGACCTCGATGCGCACGCGCCGTCCGGCGACGAGCCGCTCGTTCGCGGCGCTCGCCGCCTTGGCGAAGCACTGCACGGGGGTGCCGGGCCGGACCGACTCCGGGGTGTCCACGCCGATGTAGCGGACGGTCTCCGACCGGGCGCCGAGGCGCACGTGGATCGTGTCCCCGTCGACCACGCGCTCGACGCGACCCTCGGAGTCCGAGCCCTGGCCTGACCCGCCCCCGCCGCCGAGGACGTCGAGGCGGTCGGCCGCCAGGACGGCGACGACCACGACGACGAGCAGGCGCACCAGCAGGCGGGATCCCATGGCCGGCCAACCTACGAGCAACGCCGGGTGCGATGCACCCGGCGTTGCAGGACCGGCGCGGGATCGTGACCGCCGCTAGGCGATCGTGACGAGAACGACCGCGGGAATCTCGCCACGACCGCCGCTAGGCGATCGTGACCTCCTCGGCCAGGTAGACGTCCTGGATGGCGTTCAGCAGGGCGATGCCCTCGTCCATCGGGCGCTGGAAGGCCTTGCGGCCCGAGATGAGGCCCGTGCCGCCGGCGCGCTTGTTGATGACGGCCGTGCGGACGGCCTCGGCGAGGTCGCTCTCACCCGACGACGCGCCGCCGGAGTTGATGAGCCCCGAGCGGCCCATGTAGCAGTTGGCCA
>JAXDGY010000298.1:0-9715 GCA_034664785.1 Solirubrobacteraceae bacterium
ACCCGATCACCTCCCTGAGCCCGCGGAGCTGTCGCTCCGTCCAGCCGCACCCCTCGGTCTGCGAGAACTCGAGGCCGCGCTCGATGTGGTCGGCGACCCGCGCGGGGTCGTCGCCGTCGGCCGCCAGCAGCCGCGCCCAGACGAGGTGCGCGCGCGAGACCAGGAACGGCGCGCCGAGGCGCTGGCATCCGCTCACCGCGTCGCACAGGGAGGCCTGCGCCTCGTCGCGGCGCTCGAGGAGCGCCTCGAGGACCCCGGCGTACAGGCTCAGCGGCCCCTGGCAGACCACGTTGTTGTAGACCCAGAGGTGCTTGAAGGGCACGAGGTGGCGGAGGAGGACCTCTGCCGCGGCCCGATCGCCGACCTCGGCGCAGGCAAGCGACAGCATGGACGCGCCGACGCTCCAGGCCGCGTCCCACGGGAGCCCTGCGAGATCGTCCGCCGTCAGCTCGCGCACGATCGGCGCGGCCTGCTCGGGCCGGCCCGTCTCGCAGTACGCGAGGGCCAGCGCGGCCGAGTACGCAGGGATCCGCGGGGCGAGCTGGACGCCCTGCTCCAGCAGCGGGATCACCTCGCCGACGCGACCCTGGCTCCAGCGCAGCGTGGCGATCTGCGAGCCGTACACGATCGGCGCATCGGGCTCCTCCGCGCGCCCCGCGCGCTCGGCGAGCGCCTCGGCTGCGCCGAACCTCCCGGCGACCGTCTGCATCGCGGCCTCGGTGTACGTGGTCAGCCAGTCCATCGTCGGCTCGCCGATCTCGTCGGCCAGCGCCCGCATCGACGCCAGGCCCGCGCGGCTGCGCTGGACGTCGCCCGCCTCCGTGTGGGCCGCCTGCTGCTGGTAGGTGGCCCAGAACCGGATGCTCGGATCACCGAGCTCGTCGGCGACGCGCAGCCCCTCCGCGGCCCGGCGGCCCCGGATCCTGATGGTGTCCGGGGCCCAGATCGGCACGTGGGTCGACTGGAGCACCGAGGCGAGCACCCGCGGATCCCCGCTGGCCCGTGCCAGCGTCACCGCCTCCTCGGCGCGTCGCCTCCGCGTCCCGTCGTCGGGACCCAGCGCCTGCTCGGAGGTGAGGAGCGCGAGCACCTGCGCGCGCCGGCGATCGTCCTGGGGCGAGAGTCGCGTCAGGCACTGCTCGAGCACGTCGATCCGCTCCGCGTCCAGCTGTCCCAAGGCGCTGAAGAAGCCGCGGTTGTTCGTCACCGCGGCCCGGAAGAGCCGGTCGTCGTCAGCGTGGCCGATCGCGAGCGCCGCTGCCTCCAGGAGGGTCTCCCGGTACCCCGCCTCCCCGGCCTGGTGCTGGGCCTGACCCAGGCTCAGGAGCACCTCGCAGACCAACTCGTCGCTCACGTCGGGCCCGGCACGGTGGAGCGCGAGCGCGGTCGTGAACCACCGCGCGGCCTGGTGTGGCGCCAGCTCGTCGAGCGCGCGCAGCCCGGCCCCGACGCTGCACTCGACGGCGCGCCTGCGGGCGTCGCCGCCGAGGGCGGCGGTCCAGTGGCGGGCGAGCTCGGGCAGCCGCTCCGCCCGCTCCCCGTCCGGCATACCCTCCATCGCCACCGCGATCCGCCGGTGGAGCGTCGCCCTCCGCGTCACGCCGAGGCGCTCGTACACGGTGTGTCCGACGATCGCGTGGGCGAAGGCGAAGCACCCGGGTCGCTCCGAGGACTCGCTCACGAGCGCGGCCTCCGTCGCCGCCTCGAGCAGCTCGAGCACCGCCTCCGGTTCCAGCTCGGCGACCGCCGCGACGAGCTCCAGCTCGAAGTCGCGGCCGATCGCGGCGCCGATGGCCAGCACCTCGGCCGCGGCGGGAGGGAGCCGCTGGAGCCTGAAGGTCACGACGTCGCGGACGGTCGGCGGCAGGCCGAGCCCCCCGCTGCGCTCGGTCACCTGCCAGCGTCCATCCGCACCCCGCCGGAGGGTTCCGCGCTCGCGGAGGTGCCGCAGCAGCTCGACGACGAAGAACGGGTTGCCATCGGTCTCCCGGTGCACCTCCTTCCCAAGGGCCCGGCCATCCACGAAGGAGACGTCGCCGCAGGCGGTCTCCAAGAGCTCGACCACGTCCTCCTCCTCCAGGCCGGCGAGGTCGACCCGCTCGAGCCCCCGGCGGCGTGCGAGGTCGCTGAGCGTCTCGGTCAGCTCGCTGGTCGTGTCCGTGCCGGGCGGCCGGGTCGTGATCAGGACGAGGACCCGTGCGCCCGCGAGCGCCGGCACGACGTGGCGCAGCAGGAGCAGGGAGGACCGGTCCGCCCAGTGCAGATCGTCGAGGATGAGCACGAGCGGACGCTCCTGGGCGACCTGCCCCAGCAGCCCGACGACCGCTCCGAACAGCAGGTAGCGCTCGGACTCCGGGTCGCTGCGCCGCGGTGGCGGCGCCTCGCGGGCCCGGGTCGCGAAGGTCGGCACGAGCTGGGCGAGCTCGCCGCCGTGCCGGTCGGCGTGGGACCGGAGCTCCTGCTCGCTGCACGACTCGACGAGATGCGTCAGCGCCTCGATCCACGGGCGGTAGGCGACCCCGATCCCCTCCTCGCAGCGGCCCATGAGCACCGCGGCCCCCGCGCGCTGCGCGGCGACGCCGATGCAGGAGCACAACCGCGTCTTGCCGATCCCGGGCTCGCCGGAGACGACGGCGGGCACTGCCTCGCCGTCCGCGCTGCGCTCCAGCAGATCGACGAGGCGCTGCCGCTCGGCTGCGCGCCCGACGAACTCGACCTGGCGCCCGGAGCTCAGGAGGGTGGGCAGCGGGAACAGCCCGTCCCGCGGCCCCTCGGCCTCCCACTGCACCACGAAGGCCGCGCAGGGCTCAGGGAGCCCGGCGAGCTCCAGGTCGGCGATGCGCTCGAAGGTCGGGCCCGCCCGGTCGCGGACGAGCACGCGCACCACGTCGGCGACGAGGATCTGCCCACCTGCGGCGGCCGCGCACAGCCGGGTTGCCTCCACGACGCAGCGGCCGAAGAAGTCGTCACCGTCCGCGTTGACGTCCCCATGGCTGATCCCGACCCGGATCAGCAGCTCGGGCTTCCTGCGTCGATTGCGCCGGCCGACGGACTGCTGGAGCGCGACCGCGGCCTGCACGGCCGCCGCGCCACTCGGGAACGCCGCCATGACGCCGTCGCCCAGGTTCTTGACCTGCCGCCCGTCGTGCGTCTCGATGGCGCGGCGGAGGAGCTCGAAGTGCTCCTCCCGGAGACGCTCGGCCGAATCCGGACGCAGGCTCGCCTCCAGCGCCGTCGACCCGACGAGGTCGGTCATCAGGATCGTCGCGGTACGGATGCTGCTCATCGCGCTCCACTCCTGGACGATGCTTGTGATCGGGTTCGGACGATCTTCATGACTCGCGCCATGGCTGGCAAGAAGACGGTGGGATGACCCGAGGTCAGGTGTTGGCGACCTACCCGTTCCGTCCCCCGTGCCGCCTAGGGTCACCGCCAGTGAGCGCCCTGATCACCCATCGCCTGGCCAGGGAGGATGGGTTGGTCACCTTCCGGACACTCGTCGTCGCGTGCGCGATGACGGCGTTCCTGACGGCGGTCGGCGCCACCGCGCTCTCCTCTGCCCTCGTGCCGACGCCGAAGCCCGTGACGCGCGTCGTGGCGGTGCGGATCGCGGACACGGCGCCGGCTGCGGCGGCGCCGTCCACCCCCGCGGTCCCGGCGCCGCACGCCGCACCGGCCGCGAACGCGTGGGTCGTGGCCGGCGCCGCCGCGGCGGCCGCGGCGTCCGGGGCGGGCGGCCAGCTCGATCCGTCGCCCCCCGGCGTGCTGGCCGGCGGGTCCCTCGTGGCCGACGACCTCGTCGCTCCGTGCGCGACGCTCTCGCTCGCGGGGGCCGTGTCGCGCGGCCTCGCAGGCTGTCCCTAGCCCACCGCCGCCACCGCGTCGGCGACCCCGGGGGTGGCCCAGGCGGGGAGGAGGTCATGCGGTGAACATAACGCGCCATTGTGCTGATAACAACAGACCAGTGGCACGTTATGTCGGTAGGCTGCGCCGATGGCCGACGCACCCACCTTCAAGCGCGCCCGGCGCCCGGAGCACAAGCAGCAGCGGCGGGAGGCGATCCTCGCCGCCGCCAGGGCGCTGGCCGAGCGCGACGGCGTCCGTGCCGTCAGCCTCGGGCAGGTGGCCGCCGAGGTCGGCCTGGCGAAGTCGAACGTCCTGGGCTACTTCGAGACCCGCGAGGGCATCTACCTGCAGCTCACCGCGGAGGCCTGGCAGGAGTGGGACCGCGCCGTGCGCGACCGGCTGGAAGGGCGCACCGCCTCGGCGGCCGAGGTGGCCGACGTGCTGGCCCGGACGCTCTCCGAGCGACCGCTGTTCTGCGACCTGCTGGGCCAGGTGCCGTCGAACCTCGAGCACAACGTCAGCAAGGACACCGTGCGGGCGTTCAAGCGCCCGGTGCTGGCGATCGTCGACGACCTGGCGCGGGTCGTCGCGGCGGCGGTGCCGGGTCTCGGCGCGCACGACGCGCTCGAGGTCGTCGCCGCCACGACGACGCTCGCCGGCGCGCTGTGGCCGATGGCCAACCCGCCGCCCGTGCTGGCCGCGGTCTACGACGAGGACCCGGAGCTCCGCCCCGCGCGGGTCGAGCTCTTCCCGCGGCTGCAGCGCCTGACCGCGACGCTCATCGCGGGCTTCCAGGCCGGCCGGGCCTGAGGACCGGCAAGCCGCTCGGGCTTGCACGCGCGGCGTCTGGCGCCTAGGCTGGGACTGGTTCGCTTGGGGGACCAATTCATGACGCAGCTGTCCGATTCACAGACCACCGCCGTCCTCGGCGCGCCCATCCGGCAGCGCTACGAGCAGATCGCCGACCAGCTGGTGGCCGAGCTGCGCGCCGGGCGCCTGGTCCCCGGGCAGCGACTGCCCGCCGAGCGCGACCTCGCCCAGCGCCTCGGGGTGGGGCGCGCGTCGGTCCGGGAGGCGCTCGGCGCCCTGCAGGTCCGCGGCATCGTCGAGACGCGCGCGGGCTCCGGGTCGTTCCTGGCCGCGGACGCCGCGAGCCTCGCGGCCGAGGCGGCCGACGGCGGCGGGAGCGTGGTCCTGCCTCCCGACGCAGGTCCCGTGGCGGTGCTGGAGGCCCGTCTGGTCCTCGAGCCGGCGACCGCTCGCAAGGCGGCCGAGCACGGCGGCAGCGACCCCGAGTGCGCCCGCCTGCTCGACGTCATGGCCGCCTCCGCCGACCCCGCCGACCCCGGGCAACGCCGCGCCTGGAGCGAGGCCGACCGGCTCTTCCACCGCCAGATCGCGGTGCGGACGGCCAACCCCGTGCTGATCGCGATGGCCGAGCACC
This sequence comes from Solirubrobacteraceae bacterium, assembly GCA_034664785.1. Taxonomy (GTDB): domain Bacteria; phylum Actinomycetota; class Thermoleophilia; order Solirubrobacterales; family Solirubrobacteraceae; genus Paraconexibacter. Next base: position 5,291 of record JAXDGY010000298.1, read on the forward strand.
TGGCCCGGCTCATGGACCAGCCGCTCTGGCAGCGCCTGCGCGACGACGCGATCGCGCTTCCGGGCCGGACCACGCTGCAGCTCGCCGAGCACCGGCTCATCTCCGCGGCGATCGACGAGGGCGAGCCGGACGCGGCCGAGCAGCACTCCATCCAGCACATCCAGCGCGCGCGCCGTTACATGGCGCTCGACCGGGACTGACCGTGCAAGCCACAACCCGAGAGGCACCATGCTCTTCGCAGGCATCATCCCCGCCGTCCTGACCCCGTTCGACGACGAGGACCGCGTCGACGTCGACGCGCTGCGCGGCAACGTCGCCTTCCTGCTCGACCACGGCGTCCACGGCCTGGTCGCCACCGGCACCATGGGGGAGGCCGGCCAGCTCAGCGACGACGAGCGCCGTGTGGTCGTCGAGGCCTGCGTGGCCGAGGCCGCCGGGCGCGTCCCGGTCGTCGTCGGGGTGTCCTCCGCCGCGACCGCGGCGGCGACCGCCCACGCCGCGGCGGCCCGCGAGGCCGGCGCGCAGGGCGTCATGTGCCTGCCTCCGCTGCTCTACGCCGGCGAGGAGCGCGAGCTCGTCGCGTGGTTCGCCGCGGTCGGCGAGGCCGCCGGCCTGCCCGTCATGGCCTACAACAACCCGCACGCGAGCGGCATCGACCTGCTGCCCGACGCCATCGCGCGCATCGCCGGCGCCGTCCCGGCCGTCCGCGCGATCAAGGAGTGCTCGGGCGATCCGCGCCGCATGACCGCGCTGCTCGGCGCCACGGACCTCGAGGTCCTCGTCGGCGCCGATGACTGCGCGCTGGAGGGCTTCGCCGCCGGTGCGACGGGATGGGTGTCCGGCGTGGCCAACGTCGCCCCGGAGCCGTGCTGCGCGCTGCTCGAGCAGGTGGAGGCCGGCCGGCTGCCCGAGGCGCGCGAGACCTACCAGCGCCTGCTCCCGCTCGCGCGGCTGGACATGACCCCGCAGCTGGTCCAGTACTTCAAGGGCGGCCTGGACGCCGCCGGCCTGCACGGCGGCCGCGTGCGGCCGCCGCGGACGGCGCTCACCGAGGACCAGCGGGTCGTGCTGCGCGACGCGCTCGCCGCGCTGGGCGGGCCGGTCGTGGCATGAGGGCACGGCGCAGCTTCGCGGCCGTCGACTCGCACACCGAGGGCATGCCGACCCGGGTCGTCACGGGCGGCGTCGCCCCGCTGCCCGGCACGACGATGCTCGAGCGCAAGCTGCACTTCGAGGAGCACCACGACGACCTGCGCCTCCTGCTCATGCAGGAGCCGCGCGGGCACAGCGCGATGTCCGGGGCGATCCTGCAGCCCGCCACGCGCGCTGACGCCGACTGGGGCGTGCTGTTCATCGAGGTCTCCGGCTGCCTGCCGATGTGCGGACACGGGACCATCGGCGTGGCCACGGTGCTCGTGGAGACGGGCATGGTCGAGGTCACCGAGCCGGAGACGACGATCCGGCTCGACACGCCCGCCGGGCTGGTCACGGTCCGCGTGGCGGTGCGCGACGGCCGCGCCGAGTCGGTCACGCTGCGCAACGTCCCGGCGTTCCTCGCGGCCCGGGACCGCAGCGTCGACGTCCCCGGCCTCGGGCGGGTGGGCTACGACATGGCCTTCGGCGGCAACTTCTACGCGATCGTCGCCGCGCAGGACGTCGGCGTGGAGGTCGAGGAGACCCAGGCGCAGCGGCTCATCGACGTCGGCGCGGAGATCATGGCCGCGATCGACGCCGTCGACCGGCCCGTGCACCCGGAGGACCCCCGGGTGTCCGGCTGCCACCACGTCGTCCTGCACGCACCGTCGGACGACCGCCTCTCGGCGCGGGCGGCCACCTCGATCCACCCTGGCTGGCTGGACCGCTCACCGTGCGGGACCGGGACCTCGGCGCGCCTGGCCCAGCTGCACGCCCGCGGCGAGCTGGAGGTGGGTGAGGCCTTCACCAACGAGTCGATCATCGGGACGCGCTTCGTCGGGCGGATCGTGGAGGAGACGACGGTGGCGGGCCTGCCCGCCGTCGTGCCCGAGATCACCGGGCGCGCGTGGATCACCGCGCTCAGCCACTACCTGCTCGACGCCGACGATCCGTTCCCGGCGGGCTTCCGGCTGGGATGACGCAGCCCGACGTGGTGGTCGTGGGCGCCGGGATCGTCGGCGCCTGCACCGCCTGGGAGCTCGCCCGCCGCGGCGCCCTCGTCACGCTCCTGGATCGCGGCCCTGTCTCGGGCGGGACCACGGGCCTGGGGGAGGGCAACGTGCTCTGCGGCGACAAGGACGCCGGTCCGGAGCTCGACCTCGCGGTCGCCGGGATGGCTGTCTACGCCGAGCTCGAGGACGTGCTCGGCGACGTCGCCCAGATCCGGCGCAAGGGCTCCCTCGTCGTGCACGCCGAACCGCGGGCGTGGGCAGGTGAGCCCGCGCGCGTGGAGCGCCTGCGGGCGGCCGGGGTGGAGGCGGAGCTGCTCGACGGCGCGGCCGCGCGGGCGCTCGAGCCAGAGCTGACCGCGGAGATCCTCGGCGCGACGCACGTCCCGGGCGACCTGCAGTGCGCGCCCCGGGCGATCACCCGCGCGATGGCGGCGCTCGCGCAGGAGGCCGGCGCGACGGTCAGGACGGGGGTCGGCGTGGACGAGGTCGTCGTGGAGGCGGGCCGGGCGACGGGCGTGCGCGCCGGCGCCGAGCGGATCGACGCGGGCGCGGTGGTGCTGGCGGCGGGTGCGTGGTCGGCGCCCCTGGCCCGCACCGCGGGGCTCGCGCTCCCCGTGGTCCCGCGCAAGGGCCAGCTCGTGCGGCTGTCGCTGCCCGAGCCCGACGAGTGCTTCCTGCGCAAGAAGGTCGTCGAGGGGTCCTACCTCGCCTCCGTCCTGAGCGCGGACGCCGGGCTCGAGCTGTCGACGGTGGTGGAGACGACCGCGGACGGGCACGTGCTCGTCGGCGCCTCACGCGAGCGCGCCGGCTTCGACGCGACGGTCAGCGCGGAGCTGAGCGGCCGTCTCCAGGAGCGCGCTGCCCGTCTGGTCCCGGCGCTGGCCGGCCTGCGGGCAGCCGACGCATGGGTCGGCTTCCGGCCGTGGCTGCCCGACCACCTGCCGGCGATCGGGGCCTCCGCCGCGGTGCCCGGGCTCTGGGTCGGCACGGGCCACGAGGGGGCCGGGATCTGCCTGGGGCCGATCACCGGCCGGGTCCTCGCACAGGCCCTCTGCGGCGAGCGGCCCGCCGCGGCGCTCGAGGCCTTCGCGCCGGACCGCTTCGCCTGAGCTTCAGCCGGTCAGGCGCTCAGCCGGGAGCGCAGGAGCTGCTTGCCCTGATCGGCGCCCTTGCGACTCTCGCTCTGCGCCTTGCGGAAGAACTCCGCCAGCTCGGAGTCGCCGTCGCGCTCGGCGTCCTGGATGTAGGTCTCCAGCCGCAGCACGTTGCTCAGGCACTGCTCCGTGAACCAGATGATGTTGTAGTCCTTGTCCTTCGTGCCGGTGATCTGGCCGGTCTCCTGCGTGGACATGCTTGACCTCCTGGCCTCTGTGTACGGGACAGCCATCGAGTACCCCGAACGACGGCGCTCAAGCCGGGCCCGTCCGGTCCGGGCCCGTTCAGCCCGTCTCAGCGCCGGCCGGCGGGACGTAGCCCAGGCCGCTGACGAACAGCCGCACGAGCTCGTCGATGACCTGTTCGACGTCGTGGGCCTCCGGATGGGTGGCCCAGTCGGTGATCGCGTGGCGCCAAGGAGGGCGCCCGAGGTGATGCTGAGGTCGCGGACCGGGATCAGCTCCTGTTCCCATCTCGGCGCCGAGTCGTGGACGCTGCACGCCGACGGCACGCCCACGGCGTCGCACGCGCCCGAGCCCGGAGCGTTCTTCCAGCCGGGGACGCGGCGCTCGCCGACGCGGCCTACGCAGGGCTCGTCGCCGGCGGCGCGGCGCCGGGGTTCGTCGGCCGCCCGCTGACGACCAGGCCGAAGAGCCCGGACGACCCGGCGTGGCCCGGCGAAGGCCAGTACCTGTGGAACAACGGCGGGATCGCGACGGCCGACTACATCACCGGGCCGACGTACCTGCTCAACGCCGGCGTCGACACGCTGCACCGCGTGGACATCGACCGGGTCCGCCGCACGGCCATCGGCTTCACGGACATGGCGCTCGCGCTCACGCGCGTCGACAAGGCCAGGCTGGCCGTGCCGTCGCCCGGCGACTGACGGGCCGCGGGCGCCGGCGCAGTGAGCGATGAGTTCGGCGTCCGGGGAGCGTCCTTCGATCATGACCCAGCCAGATCCGGCCCTGGCGTCGTTCGACGCGCTGATCGGCACGTGGGCCACCGAGGCCACCCACCCGATGTTCGACGGCGTGGTGCCGGGCAGCGTCACGCTCGAGTGGCTCGAGGGCGGCCAGTTCATCGTGCAGCGATCGCACAACGACCACGAGGCGTTCCCGGA
>JAXDGY010000299.1:0-29298 GCA_034664785.1 Solirubrobacteraceae bacterium
CGCCGCACGCGCCGCCCGGCCCTATAACCCCTCGGTGTGCGGCGGGTGTGTGGATGCGCGCCGGCGCCGCCGCGACATCTCATCCGGCCAGCCTCCAACGAGTGCCGGATGAACGACCTCCTCGACAACTATGCCTACCCGGCCCGGCTAGCGGGCGACGGCGATCGCCCGGCGCTCGGGTGCGGTGGGCTGGCCCATGGTGATCAGCTCGTCGACGAGCTCGAGGGCCCGGCGGCGACCGTCGGGAGCGTGGCGGATGAGGCGCGCGAGCCGGTAGCCGAGCTCGTCGAGCGACAGGCTGTCGATCGGCGCGTCGGCCATCCGCCGCAAGCTCGCGCGGCTACCGCCCTCGGCGATCCGGCGCCATCGCGACCGCCGGGCGTGCAGCGCGAGGGCCACGCGGACGCAGTGCCGCACGCGCGAGCGCTCGAGCTCGGGCCGGCGGCTGCCGACCACCTGGCTGGCGCAGGCGAGCAGGTCCTGACGCCGCGACGGCGGCGAGATGTCGTTGTAGGAGCGCAGGAAGGCGCCGATCACCGGGCACGCGGTCTTCGGGCGGTCGCTGAAGGGCTCCCTGGCGAGCATCGAGACGAGCTCCATGACGCAGGCCCCGTGATCGGGCGACTCGTGGCGCCCGCGGGCCAAGCGCACGTTCTGATAGCTGACCGAGGACATGCGTCAAGCATTCCCGGGTCCACCCCGTGCGCCATCATCCGGTTGGGGTGAATCCCTCCCCCAGCCGGCCGCCGCGTAGCGGCCCGTCCCGGTCACGCCGCCTGCCAGCATCCACCGCGGCATGGCCACCGCCTTCATCCCCAGCCCGTCGTCCAACGGCCTCCAGCTCGGGCCCGTCTTCGTCCACGCCTACGGGCTCGCCTACGTCGCGGCGGTCGCAGCAGCCGTCTTCATCCTCACGCGGCGCTGGACAGCCCGGGGTGGCGACCGGGCGCTGGTCGAGGAGGTCGCGCTCTGGGGCTTCCCGGCCGGGATCATCGGCGGTCGCATCTACTTCCTGGCCACCAGCTGGAACGAGGTGCCTGACCAGTGGTGGGGTCCGTTCGCCGTCTGGCGTGGCGGGCTGGGCATCTGGGGCGGCATCGCCGCCGGGACGCTGGCCGGCCTTGTGATCCTGCGCCGGCGCGGCGCGGACATCCCGGCGTTCCTGGACTGCGCCGCCCCGGCGCTGCTCGTCGCGCAGGCCATCGGGCGCGTGGGCAACTACTTCAACCAGGAGCTGTACGGCGGGCCGACCACGCTGCCGTGGGGACTCGAGATCGACCCGGCCCACCGGCCCAGCCTGTACGCCGGCTCCGCGACGTTCCATCCCACGTTCCTCTACGAGCTGATCTGGAACCTGGTGCTCGCCGCGTTCCTGGTGTGGCTCGGGCGGCGCGGCACGGTCCGCGCCCCGGGGCTCTTCGCGTTGTACGTGACGGGCTACTCGGTCGGGCGCATCGGTGAGGAGCTCCTTCGCGTAGACCCCTCCCGTCACGTCCTCGGCCTGCGGCTGAACTTCTTCGTCGCGAGCCTGCTGGCCATCGCCGGGCTGCTCTGGTTCCTGCGGACGCAGGGCCGGCTGCGGCGCGGCGGTCGGTCCGGCCTCCGGCAGCAGGTCGGCGATCACCCCGGCGCCGGCGGCATGACCAGGACGCCGAAGTAGCCGAACCGAGCCCCGGCGCGTCCCTCCAACCGGAGTCGGCGCGCCGCGCGCGCGGCGCCGCAGGGTGCCCGCGCCGAGCACGGCCGCCCTCGTCGCCACCACGCGGACGCTACCGGCCGGGGAGCGGGATCGTGGCGGCGTTCAGCGTGCCGCCGTCGGCGGGGCTCTCGATGCGGAGCCGGCCCTCGAGGACGGCCAGCCGGTCGCCGAGTCCCAGGAGCCCGCTGCCGTCGGGTCGGGCACCCCCCACGCCGTCGTCGCGCACCCGGACCGCCAGCGTGCCGCCCTCGAAGTCCGCCGTGACCGCGGCGTGCTCCGCGCGAGCGTGCTTGGCGACGTTGGTCAGCGCCTCGGCCACGACGAAGTAGGCGGTGGCCTCGACCGCGGCGGGGAGGCGGTCCACGGCCACGCCGTTCTCGACCGGCACCGGCATGCGCGACGCGAGTGCGTCGACGCCGGCGCGCAGCCCGCCGCGGGTGAGGACCGCCGGCAGGATGCCGTGTGCGAGCTCGCGCAGCTCGACCATCGCCCGTTCGACGTGCTGGAGCGCCTCGGTCACGAGCGCCGGCGCTGCCTCGTCCTCGACGTCGAGGGCGCGCCGCGCGAGCTTCAGCGTGATGATCGTGTGGACCAGGCGCTGCTGCGCTCCGTCATGCAGATCGCGCACCACCCGCCGGCGCTCGTCGTCGGTCGCCGCCACGATCCGCGCCCTCGACGTGGCCAGGTCCGACCGTGCCTGGACGTTGGAGACCGCCGTGGCGACCAGCTCGGTGAACTCCCCGATCCGCGACTCCGTGCCCGCGGGCAAGGGCTGCGCCTGCCGGGAGCCGGCGACGATGGCGCCCCACAGCCGTCCCTGCACGAGGATCGGGGCGCCGACGGCGGATCGGATGCCCAGCTCGCGGGCGTGCGACCCCACCGAGCCGGTGGCCTTCGCGTACTCGTCCAGTCGCGCGGGCCGCCCGGTTCGCAGCACGAGCGCGGCGACGTTCTCCCCTTCCAGCGTCACGCGCGTGCCGGCCGGGACGGCGCCGTCAGGCTCGCCCCAGTCCGCAACGATGGTGGCCGCCGAGCCCGGCTCGTAGCGGTACAGCTCAGTGTGCTCGACGTGCAGGAGCCGTCCGACCTCGGCGGCGACCGCCGCGAAGACCTGCGCGGGCGGCGACTCGTGCGCGACCAGCGTCGCCACGCGCCGCAGCGCCGCCTGCTCGTCGGCCAGGCGATGCACGTCCGCCCGGGCTTCGGTGTTGGAGATCGCCGTCACGACGAGCTCTGTGAAGGCGGCCAACCGGGACTCGGTGTCGAGGGGAAGCTCCTGCTCCCCCTTCGAGGAGGCGATGATCACCCCCCAGAGGCTTCCCTGGACGACGATCGGGGCACCGACGGACGAGCACAGCCCCATCCTGCGCCCGGCGGCGGCGGCGGGCCCGGACGCGTCCCCGTAGCCGTACATCCGCGCGGCGCGGCCGGTCCGCAGCACCCGCGCCGACACGCTCTCGCCTTCGAGGCTGTACTGCGTTCCGACCGGCATCGGCTCCGCACCGCCCCAGCCGGCGACGCCCGTCGCCGTACCGGCGGCGTCGTAGCGCGCCATGTGCGTCGCGTCGACCCCGAGGAGGTGGCCGACCTCGCGCGCGACCGCTGCGAACACCTCCGGCTGAGGGACGTCGCGCGCGACGAGCGTCGCGACGCGCCGCAGCGCCGCCTGCTCGTCGGCGAGGCGGTGCACGTCGGCCCGTGCCTGGGCGTTCGACATCGCCGTGGCCACGAGCTCAGTGAAGTTCGTGAGGCGGGACTCGGTGTCCGCGGGCAGCGGCCGCGTCTTCGTCGAGTGGACGTCCAGGGCCCCCCACAACCGGCCCTCGACGACGATCGGGCTGGCGACGGACGAGGTGATCCCGAGCTCGTCGCGCAGGAAGGCGGCGATCCGCCCCTCGACGCCCGCGTAGTCGTCGATCCTGGCGGGGCGGCCGGTCCTCGCGATCCTCACCGCCAGATCGCCCCCGTCGAGCGGCCACCGAGCGCCGACGTCGGCATGCTCGCCGACGGCGGCCCAGGTCGCCACGGCCGTCACCGTGTCCTCGCTGTCGTAGTGGGTCATCGCCGCGATGTCCGCGCCGAGCAGCCGGCCGACTTCCTCGGCGACGGCTCCGAGCAGCTCGCCCGGCGGCACGCCCTGCGCGACGAGCGTCGCCACGCGGCGCAGCGCGGCCTGCTCGTCGGCCAGTCGGCCCAGCTGGGCCCGCGCCTCCGCGTTGGAGATGGCCGTCGCGACGAGTTGCGTGAACGCGGCGATCCTGGACTCGGTGTCCGCCGGGAGCGGCTCGTCCTCCTTGGACGAGGCGACCATCACGCCCCAGAGCCGCCCGTCGACAGCGATCGGGGCGCCGACCGACGAGCGGATCCCCAGCTCGCGGCGAAGCCTGGCGGCGATCGGGCCGCCGGCCGCGTCGTAGTCGTCGATCCGCGCGGGGCGTCCGGTCTGCAGCACCAGCGACGACACGCTCTTGCCGCCCACGCTGGCGCGCGTTCCGACCGGGATGTGGTCGCCGGCCCGGCTCCAGCTCCCGACCCCGACCGCCGTGTCGTCGCGCTCGTATCGCCCCATGTGCGCGACGTCGACGCCGAGGAGCTGCCCGAGCTCGCGCGTGACCGCAGCGAAGACCTCGGGCGCGGGCACACCGCTCGCGACCAGCGTGGCCACGCGCCGCAGCGCCGCCTGCTCGTCCGCGAGCCGGGCGAGCTCCTGTCGGCTCGCGGAGTTCGCGACGGCCGTGGCGACGAGGTCGGTGAAGTCCGCCAGACGCGCCTCGGCCGCGTCGGGGAGCCGGTCACGATGCCTGCACCAGGCGACCACCGCGCCCCACAGCCGCCCGCCGACGACGATCGGGGCCCCGACGACCGCCCCGACGCCCGGCACGTCGTCGTCGACGCGTGCGACGCGTCCGGTCCGCCGCACCTCGCTCGCGGCCGAGGTTCCCGCCGGCCGGATGCGTCCCACGGGCAGCGGACCCTGGCCGGGCGCGCTCCAGCCGTCGAGCTGTTCGACCTCGTCGTCGGCGGCATAGCGGATGACGCGCGCCCCGTCGACTTCGAGCAGCATCCCCACCTCGAGGCCCACGGCGGCGAAGACCTCGTCCGGCGGACTGCCGCGGGCGACCAGGGTCGCCACGCGCCGCAGCGCGGCCTGGTCCTCGACCAGCTCGCTGCGGGCCACCTCGGAGACATCGGCGCGGCGGCCCGCGTGGGCCGCGAGCTCCCCGACCAGGACGGCGACCGCCAGGTACGCGAACAGGTCCGCCACGTCGGTGGTGTCGGGGAACCCGTCGTGCGTCGGCGGGAACGCGTACCAGTCGTAGGCGATCAGGGCCCCGAACGCGGCCGGGGCGGCGTACGCGATCCCCCCGACGCGGGCGATGGCCACGACGGCGAGGACGCACACCAGGCCCGCGACGGTGGTGACGACGTCGGAGGCGATGACCGCGGCGATCACGGCCATCAGCGCGAAGGCCGCGGCGCCCGCACTGAACGCGAGCGCGACCTCCGCGCCCAGGGGGATACGCCGCGGGCGCATCGATGCGGTCACAGCGGCGAGGCTAGAACAGCCCTGTGGGGACCACCAAGCGCAGACGCCGAGAGCTACCCGGTCGGCCGAGCGCCTCGTGCCGGCGGCCCGGCCCGACGGGCGGGCGGGGCTACTCGAAGCCTTCGGGTGGCCCGATGGTGGCCGCCTCGGGGCCGAAGCGCTCGACGTAGCGCGGGTGGACCTCGCTCCACCCGGGCGCGTGCTCGCCGGGGTCCGGCTCGCCGCGCAGGTCGGCCTCGAGGTTGTCCAGGCAGACGTGCCAGCCGGCTCCGTCGCGCGCGGCCTTGCCGCGCTCGTCGAGCGTGTCGAGCAGCGTGAGCTGCGTGCCGGTCGCCGTCGGCCGCAGCTCCAGACGCACGATGTCGGTCCCCCACCGCAGCTCCATCAGCGACAGCGGCTCGTAGGCGAGCAGCTCCCCCTCGAACGGCGGCGCTTCGCCGCCGGGGAACGAGAAGCGCAGCGCCGCGCCGGCGGCACGCTCGCCCTCGATCGTCGTCGGGCACCAATGGGCGAGGTGCTCGGGCTCGGTGATCGCCCGCCACACCCGCTCGACCGGATGCGGCAGCGTGCGCGTGAAGCGCAGCTGGAAGCGTCCGTCGGGCAGCTGATCCAGGGTTCCGTACATCACGTCCCTCCTAGTTCGCGGTCGTCGGTGTCGCTCATCGCGTCCAGATGCCGCTCCAGGTCGTCGAGCCCGGCGGCCCACATCCGCCGGTAGGGCGCAAGCCACTCCTCGACCGCGCGCAGCGACTCGGGCTGGACGCGGTAGAGGCGGCGCTGGGCGTCGGCGCGCACGTCGACCAGGCCCGCCTCCCGCAGGACCCGTAGGTGCTTGGAGACGGCCGGCTGGCTCAGATCGAGCCCCTCGGCGAGCTCGCCCACCGGGCGCTCGGCGGCCCGCAGGAGGTCGAGGATCCGGCGCCGGTTCGGCTCGGCAAGGACGCTGAAGACGGACATCAGGCACCCCGATTATGCCCATACAGGCATATAACTGTCAAGGCACGTACGCCCCCGGCACCTGGACCTCGGTGCCGTCCGCGTCACCCGTCGGACGCCCTTTCCGGGTGGGCATGAGGACCTATTGTCCGGGTCGTGTCGGCCGAGGCGCAGACCGCTGCTGCCCGCGTTCGCCTGGTCATCGGCGGGCTGTTGCTGGTGATGTTGCTGGCGTCCCTCGACCAGACCATCGTCTCGACGGCGATGCCGACGATCGTCGGCGACCTGGGCGGGCTGAACCACATCTCCTGGGTCGTGACGTCCTACCTGCTCGCGGTGACGGTCGTCACCCCGCTCTACGGCAAGCTCGGCGACCTGTACGGACGCAAGGTCGTGCTGCAGGGGGCGCTGGTGCTGTTCCTCATCGGCTCGGCGCTCTGCGGACAGGCGCAGAACCTCACCCAGCTGATCCTGTTCCGGGCCGTCCAGGGCCTGGGCGGCGGCGGGCTGATGGTCAGCGCACAGGCGGCGATCGGCGACGTGGTGGCGCCGCGGGACCGCGGGCGCTACACGGGGCTGTTCGGCGCCGTCTTCGGGGTCTCGTCGGTGGCGGGGCCGCTGATCGGCGGCTTCTTCACGACGCACCTGTCGTGGCGCTGGATCTTCTACATCAACGTGCCGCTCGGCGTCGCGGCCTTCGCGGTGCTGGCCGTCACCCTGCCCAGCCGGACCGCGCGCGTCCGCCACCGCATCGACTACGCCGGGACGGGACTGCTGGCGGTGGGCCTCTCCAGCCTGGTCCTGCTGACCACGTTCGGCGGGACGACCTACGCGTGGGACTCGGTGCAGATCATCGGCCTCGGCGTCCTGGCGGTCGTCAGCATCGCGCTGTTCACCGTCGTGGAGCGCCGCGCCACCGAGCCGATCCTCCCGCCCCGGCTGGCGCAGAACCGGGTCTTCGTCGCGACCGGCGCGGTCGGGTTCGTGGTGGGCTTCGGCCTGTTCGGAGCGCTGACCTACCTCCCGCTCTTCCAGCAGGTCGTTCGCGGGCAGAGCCCGACCAGCTCGGGGCTGCAGCTCATCCCGGTGATGGCCGGGCTGCTGACGACGTCGATCCTCTCCGGGCAGCTCATCAGCCGCACGGGCCGCTACAAGGTCTTCCCGATCGTCGGAACGGCCTTGACGGTCATCGCGATGCTGCTGCTGTCCACCCTGGACGCCGGGACGAGCACCCTGACCGCCTCGGCCTACATGCTGCTCCTCGGCTTCGGGCTGGGCCTGATCATGCAGGTCCTGGTCCTCGCCGCCCAGAACTCCGTGCCCTACGAGGACCTGGGCGTGGCGACGAGCGGCGCGACGCTGTTCCGCTCGATCGGCGGGTCGCTGGGGACGGCCATCCTCGGCGCGGTCTTCGCCAACCGGCTCTCGCACGAGCTGAGCTCCGCGCTGTCGGCGGCCGGCAGGCAGACCAGCGCGCTGGAGGCGGGCAGCATCGACCCGTCCGCGCTCCGGCGCCTCCCGCCGGCGGTGCACGACGCCTACCTCGGCGCGTTCACCAACGCGCTGAGCACCGTGTTCCTCGCCGCCGCCGCCTTCTCGGTGCTGGCCTTCGTGCTGGCCTGGTTCATCCGCGAGCAGCCGCTGCGCAAGACCGTCTCGACGCGCGGGGTGGGCGACGCGTTCGCCGCACCGCAGGACACCGACTCCCTGCGCGAGCTCCTGCGCGCGCTCAGCGTCCTCGCCGGCCGCGAGCGCACCCGGTCGTTCATCGCGCGCATCGCCGACGACGCGGACGTGCAGCTCACGCCGATCGCGGCCTGGCTGCTCGTCCGCCTGGCCCAGGACGGTCACGCGGACCTCGACGCGCTGGCCGCCCAGCACCAGGTCGAGCGCTCGAGGCTCGCCGACGCGCTGGCCGCGTTGCGGGCCGCGGGCCTCGTCGACGGCGAGCCGCCCTCCGTGGCGATCACCGACGCCGGCCGTGAGGCGGCCGCGGCGCTGCTGTCGGCGCGGCAGGCGGCGCTCGAGCGGCTGATCGCCGACTGGGCGCGCGGTGATCACGACGACCTCGCGCCGGTGATGCGCCGCCTCTCGGAGGAGCTCACGCCGGTCGCGTAGCGGGCCGCCGAGGCGGAGGCCTTGTGATCCGGAGACCGCGCGACGCCGTGCCGCCGCCGAGCCGTTCGCTCGGCGGCGGGCGCAGGCGAGCTGCTCGGCGGTCAGCTGCCCTTGTCGATCTTGTTGCCGCTGGTGGCCAGGACGTACCACTCGGCGCCGAAGGCCTTGCTGCCCTCGCCCGCCGTGCTGCCGGGCTTGCCCCGGTCTGCGACGAACGTGTACAGGGGGTGGCCGTTGTAGGTGACCTGGGTCGTGCCGTCCGAGCGCCGGGTGGTGCCGAGCTTCGAGGCCGACGCGCCGCCGGACGCCTTGGCCCGGCCCTTGGTCAGCAACGGCGGCCAGGCCTGCGCGCACGCGCCGCTGCACGCGCTCTTGCCCTTCTTGTCCTTCATGAACAGATAGAGCGTCACGCCCTTGCCGTTCACCAGGACCTTGCCCAGCTTCGTGGTGCGTACCGCGACCTTGGCGGGCGAGCTCGGACCGGTGGCGCCGGAGGCCAGGCCGGCCGCCGCGCCGACCCCCAGGACGGCGACGAGCGTGAGCACGATGAGACGAGTCATGTCTCTCCTCGATGGTCAGGCCGGAGCAGAAAGCGTCCGGATCTGACAGACGAGGACGCCTCGGGGCCGCGGTCCTTCCCGTGCGGGCGGCTTCTAAGGAGATCCCAACATCTGCGAGCGATGAATTCCGCCCGGGCGCGTCGTCTGAAGGCCATGAGCAATCTCACACAAGCCCCCACCACCATCTCGAACATCGGCGTGGCGATGTTCACCGTCGCCGACCAGGACGCGGCGATCGCGTTCTACGTCGAGAAGCTGGGCTTCGAGCTCCGCAGCGACACGCCCTTCGGCGAGCCCGGCCAGAACATGCGCTGGGTCGAGGTGGCCCCGCCCGGGTCGACCGCCCGCCTGGCGCTCAACCCGCCGATGCGGGACACGCCCGGCGGCGGCGGGATCGGCGTCGAGACGAACGACGTCCTCGGCGAGCATGCGCGCCTGAAGGCCATCGACGGCATCGACGTCGACCCTGAGCCGATGCGGACCCCGGGCGCCCCGCTGATGTTCATGGTCCGCGACCCGGACGGCAACACCGTCGTCGTGGTCGAAGGGGCCCCTGCCGCGTAGGCGCCCCCGGGACTGACGGCGCGCGGATCCAGCCGGAACGGCAGCGCCGCTCCGGCCGGCCCGCGCGCCGCCCGGCGGACGTCCTGGCAGCGGCGCCCGAGCGCGATGCGCGCGCGGCGCGGCGCGGGCTCGGCGTCGATCCAGAGCTTCAGCCGCAGGCACATCGGCTTCGCGACGACCACGAAGCCCGACCAGAAGGTGACGGGGTCGCCGTCGGCGTCGCTCGCTGCCCGGCGAGCAGTGCACGAACGGAAGGTGATGGCGCGGCGCCCGTCGCTGACCCGCGTCCGGGTGAGCGCCCCGTCGTTGGCCATGGCGTAGAACAGCGAGGCCGAGCGGTGCGCGCGCAGGGAGAGCGCGACGGTGACGGTGTGCCCGGCCCTGACGAGGGCCGGGAACTTGTTGCCGCCGAACTCGCGGACCGTCGCCGCCGACGTGAGGCGCCCGGCGCCGATCATCGAGAGCGGCCCGGCGGTGAGGTTGTCCCGGCTCGTGAAGGCGCGGGGAAAGCTCGCGCCGGACTGCTGCGCGCAGGTCGCGGGGTGGCCGGTGTGCGGCGATCTCGCCGCAGCGTGCGCGAGCGGCGCGGGGATCACCGCGAGGACCACGAGCATGACGACGCGCCAAGCCATCCGACCGCAGTACACCGCGTCGGGCGTGCCGGTTCCGTGGGACATCACCGCCGTTCCGGTTGCGCCCGGCCGCGCCGGCCTAATGACATCCGTCATGCCTTCGCTGCTGCTCGTCCTCACCGGCTCGGACCACTGGACCCTCGACGACGGGACCCGGCACCCGACCGGGTTCTGGGCGGAGGAGCTCCTCACGCCGCTCGATGTCTTCGACGACGCAGGCGTCGAGGTGACGATCGCCACGCCCGGCGGCGTGGCACCGACGGTGGACGAGCTGAGCCTGAGCCCCGACATGGTCGGCGGCGAGGAGGCGGCCGGGGACCTGCGCCGCGCGCTCGACGCGCGCGGCGGGCAGCTCAGCTCGCCGGTGCCGCTCGAGGACGTCTCGGCCGCCGGCTACGACGGCGTCTTCATCCCCGGCGGGCATGGCCCGATGGAGGATCTCGCGGCGTCGGCCCCCCTGGGGTCGCTGCTGGTCGCGATGCTCGACGACGACAAGGTCGTGGCCTCCGTGTGCCATGGCCCGGCGGCGCTGCTGGCCGCGACGCGGGCGGACGGCACGTGGGCGTTCGCGGGGCGCACCATGGCCGGCTTCACCAACGAGGAGGAGGCGCAGGGCGGGCTCGCGGACCGCGCGCCCTGGCTGCTCGAGGACCGGATGCGCGAGGCGGGCGCGACGCTCGAGCGGGGGCCGGCGTGGCAGCCGTTCTCGGTGGTCGACGGCACCGTGGTCACCGGGCAGAACCCCGCGTCGAGCGGTGAGGTCGCGCAGCGGGCCGTCGAGCAGCTCGGCAGGTCCCCGCGCCGGCGGATCGAGGTCCCGCCGTCGGACCACCAGGCCTTCACGAAGACCGTCGCCGAGCTCGCCGACGTCGCCGCCGACGTCGCCGAGCGCGCGATCGTCGCGACGCTCACGACGCTCGGCGAGCGGATCTCCGAGGGCGAGGCCGAGGACCTCGCCCGTCACCTCCCGGACTCGCTGGCGCCGCTCCTCGTCCAGCCCGGCGACGCGCAGTCGTTCCCGGCGGATGAGCTCTTCCGGCGCGTCGCCGAGCGCGAGGGCACCGACGTCGACCCCGAGACCGCTGAGCGTCACGCGGCGGCGGTCGTCGCCGCGCTGGCGCGGCGCGAGGGCCGCAAGGAGCTCCACGACATGCTCCTCCAGCTGCCGCGCGAGCTCCGCGAGCGCCTGCTGGCGCTCACCGAGGAGGGCGCCGCGCGACGCTGACCGCAGGTCGCGTTCAAACGCGGCGCATCAGTCCCGTACAGCTGGGCTTGTTCTTCTGCGCGATGACGTAGGGGACCGCGCCGTGCGCCGCCGCGACGTCGATGAACGCGTCGTGGAGGTCGACGTCGTCGGCGACGATCCAGTCGCCGGAGCCGAACGCCTGCCAGGCGGACTCGAGCTCACCGTGCATCGCCCGGTAGCCGTGGTCGGAGTCGTGGACGAACACGCGGCGCCCGCCGGTCTCGTCGAGGACGCGCGGCACGAGGCGCCGCGCGTCGCCCCATCGCGGACGCCAGCGATGGCGCAGCGCACGCGGGATCCCGGAGCCGACGAGCCCCCGCACGACCAGCGGGCCCGGTGGCAGGTCGACGCTGTGCAGCTCGCCGTGGCCGTTGTCCTCGAGCGCCGCGAGCGCGAACGCCGACGTCACCCCCGTGGCGACACCGGTCTCGATGACGGCGTCGGGGCGCACCGCGCGGACGAGCGCGTAGATGAGCTCGCCGAGGCTCTGGTCGCCGGCGAGCTGGCGTGCGAGGCGCTGCGCTCGCGACCGATCGCCGGCACGCGAGGCCGTCGCCGACGCCGATCGCGCCAGCTCCACGGCCTGCCCGTCCGACCAGGCGCCGGCGGCGCGGGCGATGACCCCTGGTCCGTGGTCCCACGGCAGGGTGTCTCTGACGCGCCGCAGGCCCAGCAACGGGGACATGCCGAGCGGCGCCCTGCGGTAGAGACGATTGAGGTAGAGCCGGGCGTAGTCGGCGGGCAGCCGTGGCTCGTCCCGGACCGCGCGGTAGGCCACAGTGCCGTGCGCTGCGCGCCGGCCGCGCATCACGCGAACCAGCGGGCCAGGTCTTGGCGCTGCGCCCCGCCGCCGCCCAGCGGCTGCAGGTCGGCGTACACCGTGTCCGCGTCCGACATGACGGACCGCGGTCGCCACGGGGGCACGTCGCGGCGCGCCGGCTGGCAGAACCAGCGGAAGGTGAGCACGTCGATCCCGCGGACGTGCGTGGGGTCCGCCGGGGTGTTGACGTGGCGCCAGTGCGGGCAGAGCACGTGCAGCAGCCCGCTGGGTCGCAGCACGCGGTGGAGCTCCGCCATCGCGGCGACCATGTCGCCGACGTGCTCGAGGACGTGCACGGCGAAGACGTGATCGAGCGAGGCGGTCGCGAACGGCAGCCCGTCGTCGACGTCCGCGACGACGTCGACCCCGGGCTGCGCCACGGCGTCGACCCCGATGGCCCACGGCACCTGCTTGGTCGTCCCGCAGCCGATGTCCGCGACCGCGAGCGCGCCGTCCCCCTCCACCGCGACGAGGTCCCAGGCAGCGAGGATCCCATTGACGGCGCGCACCGCGGCGCGGACGCGCTCGCGGTCCTCCCCGGACGGGACGACGCCGGCGACGTGCGCCACGCGGCCGCTGACCGCGACGTCGAGCGCGAGGTCCTGAGTGCGCAAGTCGTGCGAGAGCCGGTCGGCGACATCGGCCGCCAGGGCCTCGTCGCGCAGCGCCTGCGCCGGGTTCGGCGCGACGCCGCGTGCGATCGGTGGGCCGTCGGACGACGGCGCGCTCCAGGTGCTGATTGCCACGCTGCATCCCTTCGCCCCGGTGGTCCTCCGACGGTAGGAGTAAGCCAATCGCGGCCGCGCCCAAGGGCCGGCCGGCCGGCTCACCGCGCGACGTCCTCGATCACCCGGTCCCAGTCGTCGAGGAACCGCCTCAGCCCGTAGCGGGCGAGCACCGCTTCGCGCGCCGACCTGCCCCGCTCCCGGGCCTCCTCGCGGTCGGCGACCAGGCGGCCGAGGGCCGCCACCAGCCGCTCGACGTCGGTCCCCACCACGCCCGCCTCGGCGGGGACGGCGTCCGCCACCTCGGTCGTGGCCAGCGCGACGACCGGCATCCCGACGTGCATCGCCTCCAGCAGCGAGAGGCCGAGCGACGTCCAGCGGACCGGGTGCAGGTACACGCGCCGCCGGCCCATCACGTCGTGCAGCTCCTCATACGGGATGTCGCCGATCCCGCCCAGCGCCTCGGCGTCGATGCCGAGCAGGTCGCACGGCGCCGCCGCCGCGAAGCGCGGCAGCAGATCGGTCCCGGTCACCCGCCCGCGGCGGCGGGCCTCGTTGATCGTGACGACGGCGCGGGCCAGCTCGCCGGTGTAGCGATAGCCCGGGTCGACGATCCCGTGCTCGATGACCCGGGTCGGCGCGCCACCGGCCTCCCAGAAGAGGTCGTTGAAGTGCGTGACGTGCACGAGCAGGACGCCGGGATGGTCCGCGGCGGGATGGCGGGCGCCCGTCGGGCGCCCCGGCGCGTTGTGCTCCAGCCAGATGGCGGGGACGTCGCGGCCGGGTCGCCGTCCGGTCCAGGCCTCGACGAGGTCGACGTCGCGCGGCCGCTGGAGGATGAGCACGTCGAACTCCTCGTCGCGGAGGCGCTCCACGGGCACCTCGCGCGCGCCGGCGGGCCAGGGATAGCCCAGCCTGCCGCTGCCGTCGGCGTCGCGTTGCGGGGTCAGCGGCAGCAGGTACTCGTGCGGTCCCTGCACCAGCGCGGTCATGTAGCTGCCGTGGACCGGCCAGACGAGGACGCGGCGGTGCACCGCCGCCGGAGCGCCCGGGCCGGCTGCGCTCACCGTGGCACCCGCTCCGTGCTGCGTCCCGCAGCCACGAGCTCGAGCGCCGCCTCGAGCACCTTGTCGAGCGGCACGTCGGTGACGAACGAGGCCTCGTGCCCGCACGACTGCTCGATGTTCTCGGCCCCGCAGATCGAGCACGTCACCCGGAACGAGGCGAGCGGCCGGTGGCGCGCCCGCGTCAGCGGCGAGGCGGTGATGAGGTTGCCCACCCAGAAGATCCCGACGGTCGGCGCCCCCACGGCGCCCGCCAGGTGTAGCGGGCCGCTGTCGTTCGAGACGACGACCTCGGCGAGCGAGAGCAGCCCGGCCAGGCCGCCGAGCGAGAGCGCGTCGCACCCGTCGACGGCCGGCGCGCGCATCGCCCGGAGCACGGCGTCGACCACCGGCCGCTCGGGTCCGGACCCCGTGACGACGACGCGCAGCCCGAGGGCGGCCAGCGCGTCGCCGACGGCGGCGAAGCGCTCGGGGGGCCAGCGCCGGCGCAGCGCGCCCGCACCCGGGTGCAGGACGGCGAAGGGGCTCGGGTCGAGCACGTCGGCCACCTCGGCGAGGTCGCGGGCGGTGACGGCGACGGCCGGGGTGATCGTCACCGGCGCGGCCCCGACGAGGCCGGCGATCTCCAGGTAGCGCGCGGTCTCGGACTGGAAGTACACGTACGGGACGCAGCGGTCCAGCGGCGCCGCATCCGGTGTGCTGCTTCCGGCGGTCAGGCGGGCACCGAGCCGGAGCACGAACGGGTTGGACCAGCGTCCGCCCCCGTGCATCTGCAGCGCCAGGTCGAAGCGCTGGGCCTGCATGCGCTCGAAGAACGCGCGCAGCTCGGAGGGGTCGTCGCGCCGCCCGGGCTCCTCGCGGACGCCCCGGCTCGGCGGCACGACGACGACGCGATCCACCGGGCCGGGCCGATGTGCGAGGAAGCCGGCGTGCCAGGGGCACGCCAGGAGGGTGATCTCCGCCTCAGGGTACGCGGCTCGGAGCGCCTCGAGCGCCGGGACGCAGAACACGAAGTCGCCCAGGGCGTTGGCCCTGAGCACGGCGATGCGCTCGACGCCGGGCTCGGTCGCGTCGACCTCCGTCATCGCGAGACCGACATCTGGACGCGCTCGATGATGCGTGTCGTCGAGTGCTCGGGCACGAGATCGATGATGTGCACGCCGCCCCCGAGCGCGCGGACGAGCTCCGCCTCGGGGACCATGTCCTCGGTGTAGTCGCCACCTTTGACGAGCACGTCGGGCCGCAGCGCGCGGATCACCCCCATCGGCTGGTCCTCGTCGAAGGCGACGATGTGGTCCACGCACGACAGTCCTGCGAGCACCCTGATCCGGTCGGCGAGTGTGTTCACGGGACGCGACGGCCCCTTGAGCCGTCGCACGCTCGCGTCGCCGTTCAGCGCGACGATCAGCACGTCGCCGAGCCGTCGCGCCGCGTCGAGCAGCTCGGCGTGGCCGCGATGGAGGATGTCGAAGCAGCCGTTGGCGAGGATGATGCGACGGCGCTCCCGCCGGTGGCGCCCGCCCAGCGCCCGCAGCACGTCGAGGTCGGGGATGACCTTGCCCACGGCGAGCAGCTCGAGGCGGAGCTCGGCCAGCCCGCACGTCGCGGTGCCTGACTTCGCCACCACGATCGCCGCGGCCGCGGAGGCGACCTCGGCCGCGGTGGTGATGTCCGCACCGGCGATCGTCGCGAGGGTCAGGGCGGCCGCGAACGTGTCGCCGGCGCCCGCCGAGCTGCGCTCGGGGACGGCGGGGGTGAGGACCTGCCGGGGGCGGCGGCCGCGCTCGAGCACCACGGCGCCGTCGCTGTCGAGGGTGACCACCGCCAGGTCGGCCCCAGTCTCGGCGAGGATGACGTCGGCCGCCGCGGCGACGGCGCCGGCGCGGTGCTCGCCGACGGCGGGTGAGAGCAACATGGAGATCTCGCTGAAGCTCGGGACGCAGACCGCGGGCCGCGCCGTCCGGAACCGGCGCGGATCACGGCCGGCGACGACGAGCGGCCGGCCACCGCGCGCCCGGACCACGGTCTCGACGAGCTCGTCGGTGACGACGCCCGTCTCGTAGTCGGACAGCAGCACCACGTCCGCCGCGGCCACCGCCGTGACGACCGCCGCCTGGATCCGCGACTGCTCGTCCGCGGAGGGCGGGCGCTCCGTGCCCACGTCGAACCGGAGGAGCATGCGCCCACCGGCGAGCACCCGCCGCTTCGCGCACGTCTGCCGTCGCGTGCTCGTCACCACGCCGCGGACGTCCACTCCGTGGCTGCGGAGGATGTCGAGGACGCGCCTCCCCGGCTGGTCGTCGCCGACGACCGAGCAGAACGTGACCCGGGCCCCGAGGGCCGCGAGGTTGACGGCGACGTTCGCCGCGCCGCCGGCCGCGTCGCTGACCTCCTGGATCCCGACCACCGGCACCGGCCCCTCCCGGGACAGCCGCGTCGCCTGGCCGTCGAGGTACGCGTCGTAGATCACGTCGCCGGCGACCGCGACGGTCAGCCCCGGGAGGCGCTCGAGCAGCGCGGAGACGCCGGGACCCTGCATCCCTAGCTCACCCGGTCCAGCACGTTCTGGGTGATCTGCTCGACGACGGGAGACCGCCGCGCCAGGAGCCGCGGCCAGTCCGTCGTCGACGCGGTGAAGACCATCCCCCGCGGCGCGTGCACGCCGAGCGTGGCTGCGCGGTTCCCGTTGCCCCAGCCGCGCTCGCCCACGTCGCCGACGCCGAGGATCGCGAAGTCCGCCGGCGTGCCGTCCTCGCCTGTGGGCCGCACGCTACGGCCCCGCCGCAGCTCGGAGCGGTCGAAGTGCGCGCCGTCGCACTCGTAGCCGACGAGGTGCTCGTCGGGCCCCGCGCCGAACAGATCGGCGTCGCGCAGGCCGGTCCCGGCGTAGACCCAGTGGTCGGCATGCTGGACCTGGAAGCCGACCGGCGCCGGCCGGCCGGTCGCCGGGCGCTCCCCGCCGTGGCGGAAGCTCACGCCCGTCAGGGCGTTCTCCGGCCGGTCGGGCACCGGCGCGTCGGACCAATGCCGGCTGCGGCGGAACGTCCACGGGTCGTCGAACGCGACCTCCCACCAGCACGTGTTGCCGCCGAAGAACGCGGCGTGGCCCCCGGCGGCGACGAACCGCTCGACGCTCGTCCGCATCCGCGCGCTCCAGTACTCGTCATGGCCGAAGCTCACCAGCGTGCCGTACGGCGCGAGCAGGTCCTCGCCCTCCGCGTGGAGGTCCAGGTCGGTGCAGTAGTCCACCGCCACGCCGCTGCGCTCCAGCCAGGCGACCGCCAGGGCGTCCCAGTGGGCGAACGTCTGCCGCGGCGACGGGTCGAACGGATCCGGGTTGAAGGTGTCGAACGGGGTCGCGCCCGTGCCTCCGCCGGGGCGCCGGACGCAGACCGAGAGCGGCCCCTCGACGGGCAGCTCGAGGAAGTCGCTGTAGAGGCACCAGCCTCCGGTCCCGGTGGCCGGGGTGTAGTGCTCGGCGGCGACCTGGTTGTACGCGTGCCAGGTCAGCAGCGGGAGCTTGTAGAGGATCGACGTTCCCGTGCCCGGCGTCGCGCTGCGCACGGCGAACAGCGCGCGGCCATGGCGCGCGTCCGGTGGCGGAGCGGCGGCCGGCGCGGTCGTCCCGCCACGACCGTCGGCGTCCGCGAGCGTCGCGACGTAGACGCCCGACCGCCAGTCCGGGCCGACGGCGAGCGTGTGGGCGGGCCACGCGCCCAGCGGCTCCCCGGACAGCCCGGCGTTGTCGCGGCTCCAGTCGTGGAACGGCAGGTGGTGCGGGACGTCGCGGCCCTCGAACCATGCCGGGCCGGCGACGTGCGTGAGCTCCTCGCCGCAGCGGTAGACGTCGACGCGGAAGGCCGGCGCGTCCGTCGAGACGCAGAGCTCCAGCAGCCCGCCCGGCAGGACGCTCGGCGTGCGCGCGAAGCCGTCGATCATGGCAACGGGGGCTCGTCGCGCTTGGTGATCATCAACGGCGGCAGGACGAGCACGTGGATGTCGGTCTGCCGGAACGTGGCGAGCGAGTGGTCGGCGGTCTCGGTCAGCGGGTCCCCTGGCCCGTTGAGCGAGGTGTTCAGCAGCACAGGGCACCCCGTCCGCGCCTGGAAGCGCGTGAGCAGCGCGTGCAGGAACGGCGTGTTCTCGGCGTCGACCGTCTGCAGGCGCGCGCTGCCGTCCACGTGCGTGATGGCGGGCAGCCGGTCGCGGAACTCCGGCCGCACGTCCGCGGCGATCTGCATGAACGGCGCGGGACGATCGACGTCGAAGATGCGGCCCGCCTCCTCGGCGAGGACGATCGGCGCCAGCGGCCGGAACCACTCGCGCCCCTTCACCTGCGAGTTGATGAAGTCGCGCATGCGCGGATGGCGCGCGTCGGCGAGGATGCTCCGGTTCCCCAGGGCCCGCGGCCCCGACTCGCTGCGCCCCGAATGCAGCGCGACGACGCCGCCGCCGTCCAGGGTGCTGACCACCTCGTCGAGCAGGTCGTCCGGTTGCTCGACCACGAGGTCCTCGCCGGCGGTCGCGCGCACCGTGCGCTCGAGGTCCGCCGCGTCGGTGGCCGGGCCGAGGAAGTCGTTGGTCCAGCGGAAGTCGCTGGCCACGCCGAGATGCTCGATCGCCCCGTAGAGCGCGCAGCCGACGGCGGTGCCGCCGTCGTGCGGGCTCGGCGGGATGAACGCCTGCCGGAAGGCGCTCTCACGCAGCAGGCGCCCGTTGGCCGAGCAGTTCAGCGCCGCGCCTCCGGCGAAGCAGAGGTTCGCCTCGCCGGTCACGTCCGCGAGCCAGGCGGCGACCCGCAGCAGGGCGGACTCGAACGCCGCCTGGCCTGCCGCCGCCAGGTTCGCGCTGTCCTCGATCGCGCCCGGGTCCCCGGTCGGGAACAGGAAGCGCTCGCGCTCGCCCAGCAGCTCGACCCATGCGTCTCCGATCAGCACCCGGTGCTCGTCGACGACCAGCTCGGGCATCCCCAGCGCACCGGGCCGCCCGAACGGCGCGAGGCCCATGACCTTGCCCTCATTGCCCTCGCCGTCCGGGAAGATGGCGCGGGTGAGCAGGGAGTAGAAGCACCCCAGGCCGGCCGGCCGAGTCCAGTCGCCGTCCCAGAGCTGCTTGCCGACGCACGCCATCTCCCGAGGGTGGCGCCCGCAGCGGTAGAACGACGAGACCTCGAGCATGCCCGGCGCCGCGTGACCATCCCCGGGGAACGCCTCCGTGATGTCGCGGACGTGGCTGCCCTGCGCGTCGATGACCATCACGGCACCGCGGTCGAACGGCGACGGGTGAAAGGCGCTGTAGGCGTGGGCGAGGTGATGTGAGACGCGGATGGCGCGCTTGCCGTTGCGGAAGCGCAGGCTCCGCTCGAGCTCCTCGTGGTAGGCGTCGAGGTGCTCCACCTCGGAGTCGGACGACCAGCACTCGACGACGAGGTCGACCGGCTCCCGCAGGTCGGGGAAGCAGGGGACGTAGAGCTCCGTGACGTCACCGAGCCGTCCCCAGTGGTGCTTGCGCCGGCTCAGGCGCTCCTTCTGCAGGCTCGTCACCCGCGCCCCGGAGCTCGCGACGGCGATCGACGCGTCCTGGGTGCGGTTGATCCCGACAACCCTCGGGGCCGCCCGCGACCCCTCAGGCATCCTCCCGTTCCGGGTTCTCGAGCCGGAAGAAGTTGCTCTGCCGGCCATCGCTGCGCTCCTCCTGATAGATGAAGTTCAGGCGACGCGCGTCGAAGGTGGAGAACCACTCGTCCCAGCTGACGTGCCGCAATCGTTCCTC
The DNA here is from genome assembly GCA_034664785.1 of Solirubrobacteraceae bacterium. Lineage (GTDB taxonomy): Bacteria > Actinomycetota > Thermoleophilia > Solirubrobacterales > Solirubrobacteraceae > Paraconexibacter. Next base: position 19,684 of record JAXDGY010000299.1, read on the forward strand.
GTCTCCGCCGAAGTCGAAGGTCAGCACCCCGAGCTGGTCGCCGTGCTCGGTGCCGGCAACCGTCGCGGGCTTCGCGCCTCGCTCCTCGGCCCATCGCTTGATCGTCTCGTGGTCCGTGGTGACCAGCGTGCGCCCGGGCCGCTCCTGATGCTCCTCGGGCGAGGTCACCTCCTGCGCGTACTTCAACCGGGAGGTGTCCGGACCCGTGCGGATCCCACCCTCGTGCGGTTTGTCCTGGCTCATGTGGGGACGCTCCCCCGGGTCGACGGTAGAACGATGCCGTCGCAGGTAGGCCGGTGGCCCGCGTCTTCAAAGCGCGACGTTGCTGCTGCTCGGGCGCGGCCTACGCATCACCGGAGATGCGCCCGCTCGTCGACGTGCTCATCCCCACCTGCGACCGGCCCGCGGCGCTCGCCGTCACGCTCGCGGGCCTGATCGGGCAGACGCTCCGTCGCCTCCGCGTCGTCGTGTCCGACCAGAGCGAGCTGCGGCCGGGGTTCGAGGCGCCGGAGGTCCTGGCGGCGGTGCGGGTGCTGCGGGCGCGCGGCCACGAGGTCGAGTTGCATCGCCACCTGCCGCGCCGCGGGCTCGCCGAGCAGCGTCAGTTCCTGCTCGACCGCGTCACCGCGCCGCACTGCCTGTTCGTCGACGACGACGTCATCCTCGAGCCGGACCTCGTCGAGCGGATGCATCGCACGATCACCGAGGAGCGGTGCGGGCTCGTCGGGTGCGGGTTGATCGGCCTCTCCTACATCGAGGACCTCCGCCCGGACCAGCAGGTGTTCGAGCCCTGGGAAGGACCGGTGGAGCCGGAGCTCGTCACGCCCGGCTGCCCGGCGTGGGACCGCATCAAGCTCCACAACGCCGCCAACCTCTACCACGCGGCCCTCCGGCTCGACCTCCCGCCGGGGACGACGCTGCGCTACAAGCTCGCCTGGGCCGGCGGCTGCACGCTCTACGACACCGCCGCGCTGCGTGACGCCGGCGGCTTCTCGTTCTGGCGAAGCCTGCCGCCGGTGCATGCCGGCGAGGACGCGCTCGCCCAGCTCCGCGTCATGGCCCGTTGCGGCGGCTGCGGGATCCTGCCCTCCGGCGCCTACCACCAGGAGCTCCCGACGACCGTGCCCGACCGGCACGTCGACGCCCCGTGGGTGCTGCCAACGGTCGTCGACGACCACGCCGTCTGAGCCAAGGCCGGCGGTCGACCACCGGGGCCCCTCGTCGTTCAGGCGCGCTTCAGCACGGTGCTGGGAGTCTCGGGCGGGCAAGACGTCCACGAGAGCGGGGCCGGATGCGCTGCTGCGCCGATCGACGCTGGGCCTGGGTGCTCGGCGGCTGCGCCGCCGGGCTGGCGGTGATCGCCGGCGTCTGGTGCTTCGTGCTCTCGCAGACCCCCGCGCGGCTCGCCAAGCCGAGCGCCCACCTGATCCGCCGGCTCGATCTCTGGGCGTCGATCGCGCACGCCCGCCTCCCCGTGCCGACGTCACGGCAGGGGATCGGCGAGGTCGTCCTGCTCACGACGGCGCTCGGGTTCGCGCTGTACGCGGCGGCGCTGCTCGCATGCTGGAACCGCGAGGCGACGCGGGCCCGCCTGGCCGCGGTGACCGGCGGGGCGCTCGTCTTCTTCGCGATCACCGTGCTCGCGCTCCCGACGCTCAACACCGACATCTACGAGTACGTGACCACGGGTCACGTCGCGGCGAGCCACGGATCCAACCCCTACGCCGTCCCGGCCGACGCGTTCCCCGCCGACCCCGCCTACGCGTACACCGACCGCCGGTACACGTCCGTTCCCGGCGACAACAAGCTCGGAGCCTGGACGGTCATGGACGTCGGGCTCGCGGAGCTCACCGGCCCGGACGTCGTCACCGGCCTCCTCACCTACCGCGTGGTGCTGGCGGCCTGCGGGGCGGTGAGCCTGCTGCTCATCGTGCTCCTGCTCCGTCGGCTGCGGCCCCAAGGGCAGCTCGCCGGCGTCGTCGCCTACGGTTGGAACCCCATCGTCATCCTCGGCGCGCCGACGAAGGTCGACTCCGTGATGGTCGTCTTCCTGCTCGCGGGGACGCTGGCGCTCGTCGCCGGCCGCCGGAGGCTGGCGAGCGCCGGCCTCGCCCTGTCGGCGCTGGTCAAGCTCGTCTCGCTTCCCCTGCTCGCCGTGCGATGGCTGGGACTGCTGCGCCGGCGACGCTGGACCGAGCTCGCGCTCGAGAGCGTGCTCGTGGCCGCCACGGTGGTGCTGGTCTACGCGCCGTTCCTCGGCGCGCCAGGCCTGCTCGGGCGCGAGATGCACCTGCTGCAGACGGGCGGATCCTCAGCTCCGCGGGCCGCCGCGGGTCTCCTCTTCCTGGTGCTCGTGCTGGTCGTCGGGCTGCGGCAGGACGGGTCCCCGCAGCGGCTCGTCCGGGGTTGGGCGCTCGTCTCGCTGGCCTTCGCTGCGCTGCTGCCCGACCTCGGGTTCTCCTGGTATCTGCTCGTGCCGATCGCGGTGGTCTCCCTGGCGGCCAGCGCGCCGCTTCAGGCCGCGATGACCGCCGTCTGCATCGTGCCGTTCAGCATGGATCTCTGGCGCACCGATGGTCGAGGGCCGATCCCCCGCGACGTGCTCGCGGGCGCCGGGGCGCTGCTGGCGCTCGCGCTCGCGAGCGCGGCGCTGGCGCTCGTCGTCCATCGCCGGCGTGCCGCCGCCCGCGGAGCCGGTCCGGGCGACGAGACGGAAGCGCCCCCGACCCCCCTCAAACAAGGGACCTAGGCGGCGCGAACGCCCTCGTGCCGCGGGATGGCCGCCCGGGTCGGCGGCGGCCAGGCTTGCCGGCATGAACCAGCTCACGTCGGTCTCCCCCACGCCATCCGCGGCGTCAGGCTGCGCCACCATCGCGCCGCACGACGTCGCCTACGACGAGGCCCGCGCGGCCTGGAACCTGTGCGCCGACCTGCGGCCCGCCACGGTCGTCGTCGCCACGACGGTCGCCGAGGTCCAGGCCGCCGTCGCCCTGGCCACGGCCGAGGGCCTGCGGATCGCGCCGTTCACCACCGGTCACCTGGCGACCGCGCTGCCGTCGCTGCAGGGCACGATGCTGCTCCGCACCGAGCTCGGGCACGAGGTCGACGTCGATCCGCGGGCGCGCCGGGCGCGCGTCCCCGCCGGCGCGGTCTGGGAGGACGTCGTGGACGCGATCGCCCCGCACGGGCTCGCCGTCGCCCACGGCTCCTCGCCCGACGTCGGCGTGGTCGGCTACCTGCTCGGCGGCGGGCTCAGCTTCTATGGCCGCGAGCGCGGGCTGGCCTGCAACCAGGTGGTCGCCTTCGAGCTCGTGGACGCCGACGGCGTGGTCCGCCACGTCGACGCGGAAGAGCACGCCGACCTGTTCTGGGCGCTGCGCGGCGGCGGTGGCAACTTCGGCGTCGTCACGGCCGTCGTCCTGGAGCTGCTGCCCTACGCCGAGGTCTTCGCGGGCTCGGTGTTCTGGCCGATCGCCGCCGCGCCGGCGGTGCTGGCCGCCTGGCTGGCGTGGACCCGCGAGGCGCCGGCGACCGTCACGACCTCGCTGCGCCTGCTGCGCCTGCCGCCGGTCCCCGAGGTCCCCGAGCCGCTGCGGGGGGTGCCCGTGATCGGCATCGACGGCATCGCGACCGACGAGGCGGACGGCCGCGCGATGCTCGCCCGCCTCCACGCCGCGGCGCCGCCGATGCTCGACGCCTGGGCGACCATGCCGTCCGCCGCCGCGCTGCGCGTGCACGGCGACCCGGAGCAGCCGACCCCCGCCGCCTCCGTCCACGCGCTCCTCGGGGAGCTCGACGAGCAGGCCGCCCGCGCGCTGATCGACCTGGCCGGGGAGGGCACGGACTGCCCGCTGCTGTTCGTCGAGCTGCGCCAGCTCGGCGCGGCGCTCGCGACCTCCCCGCCCGAGGCCGGCGCCCGCGGCTGCCTGGAAGGCCGCTTCGCGCTCTTCGGCATCGGCTGCCCGATGGCCCCCGGCGACGACGTCGCAATCGAGGCCGCGCTCGACCGCCTGCTCGCCGACCTCGCGCCGTGGGACACCGGGCGGCGCTACCTGAACTTCGACGAGCGCGGCGGCGCCGCCGAGCACGGCTTCGACCCGGCGACCTTCCGCTGCCTCGTGCGTCTGCGCGCGGCGTGGGACCCGCAGGCGCGCTTCGTCGCGAGCCACCGCATCCCCGCCGCGGGCGACGCGTCGCCCCGCTGACCCTCCCCACCATCGACCACGCCATCACCAAGGAGCACGCAATGTCACACGTCATCGCCGTCACCGGCGCCACCGGCGCCCAGGGGGGCGGCCTCGTCCGCGCGATCCTCGCGCAGCCCGAGGCCGGCTTCACCGTCCGCGCGATCACCCGCGACCCCGGGTCCCCCGCGGCAGTCGCGCTGGCCGAGGCCGGCGCGGAGGTCGTCCGGGCCGACCTCGACGACCGCGCCTCGCTGGTCGCCGCGTTCGCCGGCGCGCACGGGGCGTTCTGCGTCACGAACTTCTGGGAGCACTTCGACCCGGAGCTCGAGCAGACGCAGGCCGCCAACCTGGCGGCGGCCGTGGCGGAGGCCGGCGTCCGCCACGCGATGTGGTCGACCCTGGAGGACGTCCGCGACAGCGTGCCGCCGGCCGACCCGCGGATGCCGACGCTGATGGGGCGCTACAAGGTCCCGCACTTCGACGCGAAGGGCGCATCCGACAAGCTGTTCCGGGCCACCGGCGTCCCGACGACGCTGCTGCGCACCTGCTTCTACTGGGACAACATGATCTCGTTCGGGATGGGCCCGCAGCCCGGCGCCGACGGCGTGCTCGAGCTGAGCCTGCCGCTCGGCGACGCGCCCCTCGCCGGCATCGCGGCCGCGGACATCGGCGCATGCGCCTTCGGTCTCTTCGCCGCCGGGCCGCCCGCGGGCTGCCCGACGGTGGGCATCGCCGGCGGTCACCCGACGGGCGAGCAGATGGCCGCCGGCCTGACGCGGGCCTTGGGGCGGCCCGTGCGCTATCGCGCGATCGCACTGCAGCACTACCGCGCCCTCCCGATCCCCGGCGCCGACGAGCTGGCGAACATGTTCCAGTTCAACACCGAGTTCGCGGAGGCCTACTGCGGCGTCCGCGACGTCGAGCACACGCGCACCCTGCACCCCGGCCTGCTGGGCTTCGACGCCTGGGCGACCGCCCGCGCCGCCGACCTGGCGGGCGCCCTCGCGGGCGCCGCCGCCTGACGCCGGCGCCGCTCCTCGCGCGGCCCGTCCCCCCCGGCGGGCCGCGCAGGCGTCCTAGGCCAGGCCCCCTCTCGCTTGTAGGTGGGCTGAAATCTCGACTTGCGGTCCGGTGGGGAACGTATGTTCTGGTGAGTGAGCGACGCTCCAGTCACCCAGCAGGCGTTCCGGTTCGCGCTCGACCCCACGGTCGAGCAAGAGCAGTTCCTTGCCGCGTGCGCCGGAGCCTCTCGCTTCTGGTTTAACCAGGGGCTCGCGCTGGTCAAGCAGCGTCTCAACGAACGCGCTACCGGCGCCGAGGTCGACGTGCCGTGGTCCTACAAGGGCCTGTGCGTCGCGTTCCGCGGCGACGCCATCAAGGACGAGCTGGCGCCCTGGCGCGCCGAGGTCGTGACCGGCTCCTACCAGGCCGGGCTCGAAGCGCTCGGCAAGGCGCTCGGGAACTACTCGGCGGCGCGCAAGGCAGGCCGGCGCGCCGGGTTCCCGCGCTTCCGAGCGAAGGGTCGTTCACACGAGGCGGTCATCTTCCAGCGCCCGTGCCTGGCTGACAGCCGGCACGTGATGCTCGACCGCCGCCTCGGCCCGTTGCGCACCAAAGAGTCGATGCGCAAGCTCTGCCGGTTGCTCGACCGCGACCCGCAGGCGCGGGTCATGCGCTCGACCGTGCAGCACGTCAACGGCGGCTGGGTCGTCAGCTTCACGGTGCAGCGGTCCGCCAAGCAGCGCCGGGCACGCCGCCCGGATGCGGTCGTCGGTGTCGATGTCGGCCTCGCGCGCCTGGCGACGCTCTCAACCGGGCAGGTGACCGCGAACTCGCGGCCGCTGCAGGCAGAACTCGGTCGTCTGCGGCACTTGCAGCGCCAGCTTGACCGGCAGCGCCGCGCGAACAACCCGGGCAACTACCACCCCGACGGTCGCGCGAAGAAGGGCTGCAGCGTCTGGACGAAGTCGCAGCGGATGGTCCGCACCGAGCAGCGCAGCGCCCAGTTGCATGAGCGCGTGGCGAACCTGCGCCGTGAGCAGACCCATCAGCTCACGAGCGCCCTGACGCGCGAGTTTGGTGTGATCGGTGTCGAGACGCTCGCGGTCAAGAACCTGCTGGGCAACCGCCGGATGGCGCGGCACATCTCAGACGTCGGCTGGGGCACCGTGCTCGGCCAGCTCAAGTACAAGACCTCCTGGTCGGAGGGCAGCCTGCTGGTTGCCGCCGACCGCTTCTACCCCTCCTCGAAGACCTGCTCGGCGTGCGGCGCAGTGAAAGCCAAGCTGCGCCTCGCCGACCGGGTCTTCACCTGCGATGCCGACGCCTGCGGGCACGAGCAGGACCGCGACCTCAACGCGGCCTGCAACCTCGCCCAAATGGCGGACCGGCACGCGCAGTCAGAGGGATTCTCGACGTACGTGGCCCGCACCGGACGGTTCACGCCAACTGCGCGCGGAGGGCAGGTCAGCCTCGTCCATCTGGACGAGCACCGCCCGGTGAAGCGCGAAGCGTCCTCGGACGCATCCCAGCGCGGCGACGCGCTGGCTCTCGCTGCCTAGACGGGCCGATTTCCGTCCACTAAGAAGCGAGAGGGGGGGCCAGGCTGCTCATGCGCTCGGCGGTGCGGTCCCAGGAGGCGTCGACGGCCTCCTCGAACGCCGGGTGGTAGTGCTCGGCGAAGAGCCGGGCCGTCAGCTCGCTGCGTGACGACACGCCGACCTTCTCGAAGATCGCCTTCAGGTGGTCGCGGACCGTGTGCGGCGACAGGAAGAGCGTCCCCGCGATCTCCGGCGTGCTCAGGCCCCGGGCGACCAGCCGGGTGACCTCGACCTCGCGCGGGGTCAGCGCGTACGCCTCCACGACGATCGGGAGGATCTCGGACGCCTTGGCCAGCTCCAGGACGAGCGCCACGGTCCCGGAGCCGCCGAGCGCCGAGGCATGGGCGACCAGCCACGTGCCGTTGGGCGTCCGCAGGCGCACGCGGCGCGAGCGGCCGGTCTCCGAGCCCAGCGTCGACAACGCCATCGTCAGCAGCTCCGGATGGACGAGCAGGCCGCTGCCCGGCTTGCGCCACCCCGAGGCGAGCTCCTGCAGCCACGCGTCGGCCTCGCCGGTGACGTCGAGCACCGTCCCGTCCTCGCCGACGAGCACGACCCCGGGCCCGCGGCCCGGATCGGTCCCGGCGGGCTCCTCCAGCAGGGCACGACGCAGCGCGGTCCCGGCCAGCGGCGCCACGCGGCGCACGAAGTCGACGTCGGCCTCCGTGAACGGGCGACCGCCGGTGCGGCGGTTGAGCTGCATGGCGCCCCACTGCCGGCCGCCGGCGTAGAACACGGCACGCAGCTCGTCCTCTAGGTCGGAGATCTCGTTCAGCGTGCGGTACCGGGCGCTGCGCTGCAACCGGCCGCCGGTGGCCTGGCGCAGATCCGCGGCCGGCACGTCGGGGGACATGTCGGCGAACTTGTTGAAGTCCGGGATCAGGAACTCGTGCTCCCAGAACGGGTTGCAGACGGCGTGGTCGTAGTCGTAGACCGTGCCGGCGCCGAGTGAGAGGCCGGTGTCCGGGTCGGTCGCGCCGGCGTAGAACGCGTCGACCTCGACGACCTGGGCGATGCGGTGGACGACCTGCTCGACCACGGCCTGCGCGGAGAGCTCCTGCGTCCCGAGATGCTCGATGGACTCGAGCGCGGAGGCGGCGCGGTGGCCGAGGGCCCCAAGCCGACGGATGGGTGTGCCGGGCATGGGCGGAACGGTCCCGCAGCGACCTTGCCCGGGTCTTGCTCAGACCTTGCCGGGCCGTGGTCGCGTTCCGGCAGACGGACGGCCCGCCGCGCGCGAGGCGCGGCGGGCCGGACGCAGCCCGCCTGCGGCTGGCCTACCGCGCGGCGCCCGTGAGCCGCACCGTGATCCGCGTGTTGCCGGCGACCACCGACAGCTTGGGGCGGTGGGCGGCACGCAGCCGCCGCCGCGCCGTCGGACCGGGCCGCAGCGTCACCGTGGCCCTTCCCGTGGCCCCGGCCACGCGGCGACCGCCGAGCAGGGCCCGGACCGTCACACGACCGGTGGCGCCGCTGATGCGCACCCGCAGGCCGTGGCGCAGGACGGACGCCAGGCGGTGCGAGCCCACGACGGACAGCCGCATGCGGGCGCCGGTCCCGGGGCGCGGCGCCGGCGCGGGACCGGTCTGCGGGGCCAGGGCCTGCGCCGTCCCGCGGTCGACCGTCTCGCAGTCGGCGGCCACGACGTCGGCCGCGTCGGCCACCACCCGGTCGGCGCCGAATCCGCAGTCGATCGTGTCCACGTCGCCGTCGCGGGCGTCCACGACGTCGTTGCCGTAGGGCAGCTTGCAGTAGACGGGCCCGCAGTCGGCGCCGGACTGGTCGGCATGGATGGCGTCGCGGCCGGGGCCGCCGACGATGCGATCGTCGCCGTACCCGCCGTCGAGGACGTCGGCGCCCGGACCGCCGTCGAGCTCGTCGGCGCCGTCGCCGCCGCGCAGGTGGTCGTCCCCGCCGGCGCCCGACAGCGTGTTCGCCGAGCCCACCTGCCGCAGGACGATCTCGTCGGGGCCGTCGGTCCCCGTGAAGCGGCCCCCGATGCCGAGCGTCACCGCCTCGACCGACCGCAGGTCGTCGCCCTCCCCCGGCCGGCCGTCGTCCGCGCCGCCGGCGAGCGTCACGTCGAGCAGCGGATGGGTCTCGGTGAAGCGCGAGACGTAGTCCTGCTCGACCCGGTCGGTGCCCGGGCCGCCGTCGACGACGTCATGGCCGGGATCCTCGAAGCCGTCGGGGCGCAGGAGGTCGTCGCCGGCGCCGCCGTCGAGCCGGTCGTTCCCGGCGCCGGCCTGCAGCTCGTCGTTGCCGTCACCCCCCAGGAGCGCGTCGTCGCCCGTGCTGCCGACGAGCTTGTCGTCGCCGGGGCCGCCGTCGAGGCGGTCGGCGTCGCCGTTGCCCTCCAGCCAGTCGTTGCCGGCGCCGCCGGCCAGCGCCACGGGCAGGTGCACGTCGGCGCTCACCTGGCCGTGGTCGTCGCCGTCGCCCATGTCGACCCGGACCTCGGGCGGCTGGGCGCAGGTGATGACGGACGCGTCGTACTGCGCGGCGCAGTCGGCGGGATAGCTGGTCACGTCGTCCAGCGACGATCCGTAGAAGACGACCTGGGAGCCGTCGCCGGCCTGGACGTCCAGCTTCGTCGACGCCGGTCCCCCGGCGTAGACGAGGGCGCCCTCGGGCGTGCGGGCGAGGGTGGCGGCGTCGGCCACGCCGGTGGTCGCGGCGCCGGCGGCGAGCGCGAGCGCGGCGGTCAACAGGAGCGTGGATGTGCGGGGAGGCGACGGCATCTGGGTCCTTTGGGTCGAGGCAGGAAGGCGCCCGCGTGCGTGGCGATCGGGCGGTGATGGCCAGGTTGCGTCACCGCGCGGCCGGCG
>JAXDGY010000300.1:0-2680 GCA_034664785.1 Solirubrobacteraceae bacterium
GGGCGGCTGCGCGCGGAGACCGACGGACAGGCCATCCCCGTCGGGGACCCGCTGCCCGTCGACGGCACGCGCTACGACTTCCGCACCCCGCGGGCGATCGGCGGCGTGCGGCTCGACACGGCCTACCGGGACCTCGAGCGCGACCCGGACGGCCTGGCCCGGGTGGAACTGGCCGGGCCCGACGGTCGCGCCGCGGTCCTCTGGATGGACGCGGGCTATGACCACCTCATGCTCTACACGGGCGACGCCCTCGCCGACCCCGCCCGGCGCCGGGGCGGCCTCGCGGTCGAGCCGATGACCTGCGCGCCCAACGCGCTGGCCACCGGCGGGGACGGCCTGATCACCCTCGCCGCCGGCGCGTCCGCGTCCGCGACGTGGGGGCTGTCCCCGCGCCGCTGAGTCCTGAGACAGCTTCTTGCCCGGCCCCCGGCCGGGCCTAGTGCTCCTGGGGCATGGTGGCCACCTGGACCGAGCGCAACAGCGACCACGGGCCCGTGCTGGTGCGCGAGCTGCGCTTCCGGGACTTCGCCGAGGCCATCGACTTCGTGGAGCGCGTCGCCGACGCCGCGGTGGACTACGACCGCCGCCCCGACATGTGCATCTCCGCCTACAACCACGTGACGCTCACGGTCGGCAACCTGCACCACGGCGCGATCACGGCCGCCGAGCAGCGCCTGGCCGCGAAGGTCGACGCGATCGTCGAGGACCGTTTCCCCCACGCCTGACGCGCGACCTCCGGCCCACAACGCGAAGAGCGGCCCTGGGGCCGCTCGGAACGCTGCTGTCAGGCCAGATGCTCAGAAGGTGTCCCAGGTCTCGTGATGCCTGGCGATCACATGAATCCCAGCTTGGCTGGGTGGCGGCCTCGCAGCCGGGATCGTCGGCTCGCCGGGCGCGGACTTGAGCGGCGTCGTGCTCAGGCGCCCGGCAGCGCGCCCGCGCGGCGCAGCACCTCCAGCCGCTCGGCGTCGTAGCCCGCCAGCTCGGTGAGCACCGCCACCGTGTGCTCGCCGGGGCCGGGCGCCGCGGCCGGCGGCCGCGTGCCGCCGGTCAGCCGCAGCGGGCTGCGGAGGTGGTTGACCGTGCCCAGCGCCGGGTGCTCGGTCGGCTGGACGACGCCGCGCGCCACGGCCTGCGGGTCCTCGAGCGCCTCCCGCACGCTGTTGACCGGCGAGCACGGCACGCCGGCCGCCTCCAGGATCTCCACCCACTCCGCGGCGCCGCGCTCGCCGAAGGTGCGGTACAGCTCGGCGAGCAGGACCTCGCGGTGCTCGTGGCGTCCGGCGAAGCCGGCGAAGCGCGGATCCTCCAGCAGCTCGGGCCGGCCGATCGCCGCGCACAGCGCGCGCCAGAACTTCTCCTTCGGGCAGGCGACGACGAGCCACCCGTCGGCGGCCGGGACGACCTGGAAGGGCACCACGGACGGATGCGCGGAGTGCCGCGTGCGCGCGGGCTCGTACTCGGCCCGCGAGGCCGTCCACGTCCCCACGTAGTTGAGCAGCGCGAGGCCGGTCTCGAAGAGCGAGATGTCACAGTCGCAGCCCCGGCCGGTCCGCTGGGCGCGCCAGAGCCCGGACAGCAGCGCGATCGTGCCGACGTAGCCGGCGGCGAAGTCGACGAGCGACAGGCCCGTCTTCTGCGGCGGCCCGCCGGGCTCGCCCGTGAGCCCCATCCACCCCGCGAGCCCCTGGATGACGTAGTCGTAGGCGCCCTGGCCGGCCCGCGGACCCGTCGCGCCGAAGCCGGTCAGCCAGCAGCACACGATCCGGGGGTTGACGTCGCGCAGGTCCTCGTGGCGCAGCCCGAGCTGCGCGGGCCCGTCGCCGCGCAGGTTGCAGAAGACCGCGTCGGCGTGCCTCGCGAGGTCGCGGAAGGCCTCCCGGCCCTCGGGCACCCGCAGGTCGAGCGACACGCTGCGCTTGCCACGGTTGAAGGCCTCGAAGAACAGCGAGGTGTCGTCCGCGGTGAACGGCGGGACGGTCCTGCCGGCGTCCCCGCCCTGCGCCGGGTCCTCGATCCGGATGACGTCGGCGCCCAGGTCGGCGAGCTGCAACGTGGCCCACGGGCCCGCGCCGAACTGCTCGACGCTCAGCACGCGGACGCCGGCGAGCGGCAGGTCCTGCGGGTCGGGTGACTCGGGCATCGCCCCAGCATCGCCGACCGCGGGCGCCCGTGGGGCGCCGCAGGGCGGCGGCGGGCCTCCGGCTTCAGACGCCGGCAACCGCAGGCTCGGCCGGCGCGCGGTCCAGCCGGACCGCCGCGCCGCGGGCCATCACGACCACCGGGCAGGGTGCGTGGTCGACGAGGTACCGGGACACGCTGCCCAGCATCACGCTGCGCACCGGGCCGTAGCCGCGCGAGCCGCTCACCAGCAGGTCGGCGCCGTGCTGGCGGCAGGCCACGACGATGGCCGGGCCGCCGACCCCCGGGACCACCTGGGTCTCGACCTCGACGTTGGCCGGGAGCAGCGCCGCACCCTCGTCGAGCCGCGCCTGCATCTCCTCCCGCAGCCGCTCGTCCAGGTCGGTCACCGCCCCGATCAACGCGATCGCGGGGACGGTGTCGGGCTCGATCGCGCCCAGCAGCAGCAGCTTCGCCTTGAGCCGCACGGCCGTGGGCACGACCGCCTCCAGGGCGGCCCGCGCCTCCCGGCGGCCGTCGTAGGCCACCGCGATGGTGG
>JAXDGY010000301.1:0-2900 GCA_034664785.1 Solirubrobacteraceae bacterium
CGGGCAGCCCGCGGGTCATGACCTCGAGCAGGCGGATCTCGAAGATGTCCTGCAGCTCGGCGGGCACGAGCGCCGTGACGTAACCGGCGCCGGCGCGCGCCGCGGCCATCGCGGCCAGGCACGGCGCGCCGGTCAACCCGCGCGAGCCGCCGGCCACGAGCACATGGCCCGAGGAGAACTTCGTCGACGCGGCGCCCCGCTGCGGCAGCTCGGCGAGCACCGCGCTGCCGAGCAGCCCGACGCGGGCATCCTCGATCGGACGGAGGCCGATGTCGATCACGTGGACCTCGCCGGCCAGCGACTTGCCTGGGGAGATCCAGAGGCCGGGCTTGGGCGCGGCGAACGTCGCAGTGGCGGTGGCGTGGACGGCGCGGTCCGGATCCGCCTCGCCCGTGGAGGCGTCCACGCCGCTGGGCACGTCGCACGCCACGACCGGCAGCCCGGAGGCGTTCAGCGCCGCCACCGCCTCCCCCACGGGCCCGCGCGGCGGCCCCGTGGCCCCGGTCCCGAGCAGCGCGTCCACGGCCCCCGCGCAGCCCTCCAGCGCCACGGCCGCGAAGGGCTCGGGCGGGTCGCCGGGCAGCCGGCGCAGGTTCACGCCGGCGTCGCCCGTGACCTCCTCCGCGGCGACGGTCAGCAGCACCCGCACCGCGCGGCCCTGCTCGCGCAGCAGCCGGGCCGCGACGAGGCCGTCGCCGCCGTTGCCCCCCTTCGCGCAGGCGATGGCGATGACCCCCTCGGGCACGACCTGCGCCGTGACGGTGGCCAGCCCGGCGCCGGCACGCTCCATCAGCTCGAGCCCCGGCGTGCCGGCGGCGATCGCCCGCTGGTCGGCGGCGCGCATCTGCGCCGCGTCCGGCAGCGGCTCGAGCCAGGCGGGCAGGCGGGGCGTCATGCCAGGACGGCCACGGCGCCCGCCGTGGTGGTCGTGTGGGTGAGCGACAGGCGGACCTCGACGCCCAGCTCGCGGGCCCGGTCGGCGGCGGGGCCGTGCAGGCGCAGGCCGACCGCTTCGCCGCCGGCGAGGACCTCGATGTCCCGCGGTCGCAGGACGTCGAGGCCGAGGGCCTTGGTCACCGCCTCCTGGGCGCAGAAGCGGGCCGCGAGGTGCTGGCCCGGCCGCGGCCGGGAGGCGGCGTAGGCCTGCTCGCCGGGGGTGAACAAGCGGTCGGCGAGCGTCGGACGGCGCTCGAGCGCGCGCTCGAGCCGCTCGATCTCCAGCAGGTCGAGGCCGACGCCGCTCACTCGAGGGGTGCCCTCGCGCCTACTCGCCCGTCGCGGAGCCGACGACGACCAGCCGCTCGCCGTCGCGCCGCAGCCGCCCGGCGCGCTCCAGGCGCGCGGCGAGCTGCTCCGCCTCGTCCTCGGTGATGCCGATCTCCCTCGCCATCTCCGCGAGGCTCAGCTCGGGGGGCGAGCCCTCGATCAGCTGGATGAGCTCCTGCTCGTGGTCGGCCATCGCGCCAGCATAGGCGCGCCGGGGACGCCCCGGCGAGGAGGTCGCGCGCGGCGCTACGCCGCGGACGAACTCGCGGCCTGCTCGACCAGCGCAACGAGGCGGGCGCAGACCGCATGGGCCTCCTCCGCCGTGGGGGCCTCGACCATGACGCGCACGAGCTGCTCGGTGCCCGACGGACGCACGAGCACCCGCCCGCGGCCGGCGAGCGCCGCCTGCTCGGCGTCGACGGCCGCAAGGACCTCCGGGTTCGCCATCGCCGCGTCGCGGTCGCCCACCGCGACGTTCACGAGCGTCTGGGGGAGCTTCGTCATGGCGTGGCGATCGGCGAGGTCCGCGCCGGCCAGTGCCTCGAGGGTCAGCAGCGCGCTCGCGATGCCGTCCCCCGACGGCACGAAGCCCATGTCGATGATGTGGCCCGACTGCTCGCCGCCGAGGGTCCAGCCCCGGGCGCGCAGCTCCTCCAGGACGTAGCGGTCGCCGACCTTCGTGGTGGCGATCTGGAGCCCCGCGCGCTCCATCGCCGCGTGGAAGCCGTAGTTCGTCATGACGGTGACGGCGACGCCGTCCTGGTTCAGGCGGCCCTGGCCGCGCAGGTGCAGCGCGGCGAGCGCGATGAGCTCGTCGCCGTCCACGACGGTGCCCGTGCGATCGACCGCCAGCAGCCGGTCGCCGTCCCCGTCGAAGGCGAAGCCGAGGTCGTGGCCCCCCGCGACGACGCGCTCGGCCAGTGCGTCGACGTGCGTGGAGCCGCAGCCGGCGTTGATGTTGCGTCCGTCGGGGGCATCGGCCATGACGGTGGGCTGGGCGCCGAGGCGCCGGAAGATCTCCGGGGCGACGCGGTGCGTCGCGCCGTTGGCGCAGTCCAGCACGACGTCGACGCCGCTGAGGTCCAGGCCGTCGAAGCGGCGCTCGAGCTCGCGGAGGTAGTCCTCCTGCGTGCCGTGCAGGGTGCGCACCCGCCCCACCGCCGCCGGTGCCGGGGCCGGCGGGGCCTCCAGGCGCGCCTCGATGGCCAGCTCGGTGGCGTCGGACAGCTTGAAGCCGTCCCGCCCGAAGAACTTGATGCCGTTGTCGCGGTACGGGTTGTGGGACGCCGAGATGACGGCGGCGACGTCGAAGCCGTAGCGGCCGATCAGCAGCGGCGCGGCCGGCGTGGGCAGGACGCCGCCCAGCAGCACGTCGCCCCCGGCGCTGGTCACGCCCGCGGCCAGCCCGGCCTCCAGCATCTCGCCGGACTCGCGCGTGTCGCGGATCACGAGCACCTGTGGGCGCTCGCCACCGGCCTCGTGCGTCACCGCGCGACCGAGCGCCAGCGCGAGCTCGGCGCTCAGCACCTGGCCGGCGACGCCGCGCACGCCGTCCGTCCCGAACAGCTTTCGCGCCATGGGGGCGGCGGCGGGCTAGCGCTTGGAGAACTGCGGGCGCTTGCGGGCCTTCTTGA
>JAXDGY010000302.1:0-14169 GCA_034664785.1 Solirubrobacteraceae bacterium
GCACGTTGCCGGGCGGCTGCAGGCGGCGGATCGTCGCGTGCTCGAGCAGCAGCGCGCCGAGCTCCGAGGCGGTCTCGGTGTGCTCGACGAGCTCGGCCTGCGCGACCCAGTCGGAGTCGGGCGAGGACGCCGCGAAGTGGGCGCGGGCACGGCTGCGCAGCGCGACCGACTTGCCGACGTACAGCGGCTGGCCCGCGTCGTTGCGGAAGACGTAGACCCCCGGCGCGTCCGGCAGCGCCGAGAGGTCGGGCGAGCGCCGCCGCACGCCCCGCAGCGAGCGTCCGCCGTCCGTCCTGCGCGACGCGCCGGCCCGCCGCGGCCGGCTCGGCCGCGTCAGCTCCAGGGCGCCCTCGATCGTCGTGGCGTGCGCGCAGAGCTTCGCGAACAGCGCGCAGAACACCCGCGCGCACGTCTCGGCGTCGGCGAGCGCGCGATGGGAGACCTCGACGTCGATCCCGAGTCCCTCCGCCAGCGGGCGCAGCTTGCGCTGGCGCGCGAGGGGCGCGAGGCGGCGGGCGAGCGCGACGGTGCACAGGACCGGCGGGTCCGGCCAGGCGATGCCGGCGCGCGCGAACGCCTGGCGCAGGACGCGGCGGTCGAAGCTCGCGGAGTGGGCGACCATCACCCGCCCGCGCAGCAGCTCGGCCAGCTCCGGCAGCCGGACCTCGGCCGGCGGGGCCTCGTCGACCATCGCCTGGGTGATGTGGGTGAAGCGCTGGACGCCGCGGCTCAGGGGCGCGCGCACCGACAGCAGCGTCTCCCAGCGGTCGTGCAGCTCCCCGCCGCCGACCAGGACCGCGCCGACCTCGGTCACCTCGCAGGCCGGGCCGGCGAGCCCGTTGGTCTCGGTGTCCACGACGAGGAACTCGGCGGTGCGCAGCGGGGCGGTCGGATCCATGACCTGCCAGTTCTACGGTTGGCGGCCGACATGATGCAGGCGGCCTTGCACTCGTGCCGACCGGACCCGGGGATACGGTCTCGCGCACCCCGTCGACTGGAGGCAAGCACCGTGACCACCTTCGCCGTGAACGAGGACATCGGGCACGCCCTCGCGGCGCTCGGCGAGCGCGAGCGTCAGGCGTGGGCCGCGTACGCCCGGAGCATCACAGGCCTGACCGGGTCCTCCTACGACAGCGCGGAGCGCGGGGCCTGGGAGGTCCTGCAGCTCATGCTCACCGACATCTCCACCCAGCGCACCGAGCTCCTGACGTCACCGGGGCACCGTGCCGCGCCGCGAAGCTGAGCCCGCGGGCGCCGTCGGGTGGCGCCGCGCGTCGGAGGTCGGTTAGGGTTCGCCCCGGATTGCGGCGCATGCCGCCGCCAGGGTCGAGGATGAGATGACACGCCGTCACACACGGACGCTGCTACGGCTGGCCCCGGCCGGCGGTGTCCTGGCGCTCGCCCTCACGGGCTGCGGCAGCGATGCCGAGACGCGCGCCAGCGCGGAGCGCCCGCCGACGCCCATCATCGTCAGCGCCTCGATCTCCAACGCCGCGATCAACGTCTCCCCGACGCGCTTCGGCGCCGGCCCGGTGAGCCTCGTCATCACCAACCAGACCCAGGCCGCCCAGCAGATCACGTTCGAGTCCGCGGGCGGCGGGGGCGGGTTCACCCAGCAGACCGGGCCGATCAACCCGAGCGGCACGGCGACGCTGAAGGCCGACGTCCCGTCGGGCGCGGCCGTGATCAAGGTGGCCGGAGACGGCATCAAGTCGGCCAGCGTGCGCGTGGGCCCCAGGCGCCCGAGCGCCCAGAACGACCTGCTGCTCCCCTAGCGGCGAAGACCTCGTCGCAGCTCGGACGCGCGGGTCGCCCGGAGCGCTTTGCCAATCCGTGCGCTCCTGCAATGCTTGCGTGCATGCACGCACCTGATGCGGCCGAGCACGTATCGACCGTGGACCTGGCCAAGGAGCTCCACGCGCTGTGGATGCACCTGATGCGCGAAGGCACTCCGCGCATCTACGAGGCCCTGGATGACCTCGGGCTCTCCATGGCCCACATGAAGGCCCTGCACGCGCTCGACGGCTGCGCGGCCGAGGTGAGCGTCAAGGACTACGCCGAGCACGCCGGCTGCTCGCTGCCCAACGCCAGCCGGATGGCGGAGGCCCTGCTCAAGCGCGGCTTCGCCGAGCGGCGCGAGGACGCCGACGACCGCCGCGTCCGCCGCCTGCGGATCAGCCCCGCCGGCCGCGAGGCCGTCCGGCGCCTCGACGCGGCCCGGCTCGAGGGCCTCGAGGCCTACACCGCCGCGATGACGCCGGAGCAGCGCACCGCCTTGCACGCCGCGCTGACGGCCATCCCCCACCACCACCCCGACGACCACGAGGACGCCCGATGACCCGCCCGATCCTCACCGACGAGAACCGCCGCTGGTGGACCCTCGGCGCGATGTGCTTCGCGCTGTTCATGATCATGCTGGACAACACGGTGGTGAACGTCGCGCTGCCGTCGATCCAACGCGACCTCGGCGCGTCGATCTCCGGGCTCGAGTGGACCGTCAACGCCTACACGCTGTCCTTCGCCGTGGTGCTGGTGACCGGCGGGCGGCTCGGGGACATCTTCGGGCGCCGCCGTGCGTTCCTGTTCGGCGTCGTGACCTTCGCCGCGTCGAGCGCGCTGATCGGCTTCGCCCAGTCCGACGCGTGGCTGGTGGGCTGGCGCGCAGTCCAGGGCATCGGCGCGGCGTTCATGATGCCCGCGACGCTCAGCATCATCTCCAACGCGTTCCCGCCCCAGGAGCGCGGCAAGGCGATCGGGACCTGGGCCGGCGTGAGCGCGATGGCGCTCGCGATCGGGCCGGTCGTCGGCGGCTTCCTGGTCGAGAACGTCTCCTGGCAGTCGATCTTCTTCCTCAACCTGCCCGTGGCCGCGGCGGCGATCGTCGTCACGCTGTGGGCCGCGCACGAGTCGCGGGACGAGACCGCCACGCGCTCCGTCGACCTGCCGGGCGTCCTGACCGTGTCGGTCGGCCTCGGCGCGATCGTCCTGGCGTTGGTGGAGGGCAACTCCTGGGGCTGGGGCTCGGCCCGGATCGTCGGGCTGGTGGCGGGCGGCCTCGTGGCCCTCGCGGGCTTCGCGGTGGTCGAGCGTCGCACCGCGCTCCCGATGGTGGACTTCTCCTTCTTCCGCTCGCGGTCGTTCTTCGGCGCCAACCTCGTCGCCTTCGTCGTCTCGTTCGCGATGCTCGCGATGTTCTTCTTCCTCGCCCTCTACATGCAGAACGTGAAGGGCTACTCGCCGCTGCAGGCCGGCGTGCGCTTCCTCCCCTCGACCGCGGTGATCATCGTCATGGGCCCGCTCTCGGGGCGGCTGTCGGACCGCATCGGCCCGCGCATCCCGATGACCGCCGGCCTGGTCGCGGTCGCGGGCTCGCTGTTCTGGCAGGGCCATCTCGCCGTCGACACGCCCTACGGGCAACTCGTGGGCGCCTTCGTGCTGATGGGCGTCGGGATGGGCCTGGTGATGTCCCCGATGAGCACCGCGGCGATGAACGCCGTGGACCAGACCAAGGCGGGCGTGGCCTCGGGCATCCTGTCGATGAGCCGGATGGTCGGCGGCACGTTCGGGGTGGCCGTGCTGGGTGCCCTGGTGACCGCCGTCGGGCGCTCCAAGCTCGATCAGCTGCTGCCGGACGTGCCGGCGTCCACCCGGGCGCAGCTCGCCGAGTCGCTCGGCGGGGGCGGCGCCGTCTCCGGCGGGGCCGCGGTGGCCGACGCCGGACGGCAGGCGTTCGTGTCCGCACTGAACACCGGCCTGCGCCTCGGCGCCGCGGTCGCCCTCGCGGGTGCCGTGGTCGCCTGGGCGCTGATCGCCGACCGCCCCCAGCCGGTCTCGGCGCCGGTCCCCGAGCCGATCGCGTCGGGCGAGGCGGGCGCGGGCGAGGCGCTGCCCGAGCACGCGCGCGCCTGACGCCCCCCGCGGCGGAGGGACGGTAGGGTTCGCCGCCCCTTCTGCATCCCGCAAGCGACGAGAGAGGGCACACCGCGCATGGCAGTCGATCTCAGTCAGGTCTCCCAAGTCAGAACCGAGCCCGGCGAGCTGCCGGCCACGATGGCCGCCTGGGTCATCCGCGAGGAGCGCTTGGGCGAGCCGAAGGACGCCTTCCAGCTCGAGGAGATCGAGGTTCCGGAGCCCGCGGCGTTCGAGGTGATCGTCCGCGTGATGGCCGCCGGCGTGAACTACAACAACGTGTGGGCCGCCCTCGGCATCCCCGTCTCGATCATGCGCTACGGCGACCACCCGGAGTTCGGCCACCACATCGGCGGCTCGGACGCCTCCGGCATCGTGTGGAAGGTCGGCCCCGGCGTCACGCGCTGGAAGCCCGGCGACGAGGTCGTGATCCACTGCAACCAGGCCTCCTACGAGGATCCGGAGGTCCACGGCCTGGACCCGATGGCCGCGCCGTCGCAGCGGATCTGGGGCTACGAGACGACCTGGGGCTCCTTCGCGCAGTACACGAAGGTCCAGGCCCAGCAGCTCCTGCCCAAGCCGCAGGCCCTGACCTGGGAGGAGGCCGCCTCCTACGGCCTCGTCTACTTCACCGCGTACCGGATGCTGATCAACCGCTGCAACATCCAGGCCGGCGACAAGGTCCTGGTCTGGGGCGCCGCGGGTGGCCTGGGCGTCTTCGCCACCCAGCTGTGCCGAGCAGCGGGCGCGACGAGCGTCGGGGTGGTCTCCAGCGCCGAGAAGGGCGAGCTGGTCAAGCAGCTCGGCGCCGCGGACTACATCGACCGCAACGAGTTCGCAGGGATGATGCGGACGGGCACGGAGACGCTCGAGGAGGAGAAGGCCCGCTTCGCCGAGTCGCGGCGCTTCGCCAAGCGCGTCAAGGAGATCCTCGGCGGCGCCCCCGACATCGTCTTCGAGCATGTCGGCGCCGCGACCTTCCCCACCTCGGTCTTCACCGTCAAGCCGTTCGGCAAGGTCGTGATCTGCGCGGGGACCACCGGGTACAACCTCGACTTCGACGTGCGGTACCTGTGGATGAAGCAGAAGGAGATCCTCGGGTCGCACTTCGCGAACGCCTACGAGTGCATGAAGGCCAACGAGCTCATCGAGTCCGGAGCGATCCGCCCCGTCCTGTGGCGCACGCTCGGCTTCGAGGGCGTCGCGGAGGCCCATCAGCTCATGCGCGACAACGAGCACCTGGGCAAGATCGCCATCCTCGTCGGAGCCGACGGCCCCGGGCAGGGGAAGACGGCGGACGGACCTGGCGCGATCTACGCGGAGGTCGGGAACTGATGGCGGGCTCGGTCCACATCCCCTGGTACGCCACCGGCTTCCGTGGCGACAAGCTGGCGGCCGCGCTCGGCGAGATCGCGCCGGTGGCCCTGCGCTACGGAGCGACGAGCTACGCGGTGTACCGGTACGCCGACGACCTCTACAAGTTCCTGCAGACCGCGACCTTCCCGGACAAGGCCGGCTGGGACGCCTACTGGAACGGCCCGGAGTTCACGCGCTTCCGCACGCTGACCTCGAGCTGGTACCAGATCCCCGTGCTCTACGTCTGGGCCGACATCGTCGCCGAGGGAGCGCTCGCGCAGGACGCCGACACCACGAGCGCGCCGGCCTAGCGGCCGGACGCGCTACCCCTGCTCGAGGGGGGCCATCGTCAGCCCCGCGTCGGCGAGGACCTCCCAGTAGTGCTCGGCGAGCTCCTTGTGCCCGGTCCACACGATCGCCAGGCCGGTCCGGTGGATCCGGTCCGCGGTCGCGTAGCCCTCGTCGACCGTGGTGCGCGGGATCGTCCGTGCCAGGGTCAGGGCCACGTGGTCGAAGGTGTTGTGGTCGTCGTTGCGGACGATGACCCGCCACGAGCCACCGAGACCGGTGCCTGGACCTGACGTGCGGGGGCGCTCGATCGTCTGTCCCATCTCACCGCGAGGATACCCCGCGTGGCCCTGACGGAACTCGCCGCCGCCGACGCGCGGCGCATGGCGCTGCGCGCCCAGGGGATGCTCGGCGCGCCCGACCGGCGCGGCGGCGTCCCGGGCCTCCTGCAGCGCCTCGCGGCGGTCCAGCTCGACACGATCTCGGTGCTCGCGCGATCCCACGAGCTCGTCCCCTACGCGCGGCTCGGGCCCGTGCGCCGCGAGGCCGTCGAGCGCGCCTACTGGTCCGGCGGCGCCTTCGAGTACTGGGCGCACGCGGCCTGCGTGCTGCCGGTGGAGCAGTGGCCGCTGTTCGCCTTCCGCCGCCGGCGCTTCCGCGCCCGCGGGCAGCGCTGGCACAAGGTCCCCGAAGGCGTCGGCGAGCAGGTCCTCGCCCAGCTGCGGGGCGGTGGCCCGCAGACCGCCAAGGAGCTGGGCGGGGCCAAGCGGGGCGGGCCGTGGTGGGACTGGAGCGCCGTGAAGGTCGCGGTCGAGTGGCTGCTCGACCTCGGCGAGGTGGTGTGCGTGGAGCGCCGCGGGTTCCAGCGCGTCTACGACCTGGCCGAGCGGGCGCTGCCCGCCGCCGTGCTCGCCGCCCCCGAGCCGGACGACGAGGCGTGTCTGACGGCACTGGTCGCCGTCGCCGGCCGGGCGCTCGGCATCGGCACGCGGGCCGACCTGGCGGACTTCCACCGCATCAAGGGCGTCGAGGCCGAGCGCGTGGCGGAGGCGGCCGGGCTCGTGCCCGTGCGCGTCCGCGGCTGGGGGTCGCGGACGGCGTGGGCGCACCCGGAGGCGCTCGCCTCGCTCGGGACCCGCGGAAGGCACCGGACCACGCTCCTGTCGCCCTTCGACTCCCTCGTGTGGGACCGGCGGCGGACGGAGCGGATGTTCGGCTTCGTCCACCGGCTGGAGGCCTACGTCCCCGAGGCCAAACGCGTGCACGGCTACTTCGCCATGCCGCTGCTGACGGGCGGGCGCCTCGCCGGCCGTGTCGACCCGCGCCGCGACGGCTCGACGCTCGTCGCCCGCCGCGTCAGCGTCGAGCGCCGCGCGCTGGAGCCGATGGCGGCGGCGTTGCGCGAGGCCGCCACGTGGGTCGGGTGCGATGCCGTCGCCGTCGGGGCCGTCGACCCCCCGGAGCTGGCCGCGCCGCTCCGGGCGCTCGTGGGCTAGGCGCCGCTGCCCGGTGGGCCTACGATCGGCCCGTGCCCCATCGGGACGCCTCGCGGCCCACGCTGTACCAGCGCCTGGCGGTCCGAGCGCTGCGTCGCGCCGCCGGCCGGCGGGACGGCGAGCCCCTGCAGCCCGAGGACTGGGAGGTCGCGTGGCGGATGCACGAGAACGGCATGGGCCGCGTGGTCGGGCGCGCCCTGCACGCCCTGCCCCACAGCCCCCGCTGCGGCGTCTGCGGGGCGCCGTTCGCGGGACCCGGGAGCTGGGTCGCGGCCCCGCTGGGCTATCGCCCGTCGCGCAAGAACCCGACGGTCTGCGCCACGTGCGTCGAGTTCTCGCCGCCGGGCGGGATGACGATGCACACCGGTGTCCTGTTCGCGGACCTGCGGGGCTTCACGGCCCGCTTCGACGGGGGCGACCCGGCGGAGGCCGCCGGCGTCCTGCGCCGCTTCTACCGGTGCGCCGAGGACGTCCTGTTCCCCGATGCGGTCATCGACAAGCTGATCGGCGACCAGGTGATGGCGCTCTATCTCCCCGTCCTCAAGCGGATCGCCCGTGACGAGGTCCCGGCGGTGATGCTGGCGCACGCGCGCGGCCTGCTGCGCGCCGTGGGCTACGGCTCGCGCGCGGGGCCGTTCGTCGAGCTCGGCATCGGGCTCGACGTGGGCGACGCCTTCGTCGGCAACCTCGGCCAGCGCGCGCTGTACGACTTCACCGCCGTCGGGGACGTCGTCAACACCGCCTCCCGCCTGCAGGGCGCCGCCGCCGGTGGCGAGATCATGCTGTCCGCCCGGGTCGCCGACGGGCTCCCGGGCCTCGCCGGGACGCCCGTCGAGCTCGACCTCAAGGGCAAGCACGCACCGGAGCGCGCGCTCCGCGTGGCGGGATAGGTTCGGGGCCGTCCACACCCGAGGAGACCCATGACCGCCGTCGCCGACCTGTCCCAACGCGCCCCGTTCGAGCCCGCCGAGGGCGTCGTGATGCGGGCGTGGTGGGGCGAGCGGACGATGGTCAACGTGCTCGACATGGCCGCCGGCTGCGCCGTCCCGCCGCACTCCCACCCCGAGGAGCAGATCGGGCTGGTGACCGAGGGCCTGCTGATCCTGGTCGTGGACGGCGAGGAGCACCGGCTCGAGGCCGGCCACGCCTACACGGTGCCGGGCGGCGTCGAGCACTCCGGGACGGCGGGCCCCGACGGCTGCAAGGTCGTGGACGTCTTCACCCCGGTCCGCGCGGACTACCGCGCCCAGCAGCTCGCCGCCGACGCGGCGGTGGGCTAGGCCACCGCGCGGCGCAGGCGCCGAGCGGTCAGGCCGCTCAGCGCCCGGCGCTCGCGCGGATCGAAGCGACTGCCGAGGCCCAGGAAGGCCGTGGCCGCCACCGCCCGGCCGGCGCGGGTGACCACGAGCTCGTAGCGCAGGTCGCTCGTGAAGCTGCCCTGATAGCGGAAGGTCACGGCGACCGCGCCAGCCGTGCTCCCCGGGCCGATCCCCGCGCGCAGGGTGGTGCTCGTCGCCTTGCTCGGGTCGACGGCCTCGGTGCCGCCGCCGAGCCGGCGCCCGAGCGCGACGGCGAGGCACCGCCGCGTGGCGGGCCTCGACAGCGTGCGCGCGGCCTGCTCCGCGGCCGCCGCGTCGGCGAACACCCAGACCGTCTGCTCGGCGCCGGAGGCGTTGCCGTGGGAGAACGACGGCGCCTGCGCGACCGCCGTCGCCGTGTCGCGGATGCCGCGGGCGGCGGCGCACGCCGGATCGTCGAGTCCGGCGCCGGTCTCCTGCTGGGTCCAGCCGGCCGGGAGGTCGGCGCGGTGCAGCAGGGCCGCGCGGGCGTGGCGCGCGTCGGCGGGCGAGGCGGCGGGCGCCGCCGCCTTCGGCGTGGTCACGGTGGCGGCCGTCACCGCCGGCGCGCTCGCGACGCCCGCGGACGTCGACGCGGTCCCGCCGTCGCCGCCCCCGCACGAGGCCAGGGCCACGACCGCCAGCCCGGCGGCGGGCAGCGCGCCGCATCGGCCGAGCCGCGTCACGACGGGCCCGTCGCCTCCCGCTCGGCCTGCTTGGCCCAGTAGCGGTGCAGCCCCGCCCACAGCGTGTCGGGCGGGTTGGCGCGGGTGTAGGCGGCGCGGGCCACGTCGCCGCTCGTGCGGGCCTCGACGTGCTCGCGGACGGCGACCGCGAAGCTCTCCGCGTCGCTGTCGCGGGCCAGGTCGCCGAAGCGCTCCAGCGCCTGGCCGAGCTCCTCGAGGTGGACGGTCACGTCGCTCCAGCGCCCGAAGTGGGTCACCGCGAGCTCGGTGGGCTCCCAGGCCTTGAGCTGCTCGATCGAGCGGGCCCACAGGCCGAGGTCGATGTCCGGCGGCGGGGTCGGCGGGAAGACGGGGCCGTCGAGGATGCGCACGCCGGCGACGTCCCCGCAGAACGCCGTGCCGCCGTGGTGCAGGTAGGCGACGTGGTGGGAGGCGTGGCCCGGGGTGTAGGCCACCTCCCAGCCGTCGCGGCGCTCGCCGCCGCCGAGGACCACGAGCCGCTCCTCCGGCACCGGGTTGACCGCGCCCCACAGGCGGTCGAAGTCGTCGCCGTAGATCCGCCGGGCGCTGGCGACGAGGCGCTCGGGGTCGGCGAGGTGGGGCGCCCCGCGCTCGTGGACCCAGACCTCGGCGTCCGGCCAGCGGCGCAGCAGCGATCCGGTGGCCCCGGCGTGGTCGAAGTGGATGTGCGTCAGCAGGATCCGCTCGGGCGCCCAGTCCCCCAGGGCGTCGAGCAGCCTGGCCTCGCAGGACTGGGGGCCCGGATCCACCATCCAGCCCTCGTCGCGGTCCACGAAGCAGCACACCGTCCGCGCCACGTCGAGGAGGCGCACGTCGATCTCCTCGATCACGCGCGCGGGGTCCGGCCAGGGCTCAGGAGCACGTCGCGGACCATACAATCCGCCCATGAGCCACCGTCTGCCCGAGCGGGACCGCCCGTGGATGATGCGCACCTACGCCGGGCACTCGACGGCGAAGAAGTCCAACGAGCTGTACCGCTCCAACCTGGCCAACGGGCAGACGGGCCTGTCGATCGCCTTCGACCTGCCGACGCAGACCGGCTACGACCCCGACCACGAGCTGGCCAAGGGCGAGGTCGGCAAGGTCGGCGTCCCCGTGGCCCACAAGGGCGACATGCACGCGCTGCTGGACGGCATCCCGCTCGCGGACATGAACACGTCGATGACGATCAACGCGACGGCGGCCTGGCTGCTGGCGCTCTACATCGTCACCGCGGAGGAGGACGGCATCGAGCAGTCCGCCCTCCAGGGCACCACGCAGAACGACATCATCAAGGAGTTCCTGGCCCGCGGGACCTACGCCTTCCCGCCCGGGCCGTCCATGCGGCTGATCGCGGACATGGTCGCCTACACGGTCACCGAGGTCCCGCGCTGGAACCCGATCAACATCTGCTCCTACCACCTGCAGGAGGCGGGGGCCACGCCGGTCCAGGAGATCGCCTACGCGATGGCCAACGCGATCGCCGTCCTCGACGCCGTCCGCGAACGCGTCCCGCAGGAGCTCATGGGCAAGGTGTTCGGGCGCATCTCGTTCTTCGTCAACGCCGGCGTCCGCTTCATCGAGGAGCACGCCAAGCTGCGCGCGATGGGCATCCTCTGGGAGGAGCTCGGCCGCGAGCGCTACGGCGTGCAGGACCCCAAGCACCTGCGCTTCCGCTACGGCGTCCAGGTCAACTCCCTGGGCCTGACCGAGCAGCAGCCCGAGAACAACGTCCAGCGCATCGTGCTCGAGGCCCTCGCGGTCACCCTCGGCCGCGACGCCCGCGCCCGCGCGCTGCAGCTCCCGGCGTGGAACGAGGCCCTCGGCCTGCCCCGCCCGTGGGACCAGCAGTGGTCGCTGCGCATCCAGCAGGTGCTGGCCTACGAGACCGACCTGCTCGAGTACCCCGACATCTTCGAGGGCTCCGTCGTCATGGAGGGCCTCGTGGCCGACCTGCTCGAGGGCGCCCGGGCCGAGATGGCGGTCGTGGAGGAGCACGGCGGCGCCGTGGCCGGCGTGGACTACATGAAGGGCGCGCTCGTCGACTCGCACCGCGAGCGCCTGCGCCGCATCGAGTCCGGCGACCAGGTCGTCGTCGGCCTCAACCGCTTCCAGGGCACGGCGACCTCCCCGCTCACCGACGACGCCGAGGGCGGCATCCTGGTCGTCGACCCCGCGCTGGAGGCCGAGCAGCGCGACGCCGTCGTGGCCTGGCGCGCCCAGCGCGACCAGGCGGCCGTCGATCAGGCGCTGGCCGAGCTCGCGCGCGTCGCGGCCGGCACGGAGGACAACATCATGCCCGCGACGCTCGCCGCGGCCCGCGCCGGCGCGACCACCGGCGAGTGGTCGAAGACGCTGCGCGACGCCTTCGGCGAGTACCGCGCGCCGACCGGCGTCGGCGAGGCCGCGGCCGGCGCCGGCTCCGACGACCTCGAGCCCTTGCGCGAGGAGGTCGACCGCGTGTCGGAGGCGCTCGGCCGCCGGCTGAAGATCCTCGTCGGCAAGCCCGGCCTCGACGGGCACTCCAACGGCGCCGAGCAGATCGCCGTCCGCGCCCGCGACGCCGGGATGGACGTGGTCTACGAGGGGATCCGCCTGACCCCGGCGCAGATCGCCGCCAGCGCGCTGCAGGAGGGCGTCCACGTGGTGGGCCTGTCGATCCTGTCGGGCTCCCACCGCCAGCTGATCCCCGCCGTGGTCGACGCGCTGCGGGAGAAGGGCGTCGACGCGCCGGTGATCGTCGGCGGGATCATCCCCGAGCAGGACGTCGAGCCCCTGAAGGCGGCGGGCGTCGCGGCGGTCTACACGCCCAAGGACTTCGACATCAACCAGATCATGGGCGACGTCGTCACGCTCGTGGCCGAGCGCAACGGCGTGGCGGCCGGCGCTTGAGCGGCCCGTCCGGCACCGAGCTCGCCGAGCGCCTGCGCGCAGGGGACCTCGCGGCCGCGCCGGCCGTCCTGAACCTGGTGGAGAACGCCGCCCCGGCGGCCCGCCAGGAGATCGCCGCGCTGCTGCGGGGCCTCTCCCCCGCCGCGCTGCGCGGCGAGGCGCGGGCGCACGTGGTCGGGATCACCGGCCCGCCCGGGGCGGGCAAGTCGTCGCTGCTCTCCGAGCTCGTGCGCTGCTGGCGCGCCGGGGGGCGCACCGTCGCCGTCCTGGCCGTCGACCCGTCATCGCGACGCAGCGGCGGCGCGCTGCTCGGCGACCGCGCGAGGATCGCCTTCGACCCGGAGGATCCGGGGACGTTCATCCGCTCCACCGCTGCGGGCACGCGCCTGGGCGGCCTGGCGCCCGCCACCCGCGCGGCCGCGCACGCGCTGGCCGCGGCGTTCGACGTCGTCGTCCTGGAGACGGTCGGCGTCGGGCAGTCCGAGACCGAGGTGGCCGAGGTCGCCGACAGCGTCGCGGTCATCGTGCAGCCCGGCTCGGGCGACGTCCTGCAGTTCCTGAAGTCGGGGATCATGGAGATCCCCGATGTCCTCGTGGTGACCAAGGCCGACCTCGGGCAGGTCGCGGTCCGCGCGCAGCGCGACCTCCGCGCGGCGCTGCGCTCGGTCGGGCGGCGCGACACGGCCGTGGTGACCGTCTCGAGCATCTCCCCCGTCCGCGGGATCGACGAACTCGTCGCTGCGCTGGACGCCCACCGCGACGGCCTCGACGTCGGGGCGCGCCGGCTCGCGGCGCGGCGGGCGAGCGCGCTGGCGGACTTCGCGGCCGAGCACGGCGAGCGCGGCATCCGCGCGCTGGGCGGCCGGCGGGAGGCGCGGCGCTTCCTCGACGAGCAGGCGGCCGGCGCCGACGTGCCGGCGCTCACCGCCGCCCTGGAGTCGCGTGCGGGGGCGACGTCGTGAGGGTGGACCTCGCGATCGTGGTCGCCGCGTTCGTCGTCGCCACCGCCCTGGCCGGGCTGCTGGGTGCGACGAACCTCGGCACGGCCCTCGCGTTCGGCCAGATGGCCTTCGCGCTGGCGACCGTGCTCGTGATCATCCGCCGCCCCTAGGGAGGGGCGCCGGACGACCGCGAGCGGGACGTCAGTGGTTCATCTGGTCCTGCGGCAGCAGGAGGCGGTCACCGAAGAAGTCCTTGCGGTTGCTGCCGTCCACCGCGGGGCGGGAGGCGCGCGCGTTGCGGAAGTGGGTGCCCACGGCGATCGCCACGGTGACGACGAGGAGCACGAGGATGATGGCGAGGAGCATGCTCCCCCCTTCGGCAGGCCAGCCGGACGCACAAGCGGCGGTGTTCGCGCCCGGACCGATGTTCGATCGGTCAGTAGCCGCGCATGTCGGGCGCGCCCTGGGCCCCGTCAACCGCGACGTGGGCGCCGTTGACCCATGTGGCTCGATCCGAGAGCAGGAAGCAGACGACGTCGGCCACCTCCTCCGGGGTGCCCAGGCGCCCGGCGGGCAGCTCGCGCTCCAGCCACGCCGCGAAGGCGGCGGGGTCGCGGGCGCGCACGTCCGCCCAGCCACCGCCGTCGAAGAGGATCGACCCGGGGCTGACGGCGTTGACGCGGACCCCGTCGGCGGCGAGCTCCCGGGCCAGCGGCGCCGCGAGGTGGATCTCGGCGGCCTTGGTCGCGCCGTACTGCGCCCGCGGCGCCGCCTTGTGTCCGGAGATCGAGCTGATGACCACGGCGGCTCCGCCGCCGGCGGCGCGCAGGTGCGGCGCGCCGGCGCGCAGCAGGCGCACGAAGTGCCCCGCGTTCAGCTCCCACGTCGCCGCCCAGTCGGCCTGGGTCGAGTCCAGCAGGCCACCGCCCGCGGCGCCGCCGGCGTTGGCGACGAGCAGGTCGAGGCCGCCGAGGGCGCTCGCCGCCTCGTCCACCCATGCCTCCAGCTCGCCCGGCGCCGTGACGTCGATCACGCCGCCGTCCGCGCGCACGCCGCGCCCGCGCAGCTCGCGCACCGTCGCCTCCACGCCCTCGGCTCCGCGCGCGCAGACCGCCACGTCGGCGCCCTCGGCGGCCTGGCCGTCTGCGATCGCGCGCCCGATCCCGCGCGTCCCGCCCGTGACCGCTGCGCGGCGGCCGTTCAGCCCGAGGTCCACGCGACGCCTTCATGCGATGCCGGCATCGCGGGGAGGCTACGCTGCGGC
>JAXDGY010000303.1:0-5684 GCA_034664785.1 Solirubrobacteraceae bacterium
GAGCGTGTCATCGCCGCGCGCGAGGCCGGGTGGCAGGACCACGACAGCGAGGGGCGGCGCGTCAACCGGACGCTGGGCTTCGCCCACCTCGGGGGAGCGACCCTCGACAACGAGGAGAACTACCTGATCAAGAAGTTCTTCTCCGCGATGGGCGCGGTGCAGATCGAGAACCAGGCCCGCATATGACACTCCAGCACCGTCCCCGGTCTGGGGGCCTCGTTCGGGCGCGGCGGCGCCACCGACTTCCTGCAGGCCCTCCAGCACGCCGACTGCGTGCTCATCGAGGGCTCGTCGATGGCCGAGGCGCACCCCGTGGGGTTCCGCTGGGTCGTCAAGGCCCAGGAGCGTGGGGCGAAGGTGATCCACGTCGACCCGCGCTACTCGCGCACGAGCCAGCTCGCCGACCGCCACGTGCCCATCCGCGCCGGCTCGGACATCGCCTTCCTCGGCGGCCTGATCCGCCACGTGATCGAGACGGAGTCCTTCTTCCGCGAGTACGTCCTGCACTACACCAACGCCGCGACGCTCATCGACGAGCGCTTCCAGGACACCGAGGACCTCGACGGCGTCTTCTCCGGCTACGACCCGAAGACCGGCGGCTATGACACGTCGACCTGGGGCTACAAGGGCGGCCAGGTCGCGGCCGCGGCCGGGGTGCGCGAGCACGGGACGATGCACTTCCAGGCCTCCACGGGCGCCGGGATGCTCGTCGGGGAGGCCGAGCGCGACGAGACCCTCCAGGACCCGCGCTGCGTCCTGCAGGTCCTGCGGCGCCACTTCAGCCGCTACACGCCGGAGATGGTCGAGCGCGTCTGCGGCATCTCGCAGGAGGACTTCCACGACGTCGCCGACACGCTCATCGCCAACTCGGGCCGCGAGCGCACGACGGCCATCTGCTACGCGGTGGGCTGGACGCAGCACACCGCCGGCGTGCAGATGATCCGCACCGCCGCGATCCTGCAGCTGCTGCTGGGCAACATCGGGCGCCCGGGCGGCGGGATCGTCGCGCTGCGGGGGCACGCGTCGATCCAGGGCTCGACGGACATCCCGACGCTCTACGACCTGCTGCCCGGGTACCTGCCGATGCCGCGCGCCGACCTCGAGGAGCAGGATCTGCGCAGCTATGTCGGCCACTCCGGGTCGGAGCGCGGCTGGTGGAGCCACATGGACGAGTACGCGGTCTCGCTGCTGAAGGCGTGGTTCGGCGACGCCGCCACGGCCGAGAACGACTACGGCTTCGCCTGGCTGCCGCGCATCTCGGCCAACTACATGCACTTCTCGACGATGCTGCGCGCGCTCGACGGCGGCGTGGAGGGCATCTTCCTCATGGGGCAGAACCCCGCGGTGGGCTCCCAGCACTCGGGCCTGCAGCGCCGCGCGCTGGCGAGCATGAAGTGGGTCGTGGTCCGCGACCTCGCCGAGATCGAGAGCGCGACGTTCTGGCGCGACTCGCCCGAGATCCAGTCCGGGGAGCTGCGCACGGAGGACATCCAGACCGAGGTGTTCCTCATGCCCGCCGCCAGCCACGTGGAGAAGGAGGGGTCGTTCACCAACACCCAGCGCCTGCTCCAGTGGCGCGACAAGGCCCTGGAGCCGCCGGGCGACGCCCGCAGCGACCTCTGGTTCATGCATCACCTCGGCAAGCGCGTGCGCGCGCACTACGCGGGCTCCGAGCTGGAGCGCGACCAGCCGATCCGGCACGTGACGTGGGACTACCCCGAGCACGGGGACACCGCCGAGCCGGACGTCGAGGCCGTGCTGAAGGAGATCAACGGCTACGAGATCGCCACCGGGGACCCGGTCCCGCTGTTCACCAGCCTGAAGGCCGACGGCTCGACGGCGTGCGGCTGCTGGATCTACTCCGGGGTCTACGCCGGCGGGGTCAACCAGGCCCGGCGCCGGAACCCGGGTGACGTCGACGACCCGGCAGGCGGCTGGGTGTCGCCGGAGTGGGCGTGGGCCTGGCCCGCCAACCGCCGCGTGCTCTACAACCGCGCCTCCGCCGACCCCGACGGCCGGCCGTGGTCGGAGCGCAAGAAGTACATCTGGTGGGACGAGGCGCAGCGGCGCTGGACCGGCTACGACGTCCCCGACTTCCCGATCGACAAGCCGCCCGGCTACCGCGCGCCGCCGGACGCCCACGGCATGGACGCGATCTCCGGCGACGACCCGTTCATCATGATGGCCGACGGGCGCGGCTGGCTCTTCGCGCCGTCGGGCCTGCAGGACGGCCCGATGCCGACGCACTACGAGCCGATCGAGTCGCCGGTGTCCAACGCCCTGTACGGCAGGCTGGAGTCCAACCCGGCGGCGGCCCGCTGGCGGCGCCCGGAGAACCCCTACCACGCCTCGCCGGACCCGCGGTACCCGCTGGTCGCCACCACCTTCCGGCTGACCGAGCAGCACACCTCCGGCGCCATGAGCCGCCACCTGCCGTGGCTCGGCGAGCTGCAGCCCGAGATGTTCGCGGAGATCGACCCCGTCCTCGCGCGCGACCGGGGCATCGAGGACGGCGGCTGGATGGTCATCGTCACCGAGCGGGCGGAGATCGAGGCCCGTGCCCTGGTGACCGAGCGCATCCGGCCGCTGATGATCGACGGGCAGCGGATCCACCAGGTGGCGCTGCCCTGGCACTGGGGCTACGACCCGCCGTACCCCGGCGACAGCACGAACGACCTCGGGGTGCTGTCGGGCGACCCCAACGTGATGATCCAGGAGTCCAAGGCCTTCACCTGCGACGTGCGCGCCGGGCGCCGGACGCAGCCGACGACGGTCAGGCTCGCCGGCCGGTCGGCGGGCCACCGCGTCACTCCCGGTGAGGACGATCCGCTGGCCGAGCGACCCAAGGAGACACCGCCGTGATCGAGGTGACCCACTCCACGCCCACCGAGGTCGCCGTCCAGCGCGAGGGCGCCCAGCGCATGGGCTTCTTCACCGATACGACGGTCTGCATCGGCTGCAAGGCGTGCGAGGTGGCCTGCAAGCAGTGGAACGACCTGCCCGCCGACGGCTCGGAGCTCCGTCGCGGCGGCTCCTACGACCACACCGGAGAGCTCAGCGCGGCCACGTGGCGCCATGTGCGCTTCGTCGAGCTGCTCGAGCCCTCCCCGCAGCTGCGCCGCGAGGCGGAGGCAGCGCTGCGGGCGGGCGGCGGCGGGCAGGTGCCGTCGCTGCCGGCGGACGGGGGCGCCGACGGCCAGGGCCCGCACGGCGACGGCCCCGACCTCGTCGCGCTCGCCGAGCGGGGCGTGAGGACGGCCGCGGGCGAGGTGGGCGACTGGGTGTTCATGAGCGACGTCTGCAAGCACTGCACGAACGCCGGCTGCCTGGACGCCTGCCCGACGGGCGCGCTGATCCGCACGGAGTTCGAGACGGTGGTGCTGCAGCCCGACGTCTGCAACGGCTGCGGGTACTGCGTCCCCGCGTGCCCGTTCGGGGTCGTCGACCGCGATCCCGTCGACGGGCGCGCCGGCAAGTGCACGCTCTGCTACGACCGCCTCCAGGACGGGCTCGAGCCGGCCTGCGCGAAGTCGTGCCCGACCGACTCGATCCAGTTCGGCCCCTACGAGGAGCTCGTGGAGATCGCCGGCCGGCGCGTCGCGACGCTGCGCCGCCGCGGGCTCGAGGGCGCCTACCTGTACGGCGCCGGCGACGAGCCGCAGGACGAGCTCGCAGGCGGGCTCGGCGCCTTCTTCCTGCTCACCGAGCCGCCCGAGCGCTTCGGCCTGCCCGCGCAGGCGGACTCGCCGATCCAGGAGCACGTCGGCGCCGCGACCGCCGCGGCGGTGGGCGCCGGGCTCGTGGCCGCGGCGGCCGCGGCCGCGGCCTTCGCGGCGGCCCGCCTGCCGCGACCAGGCTGGGCCGCCCGCCTGGCCGGGAGCCGCTGAAATGGCGCGCCGGCGCCGTCCCCCGGTCCAGCGTGGCCCGCTGACGGGCGGCCCGCCGGCCCCGGAGGTGGGGGGCGACCAGGAGCCGCCGCCGACCACGGCGGGACGGGAGACGACATGGGTCGCCGACCACTCGCCCGCGACGAGGGACGCCACGCCGGCCTACGGGACGCCGGGCGAGCCGGCTTCGTGGCGGCGGGCCGACCCCGACGGCGACGTGGCGCTGGCCCGGCCCGCGTGGGGCGACGCCCAGTGGTCCTACCTGTTCAAGGCGGACACCGGCTACGCGGACGTGGAGCCCGAGCCGGGGGAGGTCGCGGCGGCCAACCGCACGGGCCGCGCCCGTCAGGCCCCCGCGGCCCCGCACGGCCCGTTCCTGAAGGCACCCGTGTGGACGTGGGAGGTGCCGCTCTACTTCTGGGTCGGCGGGATCGCCTCCGGCTCGGCGTTCGTCGCGCTGGCCGCGGACCTGGCGGGGGACAAGCGCTCCGCGACGCTCGCCCGGCGGGTCGCCTTGGCGGCCGTCCTCCCCGCGCCGGTCCTGCTGATCGCCGACCTCGGGCGGCCGGGGCGCTTCCTCAACATGCTGCGGATCTTCAAGCCGCGCTCGCCGATGAACACGGGAGCTTGGTGCCTGGTCGGCTTCAGCACCACTGGCGCGGCCGCGGTCGGGGCGGACCTGCTCGGGCGGCCGCGGGCGGCGCGCGCGCTCGGCGGCGCCACCGCGCTGCTCGGCGGCTACCTGGGCTCCTACACCGGCGTGCTGCTCGCCGCGACCGCCGTCCCGCTGTGGGCGCGCAGCCGGCTGTTCCTCGGCCCGATCTTCGTCTCCACCGCCACCGCGACCGGAGCGGCGGCGTGCCGGTTGGTGCTCGTGGCCGACGGCGTGGCGCCGGGGCATCCGACGCTCCGGGCGCTCGGCGGGCTGGAGGCCGGCGGGATCAGCGCCGAGCTCGTCCTCTCGACGTTCAACGAGCGCCGCCTCGGGCGCACCGCCCGCGCGCTGCGTGAGGGCCGTGGCGGACGGTGGTTCCGAGCGGCGAAGGTGCTCGTCCGCGGCGGCCTGGCGCTGCAGCTCGTCCCCGGGCGCGCCGGGCCCGCCGCGCGCAACATGGCGTCTGGCGCCTACCTCGCCGGCGGGCTGTGCTTCCGCTACGCCTGGGTCGACGCCGGCAAGACGTCCGCGGGCGACCACGAGGCGGTCGCCGGCGCGGCGCGCGGCCATGTCGCCGGGGACGCCGAGACCGAGGAGGTGCGCCCGCCGCGCCGTGTCTCCCGCCAGCGCCGACCGTGGCCGGTCGCCGCCGCGGGTCGGGCGTGGAGTGCGACCGTCGGCCGCCTGAGCCTGCTGGCCGACGGCACGCTGCGGCGCCTCACCGGACGCGCGCGGCGTGATCCCGGCCGCCCGCCCTACCCCGTGGGCGAGGAGACCGCGCTCGGGGAGCGCGAGCGCGAGCGCCGCGC
Source organism: Solirubrobacteraceae bacterium (assembly GCA_034664785.1). Classification (GTDB taxonomy): domain Bacteria; phylum Actinomycetota; class Thermoleophilia; order Solirubrobacterales; family Solirubrobacteraceae; genus Paraconexibacter. The sequence goes on from JAXDGY010000303.1 coordinate 5,352, forward strand.
CCCGCCCGATCAGCGCCCCGCGCGCTGAGCGCGCGCCGCGGGTCATGCTGGACTCCATGACCGACGCCCCCATCGTCCCCGACGTCACGGTGGTCCGGTACGCCGCCTTCACCGACACGCCCGGCGGCGGCAACCCGGCCGGCGTGGTGCTCGACGCGCGCGGCCTGTCCGCGGAGCAGATGCTGGCCATCGCCGCCGACGTGGGCTACTCCGAGACCGCGTTCCTCACCGCCGAGCGGGGGGACCGCGCGTACGAGGTGCGCTACTTCTCGCCGGTCGCCGAGGTCCCCTTCTGCGGCCACGCGACGATCGCGACCGCCGTCGCGCTCGCCG